>JBGTUD010000181.1:0-6270 GCA_041939405.1 Sphingopyxis sp. | reverse complement strand
GTCGAACGCGCGGTCGCGGTTGGCCGACGCACCATCGGTCGATGTGGCGATCGTCTCCATGCCATTCAGGCGGACGCGCGTGAATTGCGCCCCCAGACCGCGAACGGTGATGGCGCGGCCTTCGCCCGCGTCACGCTGGATCGAGATGCCGGGAATGCGCTGCAGCGATTCGGCGAGATTCTGATCGGGGAATTTGGCGATGTCTTCGGCGACGATCACGTCGATCGCTGCGGTCGAGTTGCGCTTCTGGTCGAGCGCCTTGTCGAGCGAGGCGCGGAAGCCGGTGACGATAATCTCGTCCTCGGCCGCGGGTGCTTCATCGACTGCGTCCTGCGCCCAGGCCGGGGACATCGCCATCGCGGCAAGCGATGCACCGCACGCAAGCCGGGTCAAAATATGTGCGCTTCGCCCCATATGGTTAGCCATTTTCATCCTCCCTTATCGCCCCGCGCCCTTGCCCATGCAAGAAATGACACCGGTTACTTTAGCAATCGCGAACGAATCGATCGATTCGTCCTGTTCAAATTTTTCGAAGAGTGACGTCGGCGGCCTGCGCTTTGCGGCCAACCGGGGCAATCGCTCTCCCATCTGCAATTTTCTCGTTGACCGATTGAGGTAACCGGTGTCAGAAAGATTGCGGATTGTCACGCCATTGTCAATACCCAAAGAAGAAGGATGGACAGGATGCTCAAAAACCCTTGGCTGGCCGCGCTTTTCCTCGTGTGCGCGATGCCCGCTGGCGCAGTGCAGGCGGCCGATGTGGCCGCGACAGCCTTTCCCGGCGCCGTGGGCCCCGCCGCCGTCACCCCCGGCGGGCGCGGCGGGCAGATCATCCGTGTAACGACGCTGGCCCCCGACGGGCCGGGATCACTGAAGGCGGCAATCGACACGCCGGGCCCGCGCATCGTCGTGTTCGAAGTCGGCGGCGTCATCGACATGGGCCGCGAATCGCTGGAGATCAAACATCCCTATCTGACCATCGCCGGTCAGACCGCACCTGGGCCCGGCATCACGCTGATCCGCACCGGCATCGACGTCAAAACGCATGACGTGATCATCCGCCACCTGCGCGTTTATACCGGGGTCGACGGCCAGCCCAAGCGCAGCGGGTGGGAAGCCGACGCCTTTTCGACGGTCGCCGCGCGCAATGTCATCGTCGACCATTGCACCTTCCTGTGGGCGATCGACGAGAATATGTCGGCATCGGGCCCGCGTTTCGCCGGCACAACGGTCGACGAATGGCGCAAGGGCACCAGCCACAACATCACTTTTTCGAACAATCTAGCCGCCGAAGGGCTGGCCGATGCGAGCCATCCCAAGGGCGAGCATAGCAAGGGATCGCTGATCCACGACAATGCGACGGGCATCGTCTTTTACCGCAACGTCTGGGCGCACAATGTCGAGCGCAACCCGCTGATCAAGGGCGGTGCGCAGGCGCTGATGATCAACAACCTCATCTACAACCCGCAGCACCGCGCGGTGCATTATAATCTGATGAACCTCGAATGGGTCGGGCACGACTATGTGACGGGGCAGATTACCGCGGTCGGCAATGTGATGCGCGGCGGCAACGACACCGACGAGGACCTGCCCTTCCTGATGCTCGGCGGCGACGGCGACCTTCAATATTATGGCAAGGACAATCTGCACGTCGACCGCCACGGCAAGCCGCTGCCCGAATTCGGCCGCTATGGCGAAACCGAGGCGCAGCTGATCCGCGCCAAGGCGCCGCTCGCTCCCCTTACCGGCTATAGCATCCTGCCCTCGCGCGCGGTCGAAACCTCGGTGCTGGCAACCGCCGGCGCGCGGCCCTGGGCGCGCGATGCAGAAGAGATCCGCGTGCTGTTCTTTGTCGCCGAAGGACGCGGCGAAGTGATCGACGACGAGCGCGAGGTCAGCGCCTATCCCAAGGTCAAGGAGGCCGTCCGCGCGCCCTTTGTCGAGGCCGAATGGGATTTGACCACGATGGAGCCCAGATCGGGGCGCTATCCCGCGCAGACCGCGCCGCTGCCGCAGGAACATCTGTCGGCGCGCGACCGCGCTTCGCGGGGACAGGAGCAATGAGCGTGCTTGCCGCCCTGCTGCTCGCCGCCGCCCCGGCGATGGTCGTGATCGACGAAAGCGAAACGGTCCGCGAAGAGCCCCCGCCGCACGGCGCGATCGGCCTGTCGACCGCTTGGCGGATCAGCGACCATGTCCCCGCGCCGCGCAGCTTCGAATTTCGCAAGCGCGCGCTGCACGTCGGCGCGGCGATCGGCGTCCACCCGATTTCGCACGACGAAATCTATTATGTCGTGTCGGGAACCGGCATCGTCCATTCGGACGGCGAGGAGGCCGAACTCAAAAGCGGGATGGCGGCGTGGCTCTACAAGGGCGCCCAGGTCGGCATCCGCCAGACCGGCAGCGAACCGCTGGTGCTGATCATCGCCTATCCCAACGAAAGCCCCGCACCATGAGGGTCGGACGCCGCGCGCTGCTCGCGGGCAGTCTTGCCCTGCCCTTCGCCAGCGCGGCCGCGCGCGAGGCGTGGACGCGTCCTGCCGGACTCGCCCCCGACAAGAGCATCGCCCTATGGCCCGCGGGGCATCTGACGCCGCCCGCGGGGCTTGTCGAACGCACCGTCCAGCGGAGCGACGACCCGCAAGCCAGCGACCGCATGCTCGAGCATATCACGTGGCCGCGGCTCGATATTTTCCGTCCGGCAAAGCCCAATGGCGCGGCGGTGATCCTCGCGCCCGGCGGCGGCTACCGCTATGTCGTCGTCGATAAAGAGGGCTATGAGCTTGCCCGTTGGCTGACCGCGCGCGGGGTCACCGTCTATGTCCTCTTCTATCGGCTCCCCGGCGATGGTTGGGCGAACGGTTCCGACGTTCCGCTCGCCGACGCGCAGCGGGCGGTGCGGCTGGTGCGCAGCCGCGCGGCGACGGACGGGATCGACCCTGCGCGTGTTGCCTTCGGCGGCTTCTCGGCCGGGGGCCATGTCGCGACGAGCCTGCTCACACGGTTCGATGCCACGGTATATGAAGCAGTCGACGGAGCCGATAACCTGTCCGCGCGCCCCGATGCGCTCGCGGCCATCTATCCTGTGGTGTCGATGGATGCAGAGGTCGCGCACGTCGGAAGCCGCGAAAAGCTGATCGGGGCGAACCCCGATGCCGAACGCGTGCAACGCTATTCGCCCGACAAGAATGTTCGCGCCGGCCAGCCGCCGCTCTGGCTGCTCCATGCCGAGGATGACAGCGTGGTGACAATCGAGAACAGCCTGCAGCTGCATCAGGCGACGCGCGCGGTCGGCGCATCGGTCGAGGCGCACTGGTTTGCGCGCGGCGAGCATGGCTTCGGCCTGATGAAGACCGCGGGGCTGCCCGTCGCGATCTGGCCCGAATTGCTTTGGAACTGGCTGGGGTCGCAGGGGGTCGTCTGATCCTTGCGCGTCATCCCGGCGAAGGCCGGGATGACGATATGGGGTGCAGCGTTTTACGTCCCCGGTTGGATATAGGGCACGCGCGCGAACAATTCGCGCTCCCAGCGGCGCGGGTCGTTTTCGACCCGGCTGTCCGTATCGAAAATCATCGTCGCGCGCCGGTCCAGATCATGGGCGGGCCAGCCCGGATCGCCGGTGCGTGCGAAGCGGACAAAGGCGTCCATCATCCGTTCGCTCATTGCCCGCTGCGCGGGGGTCGCGTCGGGAGTGGTGCCAAAGGCGAATCCGATATCGTCGGTGTGCTTCGCATCCTCAAAATCGAGCTGATAAACGAACGCGGGCACGCCCGCCCGCGCCCGCGCCTCCGCCTCCTCGACCTGCCCGCGCCAGCTTCGCGCTGCGGTAACGATGCGGTGAAAAAGCTCAAGCGGCGGCGCACCAGGATAGCGCGCGCGAAACTGCCCCACCACCCATTCGGGATGAATGTCGATCCGCATTTCGGGGGCGATCCGCTCGGCAAGATTGGCAAAGTCCAGCCCCGCGAGCTGCTTCCCGTCGGGCGCGTAAAAGGCGCGCGTTTCCATCACCGTATTGCCGAGCATCATCGGAATGGCGCGCGACTGCGGCGCCGCGTCGGGCCAAAAGGGATGGCGCATGAGATGCTTCATGTCGAGCACCGGTCCCATATAGACGCCCCCGCCGAGCACGGGGTCGGTCGCCGCCAGCGCGTCGACGAGCGCTTCCACGGGTGCCGTCGCGGGATCGACGCCCTCCCCCAACTTGGCAAGAAAGGCTTCGGCGCGCTTCGTGGCGTTGAGCGGCCCCGACGCCGTCACCTGCTGCCCGCTCATCGTGATCGCCTTGTGAAACAGCCCCTTTGCCGCCGGCATCGCCATCAGCGTCGCGATCTTCGCCCCGCCACCCGACTGGCCAAAGACGGTGACATTGGCGGGATCGCCGCCATAGGCCGCGATATTGCGCTGAACCCATTGCAGCGCAGCGATCAGGTCGAGCTGTCCCGCATTGCCGCTGTCGGGGAAGCGCCCCGGCATATAGAGATAGCCGAGCGCGTTCAGCCGGTGGTTGACGGTGACGACGACGACATCGCCGCGCACCGCCAGCGCGGCACCGTCGTTGATCGGATCGGTGACGCTGCCGGTCGAATAGGCGCCGCCGTGGAAATAGACCATGACGGGGCGGTTGCCGCGCGTCTCGGTCGAGGGCGTCCAGATATTGAGGAACAGGCAGTCTTCCGACTGCGGCCGGTAGCGATCCCCGCGCTGCGGACAGGCGGGACCGAAGGCGCCGAGCGCCCTGCGGTTGTCCAGCAGCGGGGCCGGCGCGGCAAAGCGCTCCGCGGTGGCATAGCGAATGCCTTTGAACGCCCTCACCTGCGGAGCCGTATGTGCGAACAGCGGCGGAGCAAAAGCCGCCACGGCGCCTGCTGCAAGCAGCGCGCGCCGCGTCAACCTAGCGCCGGACATCGAGCCCGCCGCCGTGGAAAGCGTCGATATCGCCCTGTCCGAAGCGGCTCGCATCGCCGGGAAGCGAATGTTTGAGGCAGGTGAGCGCAAGTCCGCTTTTCGCCATCGCCTCCGCATCGCCGCCCGCAAGATGCGCGTGGAGCACGCCCGCGGCAAAGGCGTCGCCCGCACCGATGCGGTCGACGATGCCGGTGACATCGATCTCGCCCGTCTGGTGCGCGCTGCCCCTCAGGTCGACGCGCGCCGCGATGCGGTGATGGTCGGCGGTCACCGTATGGCGCGCGGTCGACGCGATGAGCCGCAGCGAGGGGAAAGCGGCAAAGCCCGCCTCCGCCGCCTCGCGCCGCCGGTCCGCACCGTCACCGCTGAACTGCTGGCCCAGCACGAGCGACAGGTCGCGGTGGTTGCCGAACAATATGTCGGCGCTGCCAATGAGTTCGGACAGGATGGCGCGCGGGTCGCTGTCCCACGCCTCCCACAGCATCGCGCGATAATTGCCGTCGAAGCTGACCGGCACGCCCAGCCGCTTTGCCGCGCGTGCCGCGGCCAACGCCGCCTCGGCCGAGCGCGGCCCGAGCGCGGGTGTTATTCCTGACAGGTGCAACAGGGTGGCGCCCGAAAGCAGCGCATCCCAGTCATAATCCCCGGCCCCGCTCGCCGCGAAGCTCGATCCGGCACGGTCATAGACGATTTCGGAGGAACGCAGCCCGGCGCCCACGCTGAGGAAATAGAGCCCCATGCGCCCGGGGCCAGTGGTGACGGCGGTGCAATCGACGCCTGCGCCGCGCACCGCCGCCACTGCTCCGCGACCCAGAGCATTGGAAGGAATTTTGCCGACCATCGCGCAATCATGGCCGAGATGCGCGAGGCCGATCGCGACGTTCGCCTCCGCCCCGCCGACATGCAGGTCAAGCGAAGGCGACTGCATCAGCAATTCATTGCCGGGCGCGGTCAAGCGGATCAGCAATTCGCCGAAAAAGACCAGCCTGCCCATCCCAACTCCCATTTGCCGACCTGGTCGGCCGTTTTATTCTTACCCCAGCCCGGAGCCGGTCGACGTTATCGCGCGAGCCAACCCCCGTCGACCGCGAGGATATGGCCCTGCACATAATCCGACGCCTTCGACGCGAGAAAGACCGCCGCGCCGCCGATATCCGCGGGGTCGCCCCAGCGGCCCGCCGGGATACGCTCCATGATCTGGCGGTTACGCGTTTCGTCGGCCTGCAACGCCGCGGTGTTGTTCGTTGCGATGTAACCCGGCGCGATCGCATTGACCTGGATGCCCTTCGCCGCCCACTCGTTGGCAAGCAGCTTGGTGAGCCCGCCGACGCCCGACTTGGACGCGGTATAGCTCGGCACGCG
>JBGTUD010000180.1:0-6276 GCA_041939405.1 Sphingopyxis sp. | reverse complement strand
CAGCGGGCCATCGCAGTGCGGGCAATAGGCGACGCCCCTGTTCCGATATTCGGCCTCGCCGGGGACGCCCATCTGGCGCCAGCGCGCGCCGGTCGACAGGATCACTGTCTTGCCCTTCACGCTCGCCCCGCTCTTGAGCCGGACTTCGTGGAAGCCATTGGCGCCGCCGGGGATCAGCTCCGCGGCTTCCTGGACGTTCATCACGTCGACGTCATAATCCTTCACATGCGCTTCCAGCTGCGCTGCAAGCCTGGGCCCTTCGGTGTGCTGGACCGAAATGAAATTTTCGATCCCCAATGTGTCCAGCACCTGCCCGCCGAAGCGTTCGGACACGATGCCGGTCCGAATACCCTTGCGCGCCGCATAGATGGCGGCAGCGGCGCCGCCCGGACCCCCGCCGACGACAAGCACGTCGAACGGCTCCTTCGCGGCGATCTTCTCGGCCGCGCGCTGCGTCGCGCCGGTGTCGAGCTTCGCGACAATCTGCGCCAGATCCATGCGGCCCTGGCCGAAAGGTTCGCCGTTCAGGAACACTGCCGGAACCGCCATCACCTTGCGGCGCTCGACCTCGTCCTGAAACAGCGCGCCGTCGATCGCCGTATGGCGGATATTGGGGTTGAGGGCCGCCATGATGTTGAGCGCCTGCACGACATCGGGGCAATTCTGGCACGAAAGCGAAAAGAAGGTTTCGAAGGTGAAATCGCCTTCCAGTCCGCGCACCGCGTCGAGCAGTTCGGCGTCTTCCTTTGGCGGGTGTCCGCCAACGTGGAGCAAGGCGAGGATCAGCGAGGTGAATTCATGCCCCATCGGCAGGCCGGCGAACACGGCTTCGGCGCGCCCTTCATCGCCGCGGATCGCGAAGGACGGGCGGCGGGCGTCGTCGCCGTCGAAACGCGCGGTGACTAGGTCGGACTGCGCCGCGACCTCCTCCACCAGCGCGCGCGTCTCGCCCGATTTGGGCGAGGAATCGAGGCTTGCCACCAGTTCGATCGGACGGCGCAGATTGCCGAGATAGGTTTTGAGCTGGGCAGTCGTATTGGCGTCGAGCATCGGCATGGGGAGAGCCTTTCGGACAGGAGCAAGGGTTCGCCGCGCCGGAGCACGACGAACGAAGCTCAAACATCGGACTAATTGAAGTTCCGTGTCCCCGCGAAGGCGGGGACCCATCACCGGCCGGTTCGAAATGGCGCCGCCGGGAGAGGGGCTCCCGCCTTCGCGGGAGCACGGATTTGATTCAAATTATCGGCTTAGATCTTGCCGACGAGTTCGATCGAGGGCGCGAGCGTTTCGGCGCCTTCTTCCCACTTCGCCGGGCAGACCTGGCCGGGGTTGGCGCGGACATAGACCGCGGCCTTGATCTTGCGGACGAGTTCCTCGGCATTGCGGCCGACGCCTTCGCAGGTGATTTCCATCACCTGGATCACGCCGTCGGGATCGACGACGAAGGTGGCGCGGTCGGCGAGGCCCGAATCTTCGCGCAGCACGCCAAAATTGTTCGCAAGAACGTGGTTCTGGTCGCCCAGCATATGATAGTTGATCTTGCCGATCGCCGGCGAGCTGTCGTGCCAGGCCTTGTGGCTGAAATGCGTGTCGGTCGACACGGCATAGACTTCGACGTCGAGGCCCTTCAGCGTTTCATACTGGTCGGCAAGGTCTTCGAGCTCGGTCGGGCAGACGAGGGTGAAATCGGCCGGATAGAAAAAGAAAACCGCCCATTTGCCCTTGGTGTCGGCGTCGGTCACGGGGACGAACTTGCCCTGATGATACGACATGGCGTTGAACGGTTTGATCGAGCTTCCGATGATACCCATGGGAGAGTGTTTCCTTCTCTTTGCTGCACTGCGAAATAATATGCAGGGGTCAGCTATGCCGAGCGGCGCACGCACTCAACCCCAATTTTTCGGGCACACTTATCGATTCAGTCGATTAGCGCACGAAGAGAGACATTAATGGAATCGTCATCCCGGCGAAGGCCGGGATCTCGCCGGTGCGTCACATTGCCAAGGTGAGATCCCGGCCTTCGCCGGGATGACAGGGTTGGGGCCGTGACGTTTCGCTCTAGCCCGATCAAGCTAGCGCACGGCACTCTGCACAGCGGCGAGCATGTCGATCACTTCGGCATCGAACGCATCGGGTGCCGTCGGCGTGATCTTGCGAAAGCGCCGCGCGCAATAGGCGGCGCGCGGACCGAGTTCGCGGACGCCACGAAAGTTGAGCGCGGTCCCCGCCGCCCCGCCGGTGAGGTCGGGCATATCGGTGAGCACGGCGCACACGGTGAAGACGGCGCCGGGGCGAACCTCGGGCGGGTAACGCTCGTGCCTGCTGATGCACAGCGCCAGGTCATCCACTCGCCAATCGTCCGTCATTTTGAGCCCTCCCACAGCATTCACCAGGGTGGTTGTGTCCAAGCTATCACAAGTTGACGCGCGGCGCGACGCCATTTGGCCGCTGGCAAAGTCGCGGCACGCCGATTAGGAGCGAGCGGTGTTCGGACGGGCAACGGAGCGCCACATGACCCCCACCGCAAAGATCCTTCTCCTCGGTTCGGGCGAGCTTGGCCGCGAGTTCGTGATTTCGGCGAAGCGGCTCGGCTGCCATGTGATCGCGTGCGACAGCTATGCCGGCGCGCCCGCGATGCAGGTCGCCGACGAATGCGAAGTCTTTTCGATGCTCGACGCCGACGCGCTGCGCGCCGCGATCGCCAGGCACCGGCCCGACCATATCGTGCCGGAAGTCGAGGCGATCCGCACCGAAATCCTTGCCGAGGTCGAGGCCGAGGGCTTTCATGTCGTCCCTTCGGCGCGCGCGGCGCAGCTGACGATGAACCGCGACGCGATCCGCGACCTCGCCGCGAGCGAACTGGGACTTGCCACTTCGACCTTTGAATATGCCGAAACGCGCGAGGAACTGCACGCCGCTGCCGAGCGCATCGGCTTCCCACTTGTCGTCAAACCCGTCATGTCCTCATCGGGCAAGGGGCAAAGCACGGTGAAGGATGCCGCCGGGGTCGATGCGGCGTGGGACTATGCCGCCGCCGGGATGCGCGGCGACCGGCTGCGTGTCATCGCCGAAGCCTTCATCGACTTCGATTATGAGATCACCCTGCTCACCGTGCGCCACAGGGACGGTGTGACCTTCTGCCCGCCGATCGGACACCGGCAGGAGCGCGGCGACTATCGCGAAAGCTGGCAGCCCGCGGCGATGTCGGCAGCCGCGCTCGCAAGCGCGCAGGAGATGGCAGCCAAGGTCGTCGACGCGCTCGGCGGGCACGGCATTTTCGGCGTGGAATTTTTCGTGAAGGGCGATGCCGTCATCTTCTCCGAATTGTCGCCGCGTCCGCACGATACCGGCATGGTGACACTGATCTCCCAATCCCTGTCGGAGTTCGACCTCCATGCGCGCGCCATCCTCGGCCTGCCGATCCCCGCGATCGCCGTTCCGCACGCGAGCGCGAGCGCGGTGCTGCTCGCCGACCGCGATGCAAGCGACTTCGCGATCACCGGCCTCGCCGACGCGCTGACGCCGCCCGGCGCCGAAACGTCGATCGACGTCCGCATTTTTGGCAAGCCCGTCACCCGGCCCTGGCGCCGCATGGGCGTCGCGCTGGCAAAAGTCGCGGGTGGCACCACCGGCGACGCGCGCACGGCGGCGGTCGCGGCGGCGGACAAGCTGACGATCGATTATCGATGACCATCGCGATCCGTCGTCTCGGCTCCGGCGACATCGCCGCAATGCGCGACCTCAACGCGCTGTATGCCGACGCCTTCGACGATCCGGCGACCTATCGCCGCGATCATCCCGACGATGCATGGCTGGCGCGCCAGCTCGCCAAGGATGCGGTCGTCCTGCTGGTGGCCGAAAAAGAGGGGCGCATCGTCGGTGGCCTCACCGCCTACGACCTGCCCAAGCTGGAGGCGGCGCGGAGCGAAATCTATCTCTATGACCTCGCCGTCGATGCGGCGCATCGTCGCCGCGGCATCGCCACCGCGCTGATCGCCGAGCTCCAGCATATCGCCGCCGAAACGGGCGCCTGGGCGGTGTTTGTCCAGGCCGATTATATCGACCCGCCCGCAGTCGCGCTCTACACCAAGCTCGGCATTCGGGAGGAAGTTCTGCATTTCGACCTGCCGCCGGTGCCGCGCAGCGGATAGGAAGAAAGCGGGAACATCGCGCTAGGCCGCCCTGCCTGCCGCTGCTACACCGCCACCATGTCGGACAAGAATCATCTCTATCTGGTCGATGGCTCCAGCTACATCTTCCGCGCCTATCACCGCCTGCCGCCGCTCACCAACCCGGCGGGCGTGCCCGTCGGCGCGGTTTACGGCTATACAACGATGCTCTGGAAGCTGGCGAAGGATTTGCACGACGCCGACGGACCGACGCACCTTGCCGTCATCCTCGACCATTCGAGCCAGTCGTTCCGCAACGAAATCTATGACCAGTACAAGGCGAACCGCCCCGAACCGCCCGAGGATCTGCGCCCGCAATTTCCGCTGATCCGCGACGCAACGCGCGCCTTTTCGCTGCCCTGCATCGAAATGGAAGGGTTCGAGGCGGACGATCTGATCGCCTCTTATACCGAGGCCGCGGTTCGCGAAGGATGGGACGTCACGATCGTCAGCAGCGACAAGGACCTGATGCAGCTGATCCGCGAACCCGCCGGCGGTCCGCACGTCGACATGCTCGACACGATGAAGAATGTCCGCCTGGGCCTGGAAGCGGTGAACGAGAAGTTCGGCGTGACCCCCGATCTGGTCGGCGACGTGCTCGCGCTGATGGGCGACAGCGTCGACAATGTCCCCGGCGTGCGCGGGGTCGGACCGAAGACCGCGACCAAGCTGATCCAGGAATATGGGGGTCTGGCGGCCGCGCTCGACGGCGCCGAGACGATGAAGGCGTCGAAGCTGCGCGAAAATCTGATCGAGCATCGCGCGATGGCAGAGCTTTCGCGCATCCTCGTCGATCTGAAACGCGACTGCCCATTGCCCGACCCGCTCGACGCGCTGAAGCTCGGCGCGATTCCGCCCGGACCGCTCAAGCTCTTCCTCGACGAGCATGGTTTCCGGTCGCTATCGGCAAAGCTCGATGGCGGCGCCGCGCCGGGCGGCCCGCCGACGCTGCCGCGTGCCGGGGCGGCGCCTGTTGCGCCCGCCGCTGCGCCCTCGACGCCCACCCTGCCCGCGATGCCGCCCATCGACCGCGCGCTTTATGAAACGGTCACGACGATCGAGGCGCTCAACCGCTGGATCGCCGAAGCCAGCGCCGCGCATGTCGTCGCGATCGACACCGAAACCGCGAGCCTCGACAGCGTCACCGGCACGCTCGTCGGCGTCAGCATGGCGACCGGCCCGGGCCGGGCCTGCTACATCCCGCTCGGCCACGGCGGCACCGACATGTTCGCCGAAACGCCGCAGCAGGTTCCGCTGTCCGACGCGATCGCAAGCCTTCGCACACTGTTTGCCGACGATGCCGTGCTGAAGGTCGGGCATAATCTGAAATATGACATCGGCGTGCTGGCACAGCACGGCATCACGATCACACCCTATGACGATACGCTGGTGATGAGCTTTGCGCTCGACGCGGGGAAGCATCAGCACGGCCTCGACGAGCTCGCAAAGCTGCATCTCGATCATATCTGCCTGTCGTTCAAGGATGTGTGCGGTACCGGAAAGTCGCAGATCAGCTTTGCCGAAGTCCCGCTCGACCGCGCGACGCAATATGCCGCCGAAGATGCCGAGGTCGCGTGGCGGCTGTGGAAGCTGCTGAAACTGCGCCTTCCCATCGAAGGCGGGACACGCGTTTACGAAATGGTCGACCGTCCGTTGGCCGCGGTGGTCGAAGGCATGGAGCGCGCGGGCATCATGGTCGACCGGGAGTATCTGGCGCGCCTGTCGGGCGAATTTGCGAGCGACATGCTGCGCATGGAGGGTGAGATTCACGAGCTGGCGGGCCAGCCCTTCGCCATCGGCAGTCCCAAGCAGCTTGGCGAAATTTTGTTCGACAAAATGGGGCTCAAGGGCGGACGCAAGGGCAAGTCGGGCGACTGGTCGACCGACCAGAACGAACTGGAGCGGCTCGAACGCGACGGCGTCCCGATTGCGCGCAAGATTTTGGAGTGGCGCCAGCTCGCGAAGCTCAAATCGACCTACACCGACGCGTTGCAGCAACAGATCAATGCGAAGACGGGCCGCGTCCATACGAGCTACAGCCTGGTCGGTGCGCAGACCGGGCGTTTGTCGTCGACCGATCCCAATCTCCAGAACATCCCGATCCGCA
>JBGTUD010000179.1:0-6282 GCA_041939405.1 Sphingopyxis sp. | reverse complement strand
GCTGACCGAAGAGGTCGATGCAATGCGCACGATCGGCGTATCGCCGATGGAAGCGATCGTGCTGCCCCGCATCGCCGCGTCGACGATCACCATGCCGCTGCTCGGCTTCTATGCCAGCCTGTGCGCAATCGCGGGGGGCGGCGCCTTTGTCTGGATCGGGCTCGACATCCCGCCGCTCACCTATATCCAGCGGCTGCGCGAAATCATCCCGATGACCGATTTCTACATCATGCTGATCAAGGCGCCGGTCTTTGGCATATTGATCGGCGTCACCGGCTGTTACGAAGGGATGCAGGTGCGCCAGAACGCCGAAGAGGTCGGCCAGCGTACGACCTCGGCGGTCGTCGCCGCCATCTTCCTCGTCATCGTGCTCGACGCCCTTTTTGCCGTCTTTTTCTCGTCGCTCGGGTGGAATTGATGGCCGAGGAGCAGGAAACCGAAATCCGCGAAGAGCTCGCCGCCGCCGACGCGGTGCGACCCGAGAAGTTCGACCGCGCGATCTGTATCCGCGGGCTTCGCAACCAGTTCGGCGACGCCGTGATTCACGACGGGCTCGATCTCGACGTCTATTCGGGCGAGATATTGGGCGTCGTGGGCGGCTCGGGGACGGGCAAGTCGGTGCTCATGCGCTCGATCATCGGGCTGCAAACCCCGACCGCGGGCGAGATCGAGGTCTATGGCAAGACGCTCGACACCATCGCCGACGAAGAGGAATCGCGCGACCTCCGCCGCCGCTGGGGCGTGATGTTCCAGGGCGGGGCGCTCTTTTCGACGCTGAGCGTCGCCGAGAATATCCAGGTTCCCCTGCGCGAATTCTATCCCCGGCTCGACGCCAAGCTGCTCGACGAAATCGCCGCCTACAAGGTCCAGATGGTCGGCCTGCCGCCCGATGCGGGACCCAAATATCCCGCCGAGCTTTCGGGCGGCATGGTCAAGCGCGCGGGCCTCGCCCGCGCGCTCGCGCTCGACCCCGCGCTGCTTTTCCTCGACGAGCCGACCGCGGGCCTCGACCCGATCGGCGCCGCCAAGTTCGACGAGCTGATCCGCGAACTCGCCGACACGATGGGGCTCACCGTCTTCCTCATCACCCACGATCTCGACACGCTCTATGCAACGTGCGACCGCGTCGCCGTGCTCGCCGAAAAAAAGGTGATCGCGGTCGGCACCATCCCAGAACTGCTTGCCACCGAGCACCCGTGGATACAGGATTATTTCAACGGACCCCGCGGCCGCGCCGCAGCGAGCGGGAACCAAAGCGCCGCCGCGCGATAGGATAGCTGATGGAAACTCGTTCGAACAACGTCCTCGTCGGGGCCTTTGTCCTTCTCTTGACCGCCGCGCTTGCCTTTTTCGTCGTGTGGCTGGCGAACGACAGCGGCGGCGCAAAGCGCGAATATGACATTTTCTTCAAACAATCGGTCGATGGGCTGAACAAGGGCGCGCAGGTGCAATTCTCCGGCGTCCCCGCGGGACAGGTGCGCGAAATCGCGCTGTGGCCCGACGATCCGCAATTCGTGCGCGTGCGCATCGAGGTGAATGAAAATGTCCCGGTGTTGCAGGGCACCACCGCCGCGCTCGAAGGCGTGGGCTTTACCGGCGTCTCGCAGATCGCGCTCGACGGCGCGGTGAAGGGTGCGCCCCCGATCACCGACAAGGGGCCGGCGGGCAAGCCGGTGATCCCCACGCGCGTCGGCGGGCTGGGCGAAATTCTCAATACGGCGCCGCAGCTGCTGCAACGCCTTTCGACGCTTACCGAGCGGCTCGCCGAGCTTGCCGACGACCGCAACCAGCAAAGCTTCGCCAATATCCTCGACAATGTCGAGGCGACGACCGCGACGCTGGCGCGCAACGGCCCCGCGCTTGAGCGCGCGCTCGCCGATACGCGCATCGCGATCCAGCAGGCGGGCCAGGCGGCCGAACAGATCGGAAGCCTCGCGGCGGCGACGCAGGGGACGATCGACCGCAACGTCGACCCCGCGATGCGCAACCTTCGCGACACGCTCGCGTCCGCAAACAAGTCGATGCAGACGCTCGAAAGCGCGATCGCCGACGCCCGCCCCGGCCTCAAGACGTTCAGCGAGACGACGATACCCGAAGCCAATGCGTTGATCCGCGACCTTCGCCGCACCTCCGCCTCGCTCTCCAGCCTCACCGACAAGCTGGACCAGCAAGGCGCCGGCGCGGTGATCGCGGGCAGCAAGCTTCCCGATTACAAGGAATGAGGACCGCCATGATTCGCCGCATCCGTACACCGCTGTTCGCGCTTGCCGGCGCGGCCACCCTGTCAGCCTGCTTCAGCCTCGGCGGCAAGCCGCCGCCCTTTCTGCTGACGCTCGATCCCGAAGCGGCTCCCGCGGCCGGCAGCGCGCGCACCGCGGCCGACGCCTCGACGCTGACGATCCTGATCCCGACCGCCCCCCAAAAGCTGCGCACGACGCGTATCCCGGTGCAGCAGGACGACGCCAGCGTCGCCTATGTCAAGGAAGCGCAGTGGGTGGAGGCGCCGCAGCGCCTGTTCCAGCGGCTCGTGTCCGAAACCGTCGCCGCGCGCACGTCGCGCGTCGTGCTCGACGAGGGGCAATATCTGACCGCGCCCGGCGAACAGCTCGCGGGGCAGCTCATGGAGTTCGGCGTCGATGCGCGGTCGAACGAGGCGCTCGTCGTCTATCAGGCGATGCTCGTGTCGGCGGGCGGCAAGACCGTCACCCAGCGCCGGTTCGAAGCGCGCGAGGCGATCGGCGGAAAGATCGAGGCAAAGCCGGTTGGCGAGGCGCTGACGCGCGCCGCCAACCGTGTCGCCGTCGACGTCGCCGGGTGGCTCGGCGAATAGAAATATGTCCCTCCGCCGTAGCGGTTTCGATTACGTCTGACGTAATCGCACCGGAGCGCATGGCACGCTAAATCCGCTTCATCGGACGATGGAGGGACAGATGGACAGACGCCAGATGATTTCGGCCGCCGCGCTCGCCGCGATGGGGGCGATGGCTGTCGCGCCGGGACGCGCTGCCGCCGCAACGCCCACGAAGCGCGCAGCCGAAAGCTTTGTCGCCGCCAAGGATGGAACTTGGCTCTTCGTCCGCGACTGGGGCGCGGGTCAGCCGGTGCTGTTCCTGTCGGGCTGGGCGCTCCCGTCCGATTTCTGGGGCTATCAGATGCTCGCCCTCGCGCGTAAAGGCTATCGCGCCATCGCCTATGACCGACGGGGGCACGGGCGATCGGCCGATCCGGGGCGCGGCTACGACCACGACACGCTCGCCGACGATCTGGCGTCGGTGATCGGTTCGCTCGGGATCGAGAACGCAACGATCGTCGCGCATTCGATGGGCGGGACCGAGGTGGCGCGCTATTTCGCACGCCACGGCGGGCGCGGCATTGCGCGCGTCGTGCTGGTCGGAACGATCACGCCCTTTCTGATGAAAAGCCCCGACAATCCGGCGGGTGTCGACCCCGCGGCGCTCGCCGAGGGTGCGGCGCTGCTCGCGCGCGACTTCCCGGCGTGGATCGCGGTCAACACGCCGCCCTTCTTCACGTCCGACACCTCACCCGCGATGGTGCGCTGGGGACAGGATATGATGATGTCCACGTCGCTGCTGGGCGCGGCCCAGCTTGCCGCGGCGAATTTCGCGACCGATTTTCGCCCCGACGTGCGGAAAATCGGCGTGCCGACGCTGCTGATCCACGGCGACCGCGATGTCTCGGCGCCGCTGGCGCTCACCGCCCGGGCGACCGCCGGCTTGCTGCCGCAAGCGACGCTCAGCGTTTACGAGGGGGCGCCGCACGGCCTGCCGCTCACCCATGTCGAGCGGTTGACCGCCGATCTGCTCGGCTTCGTTGCCGCGCGCTGACGGGCTTGCCATGGCGCGCCGGGCGGTCTATCGGCCCCGGCGCGCTCGGCCTCTTTCGGGTTTCCGGCCCGCGCCTTTCCGACGAGCCCGCCGATCTGAAAGGACGTGCCCGTGGGATGGATCATCCTCGCCATCGCCGTTTTCACCGAAATCTGCTGGGCGCTCAGCCTGAAATGGGCCGCGACGCTCGGCACGTGGCAGGCGTCGATCGTGCCGATCGCGCTCAGCTTTCTCAACATGGCGCTGCTGGCCTTTGCGATGCGCGAGATTTCGGCGGGTACGGCCTATGCCATCTGGACCGGGCTCGGCGCGGTCGGCGTGATCATCGGCGGCACGATCCTGTTCGGCGAAAAGGTGAGTGTGGTGCAGGCCGGGTTCATGGCGCTGATCGTCATCGGCGTCGTGGGGACCAAGCTGTTCGCGGCGAATTGAGCGGCGCGGGGGGGGGTACAGCCGGAATCCCATCTATCGTCATCCCGGCGCAGGCCGGGATCTCACCCTCTGGTTTTTACGTGCCGACGAGATCCCGGCCTGCGCCGGGATGACGGCTAAACCGATGGCAGGAATCCTCCAAAACCGCCCTACCCCAGCAGGCTCTTCGACGCCTGTTCGGTGACGTCGCGCGACAGGCCGGGCTGCGCCAGGATGCGCTCGAGCTCGGCCTTCATCAGCGCCTGCCGCGCCTCGTCGAAGCGTCTCCAGCGGCCCAGCGGCGGGATCATCCGCGCCGCGGTCTGGGGGTTCTTCGGATCGAGAGCGATGACGAGGTCGGCGATCAGCCGGTATCCGGCCCCGTCGGCGCGGTGGAACGCCGCCTGATTGCCCGTGAACGCGCCATAGAGCGATCGCACGCGATTGGGGTTGGCCAGCGTGAAATCGGGGTGCTCGGCCAACGCGCGCACGGCGTCGACCGTGTCGGGGCGAAGCGACCAGGCCTGCACCTGGAACCATTTGTCGAGCACGAGCGGGTTGTCGCGATAACGCTGGTAGAAAATGTCCAGCGCGTGCGCGCGTTCGTCGCTGTCGCCATGCGCCAGCGTCGCGAGCGCCGCCTGCCGCTCGGTCATCCCGTCCGCGTCCGAAAATATGCCGAAGGCGAGTGCCGGGACATCGGCAATCCCGGTCGCGGCGAGATAGGCAAGCGCGACGCCGCGCAGCCGCCGCCCGCCCTTGGCCGCGGGCGACAGGTCGGTTGCGGGCGGCGCCGGAGCGTTCAGGATCGCGCGCCATTCGCCTTCCAGCGCGGCGCCGATCGCCGCCTGCAGCGCCAGCCGTTCGCGGCGGATCGCGTCGGGATCGACCGTCACCATCTGGTCGCCGATGAACGCTTCGCTCGGCAGCAGCACGGCTTCGGCAACAAAGGCGGGATCATCGCCCCGCCCCGCGAGCGTGCCCGCGACGGCGTCGATCACCGCCGGCCGCCCGCGCGCATCGCCCGACACCGCGGCGACGAGCGTATCGAGCATCAGCTGCTGCAGCGCCTCATAGCGCGCGAAGGGATCGTCGTCGTGCGCCGCGAGCCACGCAAGCTCGCCTTCCTCGCGCGCGAAGTCGACGATCACCGGCGCCGAAAAGCCGCGGTTGATGGACAGCACCGGCCGGCTGCGATACTGGCCCAGCGGAAGCGCCATTTCGGGGGCATCCAAGAGCACCAGCTGCTCGCCTTCCTCGCCAGCACCGCCATCGCGGTCGAACGCCTTGATCCTCAATGGAATCAGCATCGGCGCCTTGTCGGGTTGGCCGGGCGTCGGGGGCACCGATTGCGTCAGATGCAATATGCGCTCGCCCGTCGCCTCGTCGGTGTCGATGCGCGCGGTGACGCGCGGCGTGCCCGCCTGTCCGTACCAGAGGCGGAACTGGGCCAGGTCGATCCCCGCCCCATCCTCGATCGCGCGTACAAAATCCTCGCACGTCGCGGCCTCGCCATCGTGGCGCTCGAAATAGAGGTCGGTGCCCTTTCGGAAACGCTCGGGCCCCACCATCGTGGCCATCATGCGGATGATCTCGGCACCCTTGTTATAGACGGTCGCGGTATAGAAGTTGCTGATTTCCTGATAGCTGTCGGGACGGATCGGGTGCGCGAGCGGCCCCGCATCCTCGGGGAATTGCGCGGCGCGGAGCAGGCGGACATCCTCGATCCGCTTGACCGCCGCCGATCCCATGTCGGCGGAAAAACATTGGTCGCGGTAAACAGTGAAGCCTTCCTTCAGACTCAATTGGAACCAGTCGCGGCAGGTGACGCGATTACCGGACCAGTTGTGAAAATATTCGTGGGCAACTACCGCCTCGACCCGCTGAAAAGCCAGGTCGGTCTGGGTCTTCGAATTCGCCAGCACGCAGGAAGTATTGAATATATTCAGGCCCTTGTTTTCCATCGCTCCCATATTAAAATCGTCCACGGCGACGATCATGAAAATATCCAGATCGTATTCCCGGC
>JBGTUD010000178.1:0-6314 GCA_041939405.1 Sphingopyxis sp. | reverse complement strand
GCCCGGTGGGTGGAAGTACACCAGCCGCACGGTGCGCTGCTGCGCGCAGTAGTCGGCCACGTCCACCAGCCAGGCGGCCACGTCGTCCTGCGGAATGCCGGCCGCGCTGGCTTCTTCGAACGCCGCATAGGGCCCGTAGCTGAGCACCGGAAAGGCCCACATGTCGGGCGGGCTGCGCTGGCCGTCCTGGTCGCCCTGCCCCTGCTCGCCACCCCGGCGTCCGCCAGCTCCGTCGTGGAGCGCGTGTTCGGACCCGACCGCATCGCCACCGCGGTCGAGGCGATCAAGCTTGGCGCCTCCTATTATCTCGCCAAACCGTCGAACACCGACGATATCGAGGCGGCGTTCGACCGCGCCGAAGGCAATGCCGAAACGCCGCTCGATGGTCGTCAGTCGTCGATCAAGACCGTCGAGTGGGAACATATCCACCAAACGCTCGTCGAAACCGGCTTCAACATCTCCGAAACCGCGCGCCGGCTGGGGATGCATCGCCGCACGCTCGCGCGGAAACTGGAGAAACGGCAGATTCGCTGAGCGCGAGCAGGTCAGGGTAATTCCAGCCTAATCGTCATCCCGGCGAAGGTCGGGATCTCGCCGGTGCGTAAGGATGAGACGGTGAGATCCCGGCCTTCGCCGGTATGACGGATGAGGGGGGCGGCCTTGCTGGCCTGGTGCCTATTCCTTCTCCACCAATTCTCGGAGCAGGAAGGCGTGGAGCATCGCCGCGCGCACTGCATCCTCGGCGTGGTCCGCGCCGACCGAATGACCGCCTTCCAGATATTCGTGATAATAGACGCGGTTGCCATTCGCCATCAGCCGCGCGGCAAATTTGCGCGCATGGCCGGGGTGGACGCGGTCGTCCTTGGTCGAAAGATAGAGGAAGATCGGCGGATAGCTCACGCCCTTGCGGATGTTGTGATAGGGTGAATATTTCGACAGGAACGACCAGTCTTCGGGCACATCGGGGTCACCATATTCGGCGACCCACGACGCGCCCGCGAGCATCTTGTCGTATCGCCACATATCCTTGATCGGGGACCCCGAAATCACGGCGCCGTAGAGATCGGGGCGCTGCGTCATCGCTGCGCCGACGAGCACGCCGCCGTTCGACCGGCCCGAAATCGCGATCCTGCCCTTGGCGCTGACCCCCGTTTTGACGAGATCCTCGGCAACCGCGTGCAGGTCGTCGAAGCTGTTCTGGCGCTTTTCGCGCAGCGCTGCCTGATGCCAGGCGGGGCCATATTCGCCGCCGCCACGAATGTTGGCGAGGACATAGGCGTTGCCGTCTTCCACCCAGAACAGGCCGAGCGGCCCGGCGCGATAGGGCTGGCCGGTCAGATAGCCCGGCGTCTGCGCGGCGCGGAAACCGCCATAGGCGTGGATCAGCGCCGGAACCGGCCCCGTGGCGCCCTTCTTGCGGACGAGGAAATAGGGGATTTGGGTTCCGTCCTTCGATGTTGCGAAGCGCTTTTCGACCAGCATGTCCTTCGCGTCGAACGTCGCGGGCAGGCTCTGAACCGGATGCGGTGCCTCATTCTCGGCGACGGCATAGAGCGTCGGCGGGGTCAACATCGTCTCGGCGGTCGCCAGTACGACGTCCTGCTTGCCGATCGTTCCCGCGATTCCGACCGTCGCATTGGCGGCGAGGGGAATTACCTTCCGGCTCCACTGACCCGTCGCAGCGTCGCGGCGCAGCGCAAACAGCTTGCCTTCGACATCGTCGAGCGCCTTGACCCACAGGATATTGTCGGTCGCAGCGACATTTTCGATTGCCTGCGCCTTTGTCGGGGTCATCGCGGTGACGATCGGTACGCGGCGATCGGCGGACATGTCGGCAAGCGACAGCGACACCAGCGAACCCGCGGGAATGTCGGCCCAATCCTTGTTGAGAAAGACGATCAACTGCCCGTCGATGACGTCGCGCACGCTGGCGGTGTCGGGAATGATCGTCGAGATATAGCGCGAAGCGTCGACGTTCGGCAGCATGTAATCGGCGGTGTAAAAGGTTTTGCCGCGGCTGATCATCGGCCAGCGCCGGTCGCCGTCGGTCAGCGCGAAGACGTTCATGCCGACGTCCTCATGTGCGCCCTCGGCCAGCGTTTCGGCGGACGACAGCGGCGTGCCGCGCTTCCACCGCTTGACGATGCGCGGATAGCCCGACGCGGTCATGCTGCCCTCGCCATAATCGGTGGCGACCAGCAGCGTGTCGGCATCCTCCCACGTGACGCTGCTTTTCGCCTGCGGCAGCATGAAGCCGCCATCGACGAAACTCTGCGTCGTGCGATCCCATTCGCGCACGATGTCGGCGTCGGTGCCGCCGGGACTCAGCGAGACAAGACAGCGCTTATAGTCGGGAGCGAGGCAGTCGGCGCCGTGCCAGACCCAGCTTTGCCCTTCTGCCTTGCCGAGCGCGTCGACGTCGATCAGCACCGTCCATTCGGGCTTGCCTGCCAGCCAGGCGTCGAGCGGGCTTTGCCGCCACAGTCCGCGCGGGTTGTTCGCGTCGCGCCACAGATTCGTGACGACATCGCCCATCACCTCGCCGGGCATCGCAATCTGGCGGTCGTCGTCGAGGATTTCGCGCGCGCGCTTTCGGTCGCTCTCAAAGCCGGGACGACCGATGAGCAGCTTGTCGGTCGCCGCATTCTCCTTCTTGACCCAGTGCAGGGCCTTGGCGCCCTCGATATCCTCGAGCCAGATGTAGGGATCCTCATCCTGCGGCGCGGCGGCCGCGACGGCGGCAATCGAACAGCTGATGGCAAGCGCGGCAAGGCTGGCGCGGATCATTCGGAACATCTCCCCTGAGGTGTGGTGGGCTGTGCTAGCAGCATTATACAGCTGAAGGGAAGGCCGTTGCTGATGTAACTATCGTCATTGCGAGCGAAGCGAAGCAATCCAGAGCCTGCGTAGACCGCTCTGGATTGCTTCGCTTCGCTCGCAATGACGGACAGTTATTGGTCGATGATGATCGTGCCCGGATGATGCTTGTCGAGATGTTTCTTGATGATCCTGAGGTTGCGCGTGTTCGACCGGAAGAAAAAGTCGAACGCATCGCCCACCAGCGGTACCGCGCCCAGCGCAGTATCGACGCCCAGATTGCCGACCATGCGCCAGATTTTCCACCTGGGCATGCCGAGGTTGCGCGCCTCCCAGATCAGATAGGCGCCCATCGTCGCGGCGATGACGTCGCCGACCACAGGGACCAGGCCGACGATCGCGTCGAGACCCACCGGGCGGTTGATGCCCGGAATGACGAAGCTGCGTTCGAGCAGGATTTCCAGCATTTCGACGCGTTTGCGCAGCGCGGCGGGGTCGGTGCGGTTCTGGATCAGCGCGTCGAAGATCGCGTCGGGATTGGGCGGCGAGGGGGCCATCGGCATCCTTTCAGAAGCGCTCCCATATGAGCGCCACTGTATTAGTTGGGTATGGCAATCAGATGATTCAATGGATGTTGCGCACGGCCGTTGGCACGCAGGCCCGTGAGGCGCTGCGACGCGACCGACCAGCGGAGCGGCGTTGCGAGGGGGATGAAGGGGGCGTAGCGGGCAAGCACCGCCTCCGCCTCTCCGATCTGCCGCGCGCGTTGGCCGGCGTCGATATTCGCCGTCGCTTGATCGATCAGATTTTGCGCCTCGCGATTGCAGAGCGTGTCGCGGCGGCACGACAGGCGGCGCAGTGCCCAGATCGGATCGTCATTGGGCGCGACCTCGTCGATCAACCGCAGATCGGCGGCAGAGGTCATGTTGACGCGGCGGCTGGGCACGCCGATGGCCGACAGATCGGCGGCCACATAGGCAAAGAGGATGCGCCCGCCGGGCGATTCTGGGACGGCGATACGCAGCGGCTCGATCGGCCGCCCCGCGCTGCGCCAGGCGTCCACGATGCGCTTGGCCTGCGTCAGTCTCGACGCATTGTCATACTCCGCCCAGGCCGGCCTCAACGGAGCGGGGCCCCCGTCGCGGGTGTAAAGCGCGGGACGGAGCGTGACCTGCTGCTGCCATTCGGCAAGCCCGAAGGCTTCGATCAACCGATCGCGCCGGATCGCGCGCACCAGCGCCTCGCGATTGGTATCGGTCGCCAGGAAGCCTTCCGCGCGGACAAAGACCAGCCCGAACAGGCCGGGGGCCGGATCGACCACCAGCCGCGAGCGCCCGATGTTCGACGCGACGAAATAGGGGAGGGTGGAAAAGCGTCCCCCGATCACGCCGTCGGCATAGCCGTTCTTGAACCGCGCGAGTGCGCCTTGCGGCGTCGTGCCGATGAGTTCGATCGCTGCGGCGGGATCGTTCGCGGCGGCCTCGGCTGCTTCCGCATCTTCGGCCAAGGGGTCCGGAACGGGCGAAAGCAGCAGGGCTTGCCCGATTTTGCGGGGTCGCATGGGGCCCCATCCCATCCCATTGTTGACAATCGCCATCGACGGCTGCGCAAGCAGCTCGAGCAGCGCCGGCTGCGGTACCGACAGGCGGATTTCGATGACCGTATCGGTCATCGCCCTGATCGTCTCGATCTCCGGAAAATCGTCTTTCAGTATATGACGGCTCGCGGGTGCCAGATAGGAACGCAGGATGCCGGCCACCGTTTCGGCAGTCACCTTGCGGCCATTCGTCCATTTGGCTTCGGTGATGCGAAATATATAACTGCGTCCGTCGGCGGTGACAGTCCAGCGGTCGGCAAGGCCGGTATCGATCTGTCCCTCGCCATCATAGCTGACGAGACCTTGCGAGGTGGCGTCGAGCAGGGCCGCATTGGCGGTAGAAAGTTCGCCGCGGAGGGGGCTCGCGCGCAGGTTGAGCTCACCCATCGCGGCTACACGAACCGGGCCGCGTTCGCCGAACAGATCGCAGCCGGGCAGCGCGAGCATCAGGCCCGCCGCGACTGCGATCGCCATGGCGCGGTGCTTGCTCCCGCCGCTTGCTGTCATTCCCCATGTTCCTTCAAACCGTGTAAGCCAATCATAACCATGTGCTGCCAAAGCTGCATAGCGGAGGGACCGATTAATTGCGCGTGCGCGATAACGTACGCGCAATTTGCCGGGAACTGCCGTGAAGATCGGGCGAGGGATGACCGACAGCAATAAGGACAAGGCAGGCGGGCGCGTGGCGCTGCGCGTCGAGGTGGCGGGCCGTACACTCGGCCATGTCCGGCGCGATCTTGCCGTGGTGGGGCATAGCCTCGACGAGATTTTGGATCCTGCGACGCGTGCCATCCCGTCGGCGGGCCGCGATGGCTGGTTGTTCCGCTCGCTGCCCCGCGACCGGCTGGCCGATCTGACGGCACGGCTGGATGGGTGGCTCGTTTCGGTGCGCCAATCCTATCCGCGCCATTATGTGCCGATGGAGGGGCAAGATTTCGACGACTGGTGGCAGGGATTCTCGTCGCGGACCCGTTCGACGCTGTCGCGCAAGGCCCGCCGCCTTGCAGAACATTTCGCAGGTGCAACCTCGACGCGTTGTTATCGAACGGGCGCGGAGATCGAGGAGTTTATGGACATCGCCGTCCCGCTTTCCGAGCAAACCTATCAGGCGCGCCTGTTGCAAGCCGGGCTTCCCGCGGGCGAGGCCGATCGGGCTCGGGCCGTTGACGCCGCCGCGCGGGACCAGGTCCGCGCCTTTTTGTTGTTCGCCGGCGATCGTGCGATCGCTTATCTTTACCTGCCGGTCGACCGCGACATACTGATCTATGCCCATCTCGGCTATGATCCTGCGTTCGCGGCCTTATCGCCGGGCACTGTTCTGCATGTCGACGCCATGCGCGCATTATTCGCGGAAGGACGGTTCCGCGCCTTCGATTTCACCGAGGGCGACGGCGCGCACAAGGCGCAGTTCGGCCGTGCCTCGATCGACTGCGTCGACGTCCTGGTGTTGCGCCCGACGCTGCGCAATCGCGCCGCGCTTGGCATGATGGAGGGCGTCGATCGGGCCGCTGGCACCGGAAAATATCTCCTCGACCGTCTGGGCGTGCGTGCGCGCGTGAAGGCGCTGATTCGCCGGTAAGGCCGCGCCATCGATGGTGCGGACGGCGGGACTTGAACCCGCATGACACTAGGCCGGCAGATTTTAAGTCTGCTGCGTCTACCGATTTCGCCACGTCCGCACGCGCGGTGCCGGTCAAGCGGACCCACCGGGGCAGGTCAAGTATGTTTCGCGCTTTGCGTCCCGCGCCGGCTCGGCTAAACCGCTGCAATGACAGCCGTTCTCCAGCTTTCCGGACTCGGAAAAACCTATAAAAGCGGTCACATAGCGCTCAGCAATGTCGATCTTGAAATCAACAAGGGCGAAATTTTCGCGCTGCTCGGCCCCAATGGGGCGGGCAAG
>JBGTUD010000177.1:0-6318 GCA_041939405.1 Sphingopyxis sp. | reverse complement strand
CTCTTCCGATCTGTGACGCTGCCGGTGATCCTCGCCTATGCGCGCGGCAATGCCGAGGAACGCGAATTCTGGAAGCAGGCGATCACCGGACACAGGATTTCGGACGCGGACCTGGCCCACGCCAAGGGCCTGCTGATGAAGCACGACGCGGTTGCCGACACACTGGCGCGTGCGCGCCATTATGGCCAGCGCGCGGTCGATGCGATCGGGGGCTTTCGGGCCAGCCAGGCGAAAGCGGCCCTGGCCGAAGCGGTCGCCTTCGCCGTCGCGCGCGCTTATTAGTGTTTTTCATCTATTGTCGATATCCCTGTGTCCCCGCGAAGGCGCGGACCCATCTTCCGGCGGTGCGAAATAGAATCGTCCGGTGATGGACCCCCGCCTTCGCGGGGGAACAGGGTGTTTTCAAACGGAGCGGCAAATGCCGATGATGGGTCCAGCGGCCGAAAGCCCCGACGCCTATATCGCCGCGCTGTCCGGCTGGCAGCGCGAGCTTTGCACGATGCTCCGCGCCGCCCTCATGCGCGCCGCGCCCTTTGACGAAACGATCAAATGGACCAATCTGGTCTTCATGGCCAACGGACCCTGCATCCTGATCCGCGCCGAGGAACAGCGCGTATTGCTGGGGTTCTGGCGCGGCAAACGGCTGCGCGAACTCGAACCGCGGATCAAGGCGAGCGGCAAATATGAACTCGGCAATCTGGTGATGACCGAGGCCACCGATGTGACGGCCGAACAGGTCGGGCGCCTCGCCGCCGCGGCCTATCGGCTCAACATCGAGCTGGGCAATCCCGCGGCGCGCGTATGACGAACACGCCGCTGCCGATCGACGCGGTGCTGCCCGATGTCATGGCGGCATTGACGCTAAGGCCCAACGCCGTCGTCGTCGCGCCGCCGGGCGCGGGCAAGACCACGCGCGTTGCGCCGGCGATCCTCGAACAGCCGTGGTGCCGGGGCGCGGTGTGGCTGCTCTCGCCGCGAAGGCTGGCGGCGCGCGCCGCGGCCGAACGCATCGCCGAAGAGCTGGGCGAGGCGGTCGGCGACCGCGTTGGCTATGCGACGCGGCTCGACAGCAAGCAGTCGGCGGCGACGCGACTCCTGGTGATGACGCCGGGCCTCTTCCGCAACCGCATCCTCGCCGATCCCGAGCTTGGCGGCGTGTCGGCGGTGCTGTTCGACGAGGTGCACGAGCGCAGCCTCGACGGCGATTTTGCGCTCGCGCTCGCCATCGATGCCCAGCAGGGGCTTCGCGACGATTTGCGCCTCGTCGCCATGTCGGCGACGCTAGACGGCGCGCGCTTCGGTGCGCTGCTCGGCGACGCGCCGGTGGTGAAGAGCGAGGGCAAGATCTTTCCGCTCGACCTGCGCCATATCGGCCGCCGCGCCGAGGATCGGCTGGAGGCGTCGCTGCTCGCGGCCGTGCGGCAGGCGCTCGCCGACGAGGCCGAAGGCGACATGCTCGCCTTCCTCCCCGGCGCGGCGGACATCGAGCGCGCGGCAAGCGCTGCCGAAGACGCGCGCCTGCCGCTCGCGGTCCACCGGCTGCATGGTCAGATCGACCCGGCATTGCAGCGCAAGGCGCTCGTCCGCGATCCCGGCGGGCGGCGCAAGCTGATCCTCGCGACGAGCATTGCCGAGACCAGCCTGACGATCGAGGGGGTGCGCATCGTCATCGACGCCGGCCTGTCGCGGCGTCCGCGCTTCGACAAGGCGGCGGGCATATCGCGGCTCGTCACCGAACGCGCGAGCCAGGCATCGGCGACGCAGCGCGCGGGCCGCGCCGCACGGCAGGGGCCAGGCGTCGCCTATCGTTTGTGGGAAGCCGCGGCGACCGCGGGGATGCCGCCGTTCGACCCGCCCGAAATTCACGAAAGCGACCTGATGCCCGTCGTGCTCGACTGCGCGAGTTGGGGTATCGTCGACCCGCGCCAGCTGGGCTGGCTCGATCCGCCGTCGCCCGCGGCGATATCCGAAGCCAAGTTGCGGCTGGTCGCCATCGGGGCTTTGAGCGAGGACGGCCGGATCACCGCGCATGGCAAGGCGCTCGCGGCGATTCCGCTACCGGTCCCGCTCGCGCATATGCTGCTCGACGCGGCGCGCGCGGGCGAGGCCGAGCTGGCAGGGCGGCTCGCGGTGCTGCTCACCGAACCGGGGCTCGGCGGGCGCGGCGTCGATGTCGAGGCGCGGCTGACACGCTGGCGCGGACAACGCGATCAGCGGTCCGAAGGCGCGTTCCGCCTCGCGCGGCGGCTTGCCGACATATCGGAACGGCTGGCGATGGAGGCTGGCGAGACGCCGCCGCGTTCGATCGGGGGGTGGATCGCCGCCGCCTGGCCCGACCGGATCGCGCGCCAGCGCGCGGGACAGCGCGGCGACTATCTGAGCGTCGGGGGCCGCGCCTATCGCCTCGATCCGCTCGACCCGCTCGCCGGGAGCGAATGGCTGGCGATCGCCGATGCCCAGGGGCATGCCGCGGGCGTGCGCATCCTCGCCGCGGCGCCAATCGACGCGGCGGAAATCGAAGCCTTGTTCGCCGATCGCATCGTCCAGCATTCGGCGAGCCGTTATGACAGCGCCAGCGACCGCGTCGATCATCGCCGCGAACGGCGGCTCGGCGCGATCGCGCTGACCAGCGGGCAGGCGGCACGGCACGAAAATGCCGCCGACGACATCGCGGTCCGCATGGCGGCGGTGCGCGACAAGGGGCTGGGCCTGATCGCCTGGGGACCGGCGGCGCAGGCGTTGCGCCAGCGCGCATCCTTTGCCGCGCTCGATGCGCTTTCGACCAATGCGCTCGGCGACAGCCTGGAAATCTGGCTCGAGCCCCTGCTCGCCGATTGCCGTGGGCTGCGCGACATCGGCGATCGCAAGCTTTGCGATGCGCTGATGGCGTTGCTCGACTGGCCGGCGCGGCAATTGCTCGAAAAACATGCGCCCGCCGACTATCTGACCCCGGCGGGCAGTCGCCATCCGATCGACTATGGCGCCGACGGCGGCCCCACTGTGAGCGTGCGGGTGCAGGAAATGTTCGGGCAGTCGCGCCATCCGTGCGTGGGCGATCCGCCGGTGCCGCTGATCCTGGCGCTGACTTCGCCCGCGCATCGGCCGATCCAGACCACACGCGATCTTGCCTCTTTCTGGAGCGGCAGCTGGCACGATGTCGCGCGCGAGATGCGCGGCCGCTATCCCAAGCACAGCTGGCCCGACGATCCCGCAAGCGCGCGCCCGACGCTGATGACCAAAGCGGCGCAGGCGCGGCGCGATGCGCAATAGGCCTCTTTTCGCAACGACAGCTTGGCGCTAAGGCGACGGCAATCTTATCCGATCAGGGACTGTCCGATGAAAGCGCGTATCTACCAAAAGCCCAAAAATGCGATGCAGTCGGGGCGTGCGGGCACCGAGCGCTGGATGCTGGAATTTGCGCCCGCCGAAGCGCGCCGGGCCGACCCGCTGATGGGCTGGGCGGGCAGCGGCGACACGCGGCGTCAGCTTCGCCTCGGCTTTCCGAGCCGTGAAGCGGCGGTCGCCTATGCCGAAAAATACGGTATCGATGCGGAGGTGATGCCCACGCCGGTGCGCAAGCTGAAGATCCAGGCGTACGCCGACAATTTTCGTTAATTAAACGTCGCCTTGTCGGCTATTACTCCGCGTCGGGCTGCAACAGCTTGTGCAGGTGGACGACGACATATTTCATTTCGGCGTCGTCGACGGTGCGTTGCGCCGCGGCGCGCCACGCCTTTTCGGCGGCCTTATAGTCGGGATAGAGGCCGACGACGTCGAGGTTGTTGAGGTCGACGAAGTCGAGACCCTGCGGATCGCTGACCCGTCCGCCGAACACGAGGTGCAATTTGCTCATGGCTGCTTTCCTTGCGGCGTACCGCTGATGGGGGAGAAGCGGCGCCCCCTATCAGCGCTTTTCCTCTCCCGCAAGCATGGTCATTCGTCGCCCGAACGGCCCTTGGGCAGCAAGGAGCCGAGCAGGGCGCCGATCGCCACCGCACCGGCCACCAGCGCCAGCGGCTGCTTTTCGGCGACGTCCTTGAGCTTGCTGCCCGCGCGTTTTGCCTGGACTTTGCCCTTGGCATAGGCTTCGCCCGCGGCTTCGCGCGCCGCGTCGGCCTGTTCGCTGGCGCGCGCAGCCAGGTCTCCGGTCGCGGCGCGTGCGCGGCCATAGCCGTCCTGGATGCGTGCCTTTGCCGCCTCGGCGGTCAGGCGGGCATTTTCGGCGGTTTTCTCCGCAAGTTCACTCGCTTTTGTACGCGCATCAGGCGCGGTTTCACTGAGCGGCTTCATCATCTTCCTCCACTGGTTCATCATCATCTTCGGACGCCGAATCGGCGCGAAAATGATCGGCGATCGCGGTCGCCATATCCTGCACCTTGCGCGCCACTTTGGGCGCATGTTCCTTGATCGGTTCGCGCAGCAACCAAGCGATCCCCGCGGCGGCGGCGAGGGCGATCGGCCAGCGATTGTCGCGAAATTCCTGCCGCACGGCATGGGCGGCATCGTCGACCTTCGTGCGCACGCGATATTTTCCGCGGTCGACCAGCGCCGCGGGACGGAGCGCCGCCTTGGCGATGTCGAGTCGCCGGTACAGCTCGGCGCGCTGGAGCATCGAGCGGCGCGCGGCGGCGATCAGGCGGTTGCGCGTACGCGGCATCAGTCGTCGATCCCTTCCTGTTCCAGATCGCGCCGCAGCGCGGTGCGGATGTCGCCATAGGCGCGGCGCGCGCGCCAGCCGGCGAGCGCCGCGATCAGAAAGAGCGCCGCGACGACGATCAGCGTCGCCACGAACGGACCCGTGTGCGGCGCCAGCGCGAGGATCGCGCCGAAGGCCAGCGCCAGCATCGCGACGCCGAGCGCGCAGGCGGCAACCGCGCCCCATGCGGCGCTCCACGTCGCACCATGCAGCGCGAGTTCGCCGCGCGCCTCGATCAGCGCGAGCTCGGCCTTCGCCGTCGCCGACAGATTTTCGACGACGTCGCGGGCGATCTGGTCGAGCGGCACTGGCTCGCTCGTCGCCGGACGTCCGCCCGGCGCATAACCATGGCTTATGCCGTCAAAGCTGCGCCCGTCGGGCGCGGGAGTTTCGGGATCGGAGGATGCCAAGGTCCGATCAATCGTTCGAGCCGCCCTTGAGCATCCGGGCGAGCACGAAGCCGATCACCGTTGCGGCGCCGACCGCGATCGCGGGATTCTTCTTGACCATGTCGCGCGTCGATGCGGCGAGTTCGTCGAGATCCTTCTTGTCGAGCGTCGAGGCGAGGCCGGCGACGGTCGATGCGGCCGAACGCGCATAGTCGCCATATTGTTTGCCGAACTTGGTATCGACCGTGCCTGCGCTGTCTTCGAGCAGCTTGGCAAGGCTGCCGACAGCTTCGGCCGCCTTGTCCTTGCCCTTCGTCGCGGCGTCGCGCGCCGACGCCGATGCCTGTTTCTTCAGCGCTGCGGCTTCTTCCTTCAGCGAGGCCGCCTTTTTCGACGCTTCGGACTTGATCGTGTCGCGCGTCGCGGCGAGCTGGTCGCGGATCGGATGGTCTTTCGCAGCCTTCACCGACGCGGGCTTGCGCGCGGGCGCGGCCTTGGTCGCGGCAGCCTTTGCGGGGGCCTTGGGACGGGGCGCTGCGGCCTTCTTGGTCGCGGGAGTAGCGGCTTTTGCCATCAATCTGTCCTCTTCTGTCGTGTCGGGCGCCGCGCGGGCGGGCATCCTTTTTTGGTCCTGCAAGATATATAGCAAGGGGCGCCCATTGGTTCCATAGGCGCGCAAAATTCCTATGCGTATTGCGCTTGCGCGCGGCCGCCGATAACAGGCGGGCGCCTTATTCACCCGGCCGCATCCGGCCGTCAGCAGGGACGACATCCATGACCGCCATCATCGACATCCACGGCCGCGAAATCCTCGACAGCCGCGGCAACCCGACCGTCGAAGTCGATGTGCTGCTCGAAGACGGCAGCTTCGGCCGCGCCGCGGTTCCCTCCGGCGCTTCGACCGGCGCGCACGAAGCCGTTGAACTTCGCGACGGCGACAAGGCGCGTTATATGGGCAAGGGCGTGACCCAGGCGGTCGCCGCGGTCAACGGCGACATCGCCGAAGCGCTGATCGGCCTCGATGCCGAGGACCAGCGCGAAATCGACATGGCGATGATTGACCTCGACGGCACCGCGAACAAGAGCCGCCTCGGCGCCAACGCAATCCTCGGCGTCAGCCTGGCCGCCGCGAAGGCCGCCGCCGACGCGCGCGGCCTGCCGCTCTATCGCTATGTCGGCGGCGTCTCGGCGCGCACCTTGCCCGTGCCGATGATGAACATCATCAACGGCGGC
>JBGTUD010000176.1:0-6330 GCA_041939405.1 Sphingopyxis sp. | reverse complement strand
CGGCGTGATCAGCCCGCTGATTGCGAACGTCTATCTGGACGCCTTCGACCAGTTCATGAAAGCCCGGGGTCACCGGATCGTCCGCTACGCGGATGACATCCTGATCCTGAGCGGTTCACGAGCGGGCGCGGAGAATGCGTTACGGGTGGCCCAAAGCTACCTGGAAGATGAGCTGAAGCTGACCGTCAATGCCACCAAAACTCACATCGCTCACAGCGATGACGGGGTAAAGTTCCTGGGCGTGGTGATCCACACGAACTACACCCGCATCCAGGACAAGAAGGTGGTGAAACTTAAGCCGCTGCGGTTCGCCGCGCGACCAGATCGCATAGTCGAAGGTCAGGCGTGATAGCACGGCGACGACGACGCCCGTGATGTCGCTTGGAACCCCCGACACGTCGATAATCGAAATCGGCCGCCCGTCCGAGGGCAGGCGAAAAATCTTGCCCAGGAAACTCGCCATCGTGTCGGCGACGAGCATGCCCGAGAACATGAAATTATAGCGCGGGTCGGCACGCATTTCCTCGATCTTGCCCTTGATGCGCATGAAGGGCGCGCTCGACGTCGCCTTGTCGAGCTTGCCCATCTCGTTCGTGAGGATGTTGAGCAGGTCGGACAAAAGATAGGGGATCGGCGAATCGACCGTGATCTTGGTCATGCCTTCGGCAAGGCGGTTCTTGGTCCGCGCCTGTAGCAGACACCGCGCAAGCACGTCGCAGTCGGCCTGGCGGTCGCGCCCCTCGGCGGTGACGAAAACCTCGCAATGCTCCTCGAAATTCATCAGCCAATAGGGCATGGCCAGATTATCGACGTCGAACAGCGCGCCGGTGCCCTTGAACGCCGCCGAATATTCGCCGTGCGGGTCGATCATCACGATATGCCCTTGGGGGGCCAGTTCGCAAATCTTGTGCAGGATCAACGCCGCACTCGTCGACTTGCCCGTCCCGGTCGATCCCAGCAGCGCGAAATGCTTGCCCAGCATCGCGTCGACATAGAGCGAACCGCGTACATCCTTCGTCGGATGGACCGTGCCGATCTCGACATGCGCGCGTTCGTCGGCGGCGTAAATCTGTTTGAGGTCGGCGCTGGTCGCGGCAAAGACCGGGCTGCCGGGAACCGGATAGCGCGTGACGCCGCGGCGGAAGTTATGGATGCGTCCGGTGATCTTCTCTTCTTCGCCCTCGCCAAGAAAGTCGATCGTCGCGATGATCAATCCCTCACCGCGTTCGTGCAATTGCTGGTCGCGTATGCTGGCGACGAGCCAGATGTTGCCGACGCGCACCTTGACCTGCGCGCCGACCTGCCCCGCCATGGCAACCGCGGCATCGCTCGACGTCGAAAGTTTGCCGATGGTCGCCGAATCGAGCAAAATGCGCGATGCAGAGCCCGAAATATCGACGACTTCCCCGATCAACAGATCGTCGCGGTGGTGGCTCGTAACCGGAACGACGGGCGCGGCGACCCCGCCCCCCGCCAGGCGCACATGCTGTACTGCCGTCGAATCCCCGGCGCCAAAGCCGCCCTGTATGTCCATGAAACCGCCCCCGCCTATTGTAGTCCCGCTTCGGGCTATCGCAGACGAGGGTAAATAAAGCGCTTATGATGGGTCAGCGGCGCCGGAAAATTGCCGAGGCGGCATAGCCAAGGCCGAGCGAGAGCAGCACCGCCGAAAGGCCATAGAGAAAACCATGCTCCTCGGCCGCAAGCGCGACAAAGCGTTCGAACCCGGTCTTGCGAATCTGCACGTCGCGCGAAGCGACCGCGAGCACGCGGCCCCGGCTGATGAGATAGGTTTCGGCGCGATAGGTGCCCACCGGCACGCGCGCGGGAACGGGAATGCGGGCGCGATAGAGTACACCTTCGGTTATCTCCACCGCCGAAGGATTTTCGACGAACAGCCCGGACCGGCGATAGAGGTCGATCAGCCCGGCTTCGAAGCGTTCGAGCGTCTTTGCCTCAGAAAAGCCCGTCGGCGACATCGAAAGATTGGCAAGACCGAGTTCGAAAATCGCCGCTGTCCGCTCGTCGACCAGCTTGTCGATCGGCCGCGACGAGCCGATCGCATAAAAACTGGGCGAGGTGCGCAGGCGGATACTGCTGGCATTCACCCAGATTCCGGCAACGCGCCGCTTTTCGCGCAAAATGATCGGCCGCACCGGCCCCTTCAGCACGACAACAATGTCAGCGCGGTCGTCGGGCAGGCGCTGGCCGGGGTAGAGGATCGCGCCGAACAGCAGCAATTCTTCGCCGGTAAAGCTGTACTGGATGTCGATGGCGCGGCTCGACACGTCGGGGACGAGCCGCGGGTCGGCGGCGCGCACCGCCGTGAACGGAAGAAACACCAGCGCAAGCGCCAGGATCAAGGCGCGCATGGCAATCATTGCACCGTATAGATTTCGTCGGGGCGGATGAAGAGGTCGACCGCCATGCGGGCGGCAACGAGCAGCACGATGACCGCGAGCGCCATCCGGAGATATTCCGGCTTTACGCTTTGGGCAAAACGCGCGCCGATCTGCGCCCCTGTGACGCTGCCGAGCAACAGCAGCCCGGCGAGCACGATGTCGACCGCGCCCGTGGTCAAGGCATGAACCATCGTCGTCGCGATCGTCACGAACAATATCTGGAACAGCGAGGTGCCGACAACCACCTGCGTTCCCATGCCGAGCAGAAAGAGCATCGCCGGGACCATGATAAAGCCGCCGCCGACACCGAGCAGCATCGTCAATATGCCGACCACCATGCCGAGGATGAGCGGCGCAAGCGGCGAAATATAAAGGCCCGAACGATAGAAGCGCCAACGCAGCGGCAGGTTGGCGACCATCGGGTGATGACGCCGTTTGCGCGCGGGTGCGGGAAGCCCCGCGCGCATATTCTGCAATGCACCCCACGCCTCGCGCGCCATGATGCTGCCGACCGAACCGAGCAGCGCGACATAGAGCATGTTGATCACCGTATCGATCTGCCCCCACGCGGTCAGCAGTTCGAACAGCGCGGCGCCGATCAGCGACCCGAAAAGCCCCCCGACGACAAGCACCGTCCCCATGCGCAGGTCGACGCCGCCGCGCTCCAGATGGGCGAGAGCGCCCGAGACGCTGGCGCCCGTGACCTGAGTTGCCGCCGATGCCGCCGCAACCGTCGGCGGAATGCCGTAAAAGATGAGGAGCGGGGTCGTCAGAAAGCCGCCGCCGACCCCGAACATGCCCGACAGGAACCCCACGCCGCCGCCGAGCAGAATGATGACCAGCGCGTTGACCGACAGATTGGCGACTGGGAGGTAAAGATCCACGGAGGCCCCGAAACATAGGTGCACGGCGAAAAACTGCGCCGAGTCCGGCGACCCTAGAGCATTTTTTCGCGCCGGGGAATCGGCTGCACGGGCAAATTTTTATCGGCGGTCAGAAGTCGGCGGCGAGCGTCAACGCAAGGCCGCTTTCGGGATGCGCATCACCCGCGACGCGCTGCCGCCAGTCGAGCGCGATCCGGCCGCCCTGGCCGATGTCGGGCAGGCGCAGCGTCAGCCGCGGCCCGACATCGACGCGCTCGGCGCCGGGTTGGATCGCACCGGCAGCCAGCGCGCCGAGGTGCAGCGTTGCTGCGCCATGCCCAACCGGGCGATCGACGACCACCGCCCCGTCAGCAAAGGCGTCGCGCCGCCGCGCGCCGACAATTCCCCCCTGCGCATAGGCATCGAGACGGAAGCCCGCGGGAAGCGCGACGTCCGACACGCCGCCGCTTATCATCGCCGACAGCGCGGTGCGGCCCTCGCGCCCTGCTGCAACGCGTTGTTCTATCGCCACGTCGACTGGCAGGTGCGCCACGGGCGCAAAGACGGCACCGAAAGCCACCTCGCGCTGGTGCGGGCGATCGAAAGCCATTGTCGCGCGCGCATAAGCCCGCGTCCGCCCCGTCGTTCCAAAACCATAGCCTAACCGGACCCCGCCCTGGCTGCCGCCGAGTTGGCTGGTCGCGCCGATGCCGCCAGCCGCCTCGCCCGAACCATCGCGGAGATACAGCCAGGCGGTGGCGGACCAGCCCGCCATCTGCCGCCGCATCCAGAACGCTTCGCCGTGCGCCGGAGCGCCGCGCGGTGTGGCAATGAGCCATGCCGGGGTGGATGAAGCCGCTCCCGTCCGCACGGCGCCGCCCGGCAAGGGGGGAAGAAGGCGCGCCATCATCGCAAGGCGAAGCTCATGGCGAAAGGGAGCGACCGCGCCACTGGACGCGGCCTGTACGACGACGCCATCGCCGGAGAGCGCGACCTCCCTTCCGATAGCGGGCGCCGTCCGCTTAGCCACAGGCAGCGCATGGGCGCTGGGCGCCGCCGGCACGATCCCCGCGGTGTCGGCTGCCGGGGCAAGCGACGACGTCGCCCGCCAAGTTTCAGGAGCCCCCGCGGGCGCCGGCGGCAGCGCCGGATTCCAAAGCATCATGACGCGGAGCACGACCCAGCCGCCAACGCACGCGAGCAAAAAGCGCAGCGCTGGCGCATCGCGGCGCGCACCGGCCCGGCGCATCATCATCGCGCGCGCGCCCGCACCAAAAGCTCCTCGGCCGCCGCGTCGATTTCGCTATGGTCGGTCTTGTCCCAGACCACCTCGCCCGAACGCAATATCCGCCAGTAAAGCAGCACCGCCCGCCGCGCGGCGAGCATCGCGATGACGTTGGCAACAAAGGCACGCGGCAACGCCAAGCCCGCTTCGCGCCAGCCATAGCAGCGGGCGCTGAAATGGACGCGCATCGCCATCCGCCAGATCAGGAGCGCCGCATTGAGCGCGAGAAGCCATGGCAAGATCGCACCCGGCTTCATCGCGTCCCAGCCGAGCAGCATCTCTCCGATCATCCCTGCCGCGACCAGAAACAGTCCCGCATAGGCGGCGAGCAGGACCAGCGCCGCCAGGGGGGCGCGGCGATCGCGCCACAGCATCCAGCGCGCCAGAAGGTCGCGCCCGGCCGATCGCTGTCCGTTCCCCAGCCGCGACCCCGGCCAGCCGAGATGGTCCCAGCCCGCGAGCGCAATTCCCGCAATCCAGCGCGCCTTTTGCCGCACGGCGGCATCGCCCCGGCCAGGGAAAGTCCCGCGCGACACGATGCGATCTCCGGCCATGTCCGCCGTATCGACAAAGCGCGCGCCAAGACCATAGGCCCCGATGACCATCCCGATCTCATAATCTTCGGTCAGGCTGTCGCCGCAAAAGGGCTGCCTTCCGCGTTCGATCGCGAGCAGCGCCAGCGCCCTGCGCGTCAGCGCGCAGCCGACACCGGCCGAAGGCAGCGGCAGGCCAAGGCGCGAACGCACCGGCAGATCCTTGCCATGCGCCTCGGCGAACTCATCGCCATAATGGCCGCCGACCCAGCGTTCGCGCGGGTCGATGATCGGCACGACGGGGATTTGCACCATCGCATTGTCGCCAAGATGCATTCGGTAAAGCGCCAGTTCGCGCGGGTGGACATGATCCTCGGCATCGTGCAGCACGACGGCGGTAAAGCGCATCGCCTCGGCCCGTTCGTCGGCGCACAGCGCCGCCCAGAGCCGGTTCAAATTGTCGCCCTTGGTCGTCGGCCCTTCGCAGTCGCCAATCACCAGCCGCAGTTGCGGATTGTGCGCGACGAGCCGCGAGACGGCAAAAATCGTCGCCGCGTCATTGGGATAGCATCCGACATAAAGGCGAAAATCCTCGCCTTCCCAGGCGGCGAGCGTTCGGCGGAGCATCGCGGGCAATGCGGCGGCCTCATCCCACGCCGGCACGAAAACTGCGATGCGCCCTTCCAGCGGAGGGGCATCGGCGCCTTTGCGTGGCGGGCGCCCCCGCGTCGCCAGACACACGGCATCGAGCAACAGATCGTCAAGCCCGATCAACAGGATACCCACCGATGCGAACAGCATCAGTTCGCGGCCGGTCACAAGCACCAGCCATTCCAGCCATGCGGTCGATAGCCCCACTTGCCAGCCCCGCCCCACCGATGGCATGGCGCCATCCTCGACAATAGTGCTAATCAAGCACGTCCATTTGTAAAGCGGCGGGCTCATCGCTAGGAAATTGTCGCAATAGCCGCCGAACCAAGGAAATAATTGATCCATGACCCGCAGTTTTCCGCCGCCTTCCGCGTTACGTGATTTCCTCGAAAGCGAAAGCGCGGGCGGGATGCTGCTCATTTTTGCAGCCATTTTGGCGATGATTGTCGCCAATTCCCCCTTGTCGGGCCTGTATCATGATCTGATTCATGCGGTGACGGGGCCGGTGCTGACCGACAAGCTGGGTCCCATGACGGTCCATTTGTGGATCAACGACGGGTTGATGGCGGTGTTTTTCCTGCTCGTCGGGCTGGAGA
>JBGTUD010000175.1:0-6342 GCA_041939405.1 Sphingopyxis sp. | reverse complement strand
AGATCGTGCAGATGATGCGCGATGCCGGCGCCGCCGAAGTCCATATGCGGATCGCGAGCCCGCCGACATCGCACAGCTGCTTCTATGGCGTCGACACGCCCGAGCGCGCGAAACTGCTCGCGGCGCAGATGACGGTCGGCCAGATGGCGAATTTCATCAACGCCGACAGCCTCGCCTTCCTGACGATCGACGGTCTGTATCGCGCGCTGGGCGAGGTGGACCGCAAGCATGATGCACCGCAATATTGCGATGCCTGCTTTACGGGGGATTATCCGACCACGCTCACCGATTTCGACGAGCATGGACTGGATGACCAATTTTCGCTGCTTGCCGAACGGGTTGTCTGACATAATGACCAACAAGTCTGAAGAACTGGCGGGCCAGGTCGCGCTCGTCACCGGCGCCAGTCGCGGTATCGGCGCCGCGATCGCCGAATCGCTCGCGACGCGCGGCGCGCATGTCGTGATCACCGCGCGAACGGCAGGCGGGCTCGAGGAGCTGGAAGATCGCATCCACGCCGCGGGTGGCAGCGCGACGATTGCGCCGCTCGACCTGACCGACGGCGACAGTATCGCCCGCCTTGCGAGTGCGATGGCCGAGCGCTGGCAACAGCTCGACATGCTCGTGCTCAATGCCGCGATGCTCGGCACGCTCACCCCCGTAGCCGCGATCGACGGCAAGGAATTCAACCGGACGCTGACGCTCAACCTGATCGCGCAGCAAGCGCTGATCGCCAATTTCGACCCGTTGCTCCGCCGCGCCGCGAACGGCCGCCTGCTTGCTCTGTCGACCGGCGTTGCGCGCGAACCGCGCGCTTATTGGGGCGCCTATGCAGCATCCAAAGCGGCGCTCGAGGTGCTGGTGACAAGCTATGGCGCCGAAATGCGCAATATTTCGACCGTCCGCACCGCGATCCTCGACCCCGGCGGAACGCGCACCCAGATGCGCGCCCGCGCCTATCCGGGCGAGGATCCGCAGAGCATCAAGGAACCAGCCGCGGTGGGCGAGTATGTGGCCGACCTGATGGTCCAGGGCTTTGACAGCACCGCCTTCCACGCGCTGCCCAAGGTCATGGAAAAGGCTTAACGCCATCTTCGCTTTCCTGCACTAAGGGCCCATCATGCTAGGGTTTGCGAGGGCGCGGAAATGACCACGAATATTATGCGATCGGCGATTGCCGCCGTGATCGGCATCCTTATCGCTTTTGGGCTGATCTGGCTGGCACAATATGCCGGCAGTGAAATTTCGCCCGACGTTTACGACCCCGAAAGCGGCGAAATACTCATTCCCGTCGGATCGACGATTGCCCTTGTCGCTGGCTGGTTCATCGGCACCTTCGCCGGCGGCTGGCTCGCCATGCGCATCTCTACCGGCACCGGGGCCGGCTGGATCGTGGCCGGCTCGGTCATCGGCGCAGCGCTGTACCGCGCGATCACCCTCGCCGATACGTGGTGGATCATGGCGCTGGGTGTCGCTGTCCCGCTTGCCGCCGTGTGGCTGGCTCAGCGCGCGGCGGCAATTGCAGTCGACTAAAATCCGTTGGCGAAGGCGGGGCCGCTATCGGTATAGCGCAAGGATGCCAGCGGCCCCCGCCTTCGCGGGGGCGACGATCTTTACTTGACGCCTTCCTTATCGACCGCCGCCTGCACGCGCTTGTAAAACGCCTCGCGCGCGGCACCGACGCCTTCGGGATCGGTCGCGGTCGGCCAATTGCCGTTCGACGCGATCACCAGTCTGCGCTTGGGATCGATGAAGATGCCCTGCCCGAATATGCCCTGCGCGGCGAAGCTGCCATCGTCGTTCGTCCACCATTGATAGCCATAACCGCGGCCGGGAATGTCGATCCCGGCCTGTTTGGTCGTAGCCGACGCCAGCCAGTCGTCGGGCAGCACCTTCTGCCCGCCGGCAACGCCACCATTCAGGATGAACTGGCCGAAACGCGCATAATCCTTGAGGCTCGCCGATAGGCAGCAGCCGCTGATCTCGTGCCCCGTCGCCCCGAGCATCCACACCGCGTCCTGCTCCATGCCAAAGGGCTGCCAGATTTTTTCCGACAGATATTGCGACAATGTCTTGCCCGTCGCGCTCGATACCAGAACCCCGATCAGATTGGTTTCGCCCGTCTTGTACACCCACTTCGACCCCGCGGGCGCTTCGCGCGGCAAGCCTTTCATATAGCTCACCGTTATATCTTCGCCCGCGACGGGTTTCTGCAGGTTGAACTGCGCAACGTCGGATTTCGGATCGGTATAATCCTCGTTCCATTGGACGCCCGAGGTCATCGTCAGCAGCTGGCGCACGCTGACATCGTCATAGGCCGATCCTTTCAGACCCTGGATATAGGCCGTCACCTTGTCGTCCAGGCTTTTGATGTAGCCGTCCTTCACCGCCGCGCCCACAAGCGTCGAGGTAAAGCTTTTCGCAACCGAAAAACTCGTCCAGCGGCCGGCAGCGCCATAGCCCAGGGCATATTTTTCCAGCCGCACCTTGCCGTCCTGCACGATGATCAGCCCCGCGTTGCGCTGCGCCGCCATATGGGCATCGACGTCGACGCCCAGATCGAGGGGTTTTCCCTGCGGCAAGGGATAAACCGCATCGCCCGCCTCGATGGTGTTGACCACGACCTTGGGCACCGTCTCCATCGTACGGAAGGCAAGGTCGCGTTGATCCTGGGTCCAGAAGAGCACGTTCAAATCCTTTGGCAGTTGATCCGTCGCTTGTGTCGTGGCGGGTGCGCTGCACGCCGCCGCGGTGCCGAGCAGCGCCGCCGCCAGAAATCGTCGCATTCTTCTTCCTCCCCTGCTTTCAGCCCGATTTTTCAAGCGTCACTTGTGCAACGTCGATACCACCCCCGCGAAAGCCGCCCTCACAATATTGCAGATAATAGCGCCACAGCCCGACGAAGCGCGCATCGAAACCGGGCGGCAGCCGGTCGGCGGCGACCGCGGCGTCGAACCGCTCGCGCCACTGGCGCAGCGTTTCGGCATAATCGCCGCCGAAGCGCCGCACGTCGCGCCACTCAAGCCCTCTCGCCTCGGCGAGCGCCCGAAAGCGGCTTTCCGAAATCAGACAACCGCCGGGGAAGATATAGGCCTGAATGAAGTCGCTACTCGCCGCGTAACTCTCGAACAGCGCATCGTTGATCGATATATATTGGATCGCCGCCTTGCCGCCGGGACGGAGCCGCCGCGCGATCGTATCGAGATAGGCGGGCCAATAGGCCTCCCCCACGGCTTCGACCATCTCGACGCTCGCAATCGCATCGACCGGCCCTTGCACGTCGCGATAATCGCATAGCTCGATCCGCGAACGCCCCGACAGATCGACCGCCGCCAGCCGCGCGTCGGCCACCTCGGCCTGCGAAGGTGACAGGGTAATGCCGGTGTAAATCACGTCGTGGCGCTCGACCGCGCGTTCGGCGAGCGCCCCCCAGCCGCAGCCGATTTCGAGTAGTCGCGCCCCCGATCGGAGGTCCAGCCGGTCGAGAATCGCATCGACCTTTGCCGCCTGCGCCTCTTCCAGTGACTGCCCCGCGTCCGTGAACAGCGCGCTCGAATAATTCATGCCATGATCGAGCCACAAGCGATAGAAATCATTGCCCAAGTCATAGTGCGCGTGAATGTTCCGGCGCGCGCCGCGCCGATTGTTGCGGCGGAGCGCATGAAGAGCGCGATGGAGCCAGCGCGACGGACCGTACGCGCGCGCGACATTACCCAGCGCTTCGCCATTGCGCATGAACAGGTCGAACAGCGGCACGGGATCGGGCGAGGACCATTCGCCCTTCTCCCACGCGCGGTACCAACCCACCGAACCCGACATTGCGAGCCGCGCCAGCGCGGCCCAGCTATGCAGATGGACGATGGCGGTCGGCCCGCCGCCGCGCCCCCCGATCAGGCGGATGCTGCCGTCAGGCAGATGCCCCTCGATCGTTCCCGCAATCAGTCCCGCATCGATACGGTCGAGCATCTGATGGAATAGGAACGATGGCGCCCTGCCCATGAGCCGCGCCGCCATTCCACCCGCGCGATAGGCGCGATCGGCGCGGAGCAGTTCCTTGCCGCGGCGGGGGCTGACATGCGTGTTCACAACTTCCTTCCTGCCCCAAAGCTTCACCGCTGACAATCGCATGTCGCGCGCCGCCATGACGTCATTCGGGGACCGTCATTCCGCGCGGCTGGCGGTATCCGGCGCTGTGAGGCGCACCTGGAACCGGTCCTCGGCCAGCGGGTGCATGAACCGCTGGTCGCGCAGCAACAGCGCATCGCCGTGGCGCTCCGCCACCGGCATCCGCGCCCAGAAGAGGAAAGCGCGCGCATCGGGATCGGCCTTCGCCCACATCGCGAGCCGGCTGTCGTCCATGCCTGTCGGCTGGCCGGTCAGGTCGATGTGTCCGCCCGCCCCCGGCGTAAAACCGGCGATGCCATAGCGATCCTGCGTACGCCAGAAGATGTCGCGTCGCCAGAAAGCGAGCGGCGGCGGGCTCGCTACGACGAGCGCGCCCGCCTGCCCGCTCGCGGCAAGCGCGTCCGAAGCCATCCGCTCGGCCGCGCCGGTGATCAGCCCGTTTGCAAAGATATAGGCCGAAACGGCAGCAAATCCGACCCATGCCGGGCGTTGCCATTCCGCCTCGCCGCGCCGCTCCCGCCGGAATGAGAGCCAGAGCGACACCGCGAGTGCGATCCATATCCACAGATCGATGATGAAGATGCTGTCGCCATAGAACCATCTCGAGGAAAAGGGTTCGAGCAAGCGAATGCCGTAATTGTTGAGCCAGTCGAGCGCGGGATGGCTGAGGCAGCCGATGTAGGCGAGCGCAAGCAGCCAGCCCCTGTCGATGGGCAGCCGCGATAAGGGCCTGGTACCGCGCCCGGTTTGCCAGCGGTCGAACGCCAGCATCGCCGCCCATAAGAGGAGCGGCAGCAGCAGCATCGCGATCGGGCCATGGGTAACGCCGCGCCGAAAGCCCAGATGTTGAACACCGTCGAGCCAGAACAGGCACGCGGCGTCGATGTCGGGCAGGTTCGCCGCGATAATCAGCGTGGGCATCGCCAAGCCGCTTTTGCGTTTTAGCCCCATCTGGCCCAGCAATGCACCGACCAGGCTGTGCGTCAGATTATCCATGGCATTTCAATAGCAAGAGAAAATGACTCGCACAAAGCCACCAAGCCACAAAGAGTCATCGGGTCAAAGGACGATAATAATCGTTTGCAAGCCGCTTCACGCCCTCTTTGAAGCTCGGCGCGCCAAAGTTCATAAGCAGTCCGAGGGGCAAATCCATGAGACGCAGATAGGTGAGCACTTGTTTTGCATGCACCGGCGCATGTCGTTCGGTCGATTTCAGTTCGATCAACAATCGGTCTTCAACAAGAAGATCGACGCGAAATGTTTCATCAAGCAGTTTGCCGCGAAACATGATCGGTACAATCTTCTGCCGCTCGACACGCAATCCGCGCTCATTCAGAAATTCGGCCAATAAAATTTCATAGACGGTTTCCAGCAGACCCGGCCCGATTTCGCGATGCAGTTTGTAGCCGCAATCCAAAGCGAGACGAGCAAGCTCCTCAATATCCGTCGTCAAGCCAATCCCCTTTGTGGCTTCGTGGCTTTGTGCGAGAAAAATTAGAGTTCGGGCCCCTTTTCGGTCACGGTCCAGGTTTGCCCTTTTTTAAGAAGGCCTTGCAGGTCGGCCTTCTTGCCCTCGGCCGCGGCCTGATTCTGGCGTACGACATCGGCCTCGAACGTCGGGCGCGGGTCGTCGTAGAGCACGCCGAGCGCCATCGGAAACTCGCCGAAACGCATTTCGACGAGCATGTGCGCGACGCTGCGGTTGGTGACGTCGTGAACGATCACGCCCGCCGACTGCCAATCGCCATCGACCACGTCGACGACCTTCAGGTGCAGCTCTTCATTGTCGAGCGCGATACCCTTTGTGCCTTTCGCGAACAGCATCGGTTCGCCCTGCTTCAGCCAGAGCTGGCGATCTTCCGCCCCTTTTGGCGCCGCGAAATCCTCGAACACGTCCTTGTTATAGACGATACAGTTCTGGAAAATCTCGATAAAGGCCGCGCCCTTGTGCGCGTGCGCGGCCTTCAGCACATTGGGCAATTCCTTCGACACGTCGAAGCCGCGCGCGACGAAACGCGCACCCGCGCCAAGCGCGAAGGCGGCGGGCTGTGCAGGGCGGTCGACCGAGCCATAGGGGGTCGATGGGCTGGTCGTGCCCACCCGGCTGGTCGGCGAATACTGCCCTTTCGTAAGGCCATAGATCTCGTTGTTGAACAGCATGATCTGGCAATCGAGGTTGCGGCGAATGAGGTGCATCGTGTGGTTGCCGCCGATCGA
>JBGTUD010000174.1:0-6357 GCA_041939405.1 Sphingopyxis sp. | reverse complement strand
TAAAGCCTCGCTGACAGCCGTTCAAAAGTTTTTTTAAAAAAACGGAACAAACACTGCCGCCAAAACGATTTGCCAGGGTTTAAAAGGCATGAATTCGGCGGCGGCCAGGGCGCAGCGGGCCTGTTCGAGGTCTTCTGATTTGCGCCTGGACAAACCGCGTATCGAGCCGGTCGATCTGGACCGGCTCGATACCGACCAGCGCGCCGCGCTCGAACCCTTCCTTGCTTCCGACGGCGGCAAGGTCGGGGGCGGAAAGATTCTCAACATCTTCCGCACGCTGGCCCACGCGCCAAAGGCGCTCACTGCCTTTCTCGCCTGGGGCAATTATATCCTGTCGAAGCGTAATGCGCTTTCGCCCCGCGATCGCGAACTCGTCATCCTGCGCACCGGCTATAACTGCCGGTCGGGCTATGAATGGACGCAGCACAAGCGGATCGGACTCGATTGCGGGCTGACCGACGCGGAAATCGCGCGGATCAAGGTGGGGCCCGACGCGGCGGGTTGGAGCGACCTCGACGCGGCGATGCTGCGCGCGACCGACGAGCTTTGCGCCGACCATTTCGTCACCGACGCCAGCTGGGCCGCGCTCGTGCCGCTTGGCGACAAGGGCCGCATGGACCTGGTAATGACGGTCGGGCAATATACGCAGGTATCGATGATCCTGAACAGCTTTGGCATTCAGGTCGAGGAAGGGTGGGAGGTCGACCCCGACCTCAGACCCTGACAGCGAGAGGAGAGAGACATGAGCAGCATCGGCATCATCGCGACCCTGCGCGTGCAGCCCGGCAAGGAAGAAGCCTTTGAAGGCGTCTTCGCCGAACTGGCCGCCGCGGTAAACGCAAATGAAGCGGGCAACAGCTATTACAGGCTGTTCCGCACCGACGAAGCGGGCACCTACAAGGTCATGGAATGCTATGACAGCGAAGCCGCGGTCGAAGCCCACCGCGCGTCGGACCATTTCCGTACGCTGGGCGCCAAGCTCGGCCCGTGCCTTGCCGGGGCGCCGGAAATCGAGCGGTTAACGGCGGCCTGAAGGGTGATTGCGAACGGCTGGTTCGGGTGATGGCGCCGCCCCCTTCCATCGTCATCCCGGCGAAGGCCGGGATCTCGCCGGTGCAGTAAACCGATAGGGCGAGATCCCGGCCTTCGCCGGGATGACGGAACTGAAGGTGGCCGCCTCCCCCCAAAAAGACCGACGGCGCTCCCCTCACCCCACCTCGGCAATCTCCCCCGCCCGGTCGCCCAGCACATAGCGCGGCCCGGCACCGCGCTGCGCCGCCTTATCCTCGCGGTTGTAAAGCCCGCATTTCTTGAGCGACAGGCAGCCGCAGCCGATGCACTGGTCGAGCAGCCCGCGTGTGCGTGTCAGCGCCGTAATCTGCGCGTCGATCCGCGCGCGCAGCCCGGTGCTGATCCGCGTCCAGTCGGCGGCGTTGGGTGTGCGGCCTGCGGGCAATCGGGCAAGCTCGTCGCCGATCTCCTCAAGGCTCAGCCCCATCTGCTGCGCGATCAGGATGAATGACACGCGGCGGATGTCGGCGCGCAGGAAGCGCCGCTGTCCGCCGCGTGTGCGCAGCGCTTCGACCAGTCCCTTCGCTTCGTAAAAGCGGATGGCCGACACCGCGACGCCGGTGCGTGCGGCGAGTTCTCCGATCGAAATCAGGTCGGCGCGGTGCATGGGCATGTCCTTTCCGTTTCCGTCGCAATGTCGAATAGCCTTGATCTAAACCTGACTTCAGCTTTCATAAACCGCCGCGTCAACCCGAATCAGGAGTTTCCAAGTGACGCACCCTTTCATCGAACATGTGAATCTGACCGTCAGCGACCCCGATCATACGGCCGCCATTCTGTCGGCGGTCTTCGGCTGGCACGAGCGCTGGCGCGGCCCCGCGCGCGACGGTGGGCGCACGATCCACCTGGGCAGCGACACCGCCTATATCGCGCTCTACACCGGACCCGACGGCGAGCATGAGGGCGCACGCTATCCGAAAGGCGAGCCGCTTAACCATGTCGGTGTGCAGGTCGATGATCTCGACGCGATCGAAATGCGCGTGAAGGCGGTCGGGCTTACCCCCTTCAACCACGCCGATTACGAACCCGGTCGCCGTTTCTATTTCTTCGACCCCGACGGCATCGAATATGAAGTCGTCAGCTATGCCGAGCCGCGGCAGCGCTGAGCCGGGCAACATCGGCGCTTTTGCCGCGTTGGTTGATCATTGAGGGGGACCGAAAGGAGCCATTCGATGAGCAACGACATCAAGCAGAAATTCTGGAAAGCGCTGGCCGACAGTCCCAATCTGATGGTGGGCGCGACGGGTGAGCGCGACCATCATATCCCGATGCGGGCGCAACTCGACAAGGATGCGAACAGCGCCTTCTGGTTCTTTACCGCAACCGACAACCGGCTTGCGGGCGGCGGCCCAGCGATGGCGCAATTCGCCTCGAAGGATCACGACCTCTTTGCCTGCATATCGGGCACGCTGCGCCGCGAAACCGACCGCGCGGTGCTCGACAAGCTGTGGAACAATGGCGTTGCGGCCTGGTATCCGGGCGGCAAGGACGATCCCAAACTCCTGCTGCTTCGTTTCGACCTCGACGACGCCGAAATCTGGACCGCCGATCCGGGGATCAAGGGTCTGTTCAAACTCGCGACCGGAATGACGATGAAGGAAGGCGATCTGGGCCAGCATAGCAAGGTGGCGCTTTAGATCAGTCCATCGAACGGCATCGATCGTCATCCCGGCGAAGGCCGGGATCTCTCCGGGGCGGAAAATCATGAGGTCGAGATCCCGGCCTTCGCCGGGATGACGATTCAAAAAAATGGGGCGTCCTCACCCCACGCGCGGCCCGATCCGCCCCTCCCGAAACTCGAAGCCGTCCTCGCGGTCGCGCGCCAGCAGCGCGGGGCCGTCGAGGTCGACCCAGCGCGCGCGCTGGGCAAGCACAAAGGCAGGGGCGATGGCGAGGCTGGTCGAGAGCATGCAGCCGACCATGATCGCGAGCCCCGCCGCGTCCGCCGCATCGGCGATACGCAGCGCCTCGGTCAGCCCGCCCGCCTTGTCGAGCTTGATATTCACGCCATCGTAAAAGGGACCGATGCGCGCCACATCGGCCGCGGTCTGGCAGCTTTCGTCAGCCACGAAGGGAATCGACGCATAGATGGGATCGAGCAGGGCGTCGGCGCCGACCGGCACCGGCTGCTCGATCATTTCCACACCCATATCGGCGAGCGCCTCTGCCTCTTCCAACAGATCGACCTGCCCCCAGCTTTCGTTGGCGTCGACAATCAGCCGCGCATTGGGCGCGCCCTTGCGCACCCCGGCGACGCGCAGCCGATCGCCCTCGCCGGTCAGCTTGATCTTGAGCAGATGATAGCCGTCGGCCTCCGCCGTTGCCGCCTGTTCGGCCATCGCGCCCGGTGTGCCGAGCGAGATGGTGAAGGCGGTCGTCCGCGCGGTCGGCGCACCGTCGCAGCCGGCAAGCTGCCAGAGCCTGAGGCCGCGCTGCCGCGCCTCCAGATCCCATAGCGCGCAATCGAGCGCGTTGCGCGCCGCGCCGGGTGCCATGATTTCCTGTATCGCCGCGCGCGCCGCCGCCGCGTCCATGTCGGCGATATGTCCCGCGGCGAGCAATATCTGGTCGCGGCACGCCGCCGCGTCTTCGCCCAGATAATAAAGCGGCGTTCCCTCGCCGCGCCCGACCGCGTCCCCATCGCCGCTGGCGCCTGCGATTTCGGCGACGACGACATCGACATGATCCTTGGCGCCGCGGCTGATGACGAACGATCCCGCGACCGGCCAGCGTTCGACGCGCGCACTTTTCAGTTGGATAGCCATGGCCGGACGTTAATGAACGAAGCGATGAGCGGCAAATCCCTTTCGGAACGCATCGCCGATCTTGGCCGCCGCCTGGCGGTCGAGGCGCACGCCGCCTGGCTCGCCGCCCGCGACCCGCGCGTGCCATGGTTCGCGCGCCTGCTCGCGGTCGCCGTCGCCGCCTATGCGCTCTCGCCGATCGACCTCATCCCCGATTTCATCCCCGTCGTCGGCTGGATCGACGACCTTGTCATCCTGCCGCTCGGCCTGCTGGCCGTGCGGCGGCTGATCGCGGCACCGCTATGGGCCGAATTGCACGCCGCAGCGGAAGCCGCCAGCGAGCGCCCGTCGAGCCGCGCGGGCATGGTGTTGATCCTGCTCATCTGGGCGGGGTTGCTTGCGATCGTCTATTGGGCGGTTCGGACGTCTCCACTGCACTAAATGACTATTTACCTCGTCATTCCGGCGGAAGCCGGAATCTCGCCGTTTCGTTGGAACGCGAGGGCGAGATCGTGTTTCAGAGTCACGTGCCTCTGAACAGCCTGCGCCGGGATGACGATTCAAGTGGGCGCGATCATACCCCAGCGCTGAATACGCTTGCCCCGCCCTTTTCCATCCTTACATATTGGCGCACGATAATTTCTTCCTGGATAATGAGGATCGCCTTGCCATGCCCGCCAAACGCCTGTCCGCGCCGCTCGCGCTGGTCGCCCTTGCCATGACGCCCGCCGCCGTTCAGGCAGCCGATTCCGCGGCGGCATCGGCCCCCGCGCCCGCGCTCGCTTATCCCGACACCGCGCGCGGCGACACGGTCGATCCGCAGTTCGGCGTCGATGTTGCCGACCCCTATCGCTGGCTGGAAGACGATGTCCGCGTCAATCCGCAGGTCGCCGCGTGGGTGGCTGCGCAGAACAAGGTTACGGACGCCTATCTCGACACGCTGCCCGGCCGCGACAGTTTCAAGGCGCGGATGACCGAGCTTTACAATTACGAACGCTTTGGCCTGCCGACCAAGGCAGGCACGCGCTATTTCTACACGCGCAACGACGGGCTCCAGCCGCAGTCGGTTCTTTATGTCCGCGAGGGGCTGAAGGGCGAGGGCCGCGTGCTGATCGACCCGAATCTGTGGGCAAAAGACGGCGCGACCGCGCTCGCCGAATGGGAGCCGTCGGAGGACGGCAGGCACCTCCTCTATTCGGTGCAGGACGGCGGCACCGACTGGCGCATTGTGCGCGTCAAGGACGTCGCGACGGGCCAGGACCTGCCCGACGAAGTGCGCTGGGTGAAATTTTCGGCGCTCGACTGGGCGAAGGACGGCAGCGGCTTTTTCTATTCGCGCTTCCCCGAACCCGGTGAGGGCGAGGCCTTTCAGTCGCTCAACGAAAATCACAGCGTCTATTTTCACAAGCTCGGCACGCCGCAGAGCGAAGATGTGCTGATCCACGCGACGCCCGACAAGCCCAAACTCAACAACAGCGCGATCGTCACCGACGACGGCCGCTATCTGCTGGTCGTCGCATCCGAAGGGACCGACGAGCGTTATGGTTTGACGCTGCATCCGCTCGATCAGCCGGGTACCAAGCCGATCATCCTCGTCGACGATTTCGCGAACAACTGGGAATATGTGACCAACGCGGGAACGCGCTTCACCTTCCTGACCAACAGGGGCGCACCGCGCGGCCGGCTTGTGTCGTTCGACATCGGCAAGCCGGGCAAGCTTACCGAACTCGTCGCCGAAAATGCCGCCACGCTGGTCGGCGCGTCGCGCGTCGGCGACCGCATCATCCTCTCCTACCTCGGCGATGCCAAGTCAGAGGCGCGGATGGTGTCGTTGGACGGCAAGGCGATCGCAACCATCAACCTTGCCGACATCGGTTCGGCATCGGGTTTCGGCGGCAAGTCGAGCGATCCCGAAACCTTCTATGCCTTTTCGAGTTATGCGCGGCCGACGACCATCTATCGCTTCGACACCCAAACCGGGACGAGCGAGATTTTCGCCGAACCCAAGCTGACCTTCGAACCCGACCAATTTTCGGTCGAGCAGCGCTTTTACAAGTCGAAGGACGGCACCGAAGTGCCGATGTTCGTCGTGATGAAAAAGGGGCTCGACCGCAGCAAGGGATCGCCGACGCTGCTGTACGGCTACGGCGGGTTCAACGTCTCGCTGACGCCGGGCTTTTCGCCCACGCGGCTCGCGTGGGTCGACAAGGGCGGCGTGCTCGCGATCGCGAACCTGCGCGGCGGCGGCGAATATGGCAAGGCGTGGCACGACGCAGGCCGCCTCGCGAACAAGCAGAATGTCTTCGACGACTTTATCGCGGCGGGCGAATATCTGATCGCCGAAGGGATCGCGGGCAAGGGCCAGCTCGCGATCGAGGGCGGCTCGAACGGCGGTCTGCTGGTAGGCGCCGTGACCAACCAGCGCCCCGACCTGTTTGCCGCGGCGCTGCCCGCGGTCGGCGTGATGGACATGCTCCGCTACCACAAATTCACCATCGGATGGGCCTGGGCAGACGACTACGGTACCAGTGACGATCCCGAG
>JBGTUD010000173.1:0-6369 GCA_041939405.1 Sphingopyxis sp. | reverse complement strand
TAACGTCCTTTGCCGCCACTAGATCGAAGCCGGCGTCCGTTGCGTGTGCATATCGACGGCGGCCGCCAGCACTGTGACCGGAACGGCGCCTGCGATAATATACTCCGGCTGATAAAGGTTCAAGCCGATAAAAATGTAATCTCCCAGCCCGCCTCCGCCGATAAAGGAGGCGAGCGTCGCCCAGCCTATTAAATAAATCGAAGACGTCCTGATGCCCGCCATGATGACCGGAGCGGCAAGCGGGAGCTCTACAAGCCTGATCTGCTCCCATGCCGTCATGCCGATTCCTTTTCCCGATTCCAGAAGATGCCGATTGACGCCGAGAATCCCCGTATACGTGTTTCTGAGAATCGGCAGCATGGAATAGAAAAACAGCGCCGCAACGGCCGGGACCTTTCCTACGCCTAAAAGCGGAATAAAAAACGCAAGAATGGCAAGGCTCGGCAAGGTTTGAATGATGTTGACGATGCCGATGACGGCGCCGGCTCCTCTTTTCATCCTCGTCAGCAGGACGCCGAGCGGAACGGCGGCGAGAATGCCCGCCATGACGGCGATTAATGAGATGTATAGATGCTCCCATGTTTTATAAAGCATCTCTCCTCCATTTGCCTGTAAAAATTGCACGGTCTGATTCATATCAATTGAAGCCTCCTCATGACATCACCGCGTCACCGCATGGAACAGGCGCAGGATGCGATCCTCGTCGATCGACTTGATGGCGGCAAAACCCGCCATGATCTCGGCCTCCAGCGCCTCGGCGCGGGCCGCGTCGCGGGCCTTGGGGTCGTGGAGCGCGCAGAAACGGTCGATCAGCGCGGCGGTGAGCTTCGGGGCGTGGCGCAGCGCGCTCACCACCGTATCCATGCCATAGGCCGATCCGCCCTGGCGCAGATAGCGGAACCAGGCGCGCAGCCAGACGATCGCGCCGGGGTCGGTCTGGTTGGTGAGCACCAGCTGGTTGAAGGCGTCATTCTCGGCGCGCCCTTCGAGCACCGCCGCAATCGCCTTTTCGATCGTCTCGGCAAAAGGCATCAACGCCATCTCGTCGACATTGGCGGGCAGGCCCAGCGTGAAATCGTGGATGACGATCGGCGCGTCGTCGTCGCTGTCGCCGCCGGGGCCGCGCGTCGGACCAAGCGCGGTCGGGATTTCCTCGAGCACCTGAAAACCGAAATGTTCGAGCGCGGGGACGACGTCGGAGAGCGCGAGCGGGCCCGCGGCGCTATAGACCTTCAGCCGCAGCCGGTCATCGCCGTCGAGGCTCTTTTTCGCCAGGCGGACGCTGCGCAGGTTCTGCGCGTCCAGATCGCGCAGCCGCAAAATGTCGCGCGCCGCCTCTTCGGGGTTGTAAAGGTTGCGGTAATTGGGCGGAAAGGCGGCGGCGAACCGGCCCGCCAGCGCGGCCGCGCGGCCGGGGTCGCCGCGCCTGGCCAGCGCCGCCTCGACTTCGGGCTGCCAGCCGCGGACCATTTGTTCGAGCTGCGCGTTGAGCGCGTCGGTGTCGGGCACCACACCCCCGCTGCGAAGGTCGAGCGTGTAGCGCAGCAGCGCCGCGCCGCCGTCCTCGAGCACCATCGTCCAGCCGATGACCCCCGCCTTCGCCTCGCGCACCAGCATTGCCTCGACCGCGATGCGCCGTCCGGTCGACACCTCGTCGCGCGGCAACCAGACGAACGCGAACAGATGGCGACCCAGCGCGCTGCGCACCGTGACCAGCTTGGGCCGCGGGCGGTCGGTGATCGACATCGACGTGAGCACCAATTCCTCGAGCGAAGCCGCATCGAACGCGATCAGCAGGTCGTGCGGCAGCGCGGTCAAGGCGTGCGCGAGCGCCTTGCCCGCATGGCCCGCAGGATCGAAACCGAATTTGGCCATGAGCCCGTCGAGCTGGGCGCGCAGCACGGGCACCTTGGCGGGCGGCGTCGAGAGCGCCTGGCTGGTCCATAGTCCGGCATGGATCGACAGCCGCTCGACCTTCTTCCCCTTCATTTCGGGAACGATGATGAGGTCGAGCAACACGCGGCGGTGCACCGCCGACAAGCGGTTCGACTTGATCAGCAGCGGGGCCTGCCCGCCCCGGTCGAACCAGGCGAAAGCCGCGTCGAGCGCGGCGGGGGACAAAAGCTGGCTTTCGCCGCTCTCGCTGATCCCCAGCGGTTCGTGAATTTGGCCATCGCGCGTGCGCCATTCGTGGCCCAGCTGGGTCATCGACCCGCCCTCGAACCAGCGCAGCAGCTCGGCGCCCTCGCCCTCGACGCGCATCGCCGCATCGGCAAGCATCGCCGCGCGCATGGCGCGCCAGTCGCGGACCGCCGCGCGCACGTCGCGCAGCGCCGCCTCGATCGCATCGAGCAGGCGGCGGCGCGCACGCGCGTCGCCCCTTTCCAGCTCGATATAGATCACCGATTCACGCGTGTCGCCCGCGCCGGCTTCCTGCAAATGGCCCTTGGCATCGCGCTTCACCGCGATAACGGGATGCAGGATGCGGTGGACGACCAGCCCCTGCGCCGTCACCACCTGCGACGTCGAATCGACAAGGAAGGGCATGTCGTCGTTGATGATCGCGAGCCGCATCCGGCGACCGGGACCATCGGCGGCAATCGGTTCGAGCAACAGCGACGGCGTTTCGGGTGCGCGTTCGAGCGCGGCGCGCGCGGCGAAACGGCTCGCTTCGGCAAGCGCGGCCTTGTCCATGTCGTCACCCTCGCCGGGAAGCGCGCTGCCCTGCAGCGCGGTCAGATAGGCGGCGGCGATCTTTGCGGGGATTTTGACGGGGTCGGTGGGCGGCGTGTCCGTTTCCGGCGTTTCGGACATAGTCTTGGGCATAAGGTACAGCATCCCGAACCAAAATGGGGGATCCCAGCCGACGATCGGCGGGGGTCCGTTCGCTGCTGCCCCTATGCGCCTCGGCGACGCGCGGCTCAAGGCCTCGTTCGCGCTTTGCGCAAAATTATTTCAACTTTGGGGTCGTCTGTTACGCGGTGCAGGGAGGGTCGCGATTTACGACGTGATCGCGACTGCCCGCTTCGCGAGTTTCGCGATCAGCGCCGGGTCTTCGGCCGCCTTGGCAACGATTCCGACATGTCCGCCCGGCATCGCCCGCGCGATCAGGACGACGAATTCGGCGTCGCCCGCGTCATGCTCCAGTATGACGGCCGGCTGCGCGGCGCGCAGCGCGTCGATCCCGGCATCGGGCGCTTTGCCGGCCTTTTCGGACCGGCGCCGCGCGCGGACATCCCGGACCAGTCCTTTAAGACCGCCGGGATAGCTATCGAGATAGGCCGCGAGCGATCCGCGCGCGATACCCTCTTCCTTTGCATGGCCCAGCGCACAGGCATATTCAGCGATCCGTGTCTTGTCATAGGCTGCGCCGAAAACCAGCTTCACCACGGGCGTCATCGGCGCGCGGTCCTGCTTCGCCAGCCCGGCATCGTCGAGCAGCGCAGCAAAGGCGTCGGGCTGCTCGTCGGCGGCGATCGCAAAATCCCACGCCTTGCCCACCGCCTGGTACAGCGCGCTGCGGCTGCGGCTGTCGGCGGCGACCGCCCGCTCGGCGGTCGCGCGCGCCAGCGCCAGCCAATCGGCGAGTTCGGCATCGGGACCCGGATCGCCGGGCACGTCCGCCACACCGGCCGCTTCGTCGCCGAAAGCGGTAAAGCCCGGCGCGATATCGCCCCCGAAATCATGGTCGATGTGCAGCGAGTCGGGGCCGTCGGCCCACACCGGAACCGGGGCGGTCAGCGGCGCGGCGCTGCGCAGCGCCTGTTCGACCGACAGCTGCAATTCCTCTTCCTGCTCAGCCGGCGCCGCTTCCTTCCAGTTGATCACCCCCATGATGAAATCGATCGTGTCGTCGTCGGACGAAAAGGGGAGCAGGATGCCGCGATACATGATCGTCACGCCGCGGTCGCTCTCGAACTCGGCCTCGAAGCCGATCGGCGCGCGGTTGGCGATGATCTGAAGATAATGGTCGGTCAGCCGCGACAGCAGCGAGCGTCCGGGGATCTGGCTGATATAATGGACATTCTCGTCGATCTGCGATTCTTCGCGCAAGCGGTCGCCCAGAAAGGCGATGCCCGGATTGTCGATGCCCTGCGTGAAATCGAGCAGCACCGAATGCGGCCCGAAATCGGCACTGTCGAGATCGAGATCCTCGACCGAGGGATAGGCGCGGTCGGCAAGCAGCGAAGCCCAATAATTATAGGCGCGCACCTGCATCCGACGTTCATCGACGCCGACGGCCGCGGGCGCGTCGATCGCCCCGTCGTCCTGGCCGTGGCTGCCCGAAAGCAGGCCGCGCATGCTGTCCATCATTTATCCCCAGCCACAAATATCGGTAAATCTTATGCACCGGGACTGGTAAAAGGCGCGTAAACGATGGCGGTGGCGGCGGTGGGGCGGAGCGCCAGCTCTCTCTACCTCGCCATCCCTCTCCCTACCCCGCCATCCCGGCCTTCGCCGGGATGACGGTTCAGAATGATTGTCAGCCCTAACCCGACCAGCCGCCGGCGAGCGCGCGGAACACGGCGATCTGGCGGCGCGAAATCTGCGCGTCCTGCGCCGCGAGCACCGCTTCGGTTTCGGCGAACGTCCGCTCGGCATCGAGCCATTCGAGCGAATCCGACGCCCCCTCGACCCGCTTCGCGCGGACGATCCGCGCCGCGCGTTCGGCCTGGTCGCGCGCCGCGCGCAGCGCCTGTCGTTGCTCGAGCGACCGCGCATAGGACGACAGCGCGGTTTCGGTCTCTTCGAGCGCGCGCAGCACCGCGCCGTCGAATGCGGCCAGCGACGCCTGCGTATCGGCTTCGGCGGCGGCGATTCGCGCGCGTGCAGGCTCCTGGTTGGGGAAGGCCCAGTTGATGAGCGGGCCGAGCAGCCAGCGCAGCGGCCCGCCGCCGAATATGTCGCCAAAGCCGGAGCCGGTCGACCCCGCCGAACCGCCGAGCGTGATGCGCGGATACAGGTCCGCGGTCGCGACGCCGATGCGCGCGGTGTCGGCGGCCAGGCGGCGCTCGGCCGCGCGAATGTCGGGGCGGCGCTTCAAAAGCGCCGCCCCATCACCGACCGGGATGGGATCGGTGATTTCGAGGCTGATGTTGCGGTCCGCTGCGATGGGAGGGAGCGCAGCGGGAGCGCGACCGGTCAGAGTCGCGAGGCGGAACAATGCCGCCTGCCGCTCGGCCTCGATGGAGGGAATGTCCGCCGCGCGCTGGTCGCGCAGCGTGGTGATGCGCGCCAGGTCGAGTCCGGTCGCCATGCCGACCTCCTTGCGCCGCTGGGTAAGGTTCACCTGCTGGTCGAGCAGTTCGACGATGCGCCGCGCAACGCCCAGCCGCGCCGCGCCCGATGCGGCGTCAGCGTACGCCTGGGTCGTGTCGGCGACGACGATCACGCGCACCGCGTCGGCATTGGCTTCGGCCGCCTCGGCATCGCCGCGCGCCGCCTCGACCGAGCGGCTGACGCGGCCGAACAGGTCGACCTCGTAGGAGACATTGATGCCAACATCGACCGCCCAATCCTCGCGATCCGCGCCGGGCAGGCGCTGGCCTTCGGGACTGCGGCCATAATTGGCGCCAGCGCCGATCGCACTCTGCGGCAAGCGGTCGGCGCGCGCATCGCGCAGCGACGCGCGGGCGCGGGCGATATTCGCTACCGCGACGCGTACGTCGCTATTACTCGCGAGCGCGTCGGCGACCAGCCCGTCGAGCACCGGGTCGTCATAGAGGCGCCACCAGTCGGCGGCGACCGGCGCGAGCGACACCGCAGGGCTGCTCGCCGAAACGAATGCGCCGGTCGCGGCGGGCGCCGACGCCGATTGCGGCGCCTTGTAATCGGGGCCGACCGCGCAGGCCGCAAGCGCGAGCGCCGAAGCGGCACTAAGGATGTTGCGGAGCATCATGTTTGTTCTCCTGAAATTCGGTCGGCCAAAAGAGCCGCGTCCTCCCGCGAAGGCGGGAGCCCATCTCCGGCCGGTGCAAGTTTGAACCCTCCGGAGATGGGTCCCCGCCTTCGCGGGGACGCACTGAAAGATACGAATGCACCTTTCATCATTCCGCCGGCACGGGCAGCGCCGCGCCATGACCGCCCGGTCCGCGCTTGCGCGCAGCGAACCAGTCGCCGAGCGCGCGGCAGACGACATAGAAGGTCGGGGTGAAGACGAGCCCGAACGCCGTCACCCCAAGCATCCCGAAGAATACAGCGGTGCCGAGCGCCTGGCGCAGTTCCGCCCCCGCGCCGCTCGCGATGAGCAAGGGGACCGCGCCAAGGATGAAGGCAAAGCTCGTCATCAGGATCGGGCGCAGGCGGTCGCGCGCGGCGCGCACCGCGGCGTCGACCGGGGACAGCCCATCCTGTTCCTCCGCCTGCTTG
>JBGTUD010000172.1:0-6373 GCA_041939405.1 Sphingopyxis sp. | reverse complement strand
GGCACATATGCGCGCCGCCGCCGAAGGGAACCCAGGCATATTTGTGGCGCCCGCGCGCAACCTCGGGCGAAAAACGCATCGGATCGAATTTGTCGGGTTCGGGCCAATGCTCCTCCATCATATGAGTATAGGCCGGACTGACGCCGACGGACGTGCCCGCTGGAATGCGATAGCCGCCGAACTCGAAATCCTTGAGCGCGCGGCGCGGGAAACTCGGCACCGGAGGGACCAGCCGCAGCGCTTCCTTGAAGGCCCATTCGGTCAGCTCGAGCTCGCCCAGGCTGTTGTGTCCGACGCCCTCGCCCGCCGGAGCGACCGCCAGCATCTCCTCGCGCAGCTTGTCCTGCCATTCGGGTTGACGCGCCAATTGCCAGACCAGCGTGGTGATCGAGCTGGTGATCGTGTCGTGCGCCGCCATCATCAGAAAGTTCATATGGTCGACGATTGCATCGACCGGCATATATTCGCCATTGTCGTCCCTGGTCCGGCAGATCTGGCTGAACATATCCTCGCCCGCGCCGTCGCGGCGTTCGGGAACCATGCGGCTGAAATAATCGACCAGAAAGGCGCGGCCCTTCGCCCCGCGTCCCATCGCGGTGAACGGCAGCGGGCGGCGGACGATCCCGATCGATGCCTGCACCATGTCGACGAATGCCTTGTTCACCTTGTCGGCTTCCGGTCCCCACGGAATGCCGAGGAAGCTGGTGGCGGCGAGGTCGAGCGTCAGTTCCTTGATCGCGGGATAGAATTTGAACGTCCTGCCGCTCCAGCTCGCGATGCGGCCCTTGATCCCTTCGTTGAGCGCGTCGGCATAGTGGCGCATCGGTTCGGGTTTGAACGCGACCGACAACAGCTTGCGGTCGGCGCGATGCTTTTCGAAATCCATCAGCATGAGCCCGCGCGGGAAGAGCAGGTTCAGCACCGGTCCCCATCCCTGTTCGGACGAGAAAATCTTGTCGCGGTCGAACATGACCAGTTCGTTCGCTTCGGGACCGTGGAGCGCGACGCTGCGCCCGCCGAAGCTGTTGTTGCGATAGACGGGGCCATATCGGTCGACCATGCGGCGCGCAAAGGAGGGATAGTCGCGCAATTGGTCGAGCGTATTGCCCAGGACGGGCAATCCGTCCTCGCCCGGAATATGGTCGATCGCACTGTCGGGATTGCGCGGCAGCCAATGCCGCGTATCGGGACCGAAGCGCGCGGCGGACCAGCGGCTGTTCGCGGGGTGGATTTGCGTCGGCGCGTTCATCGGGGCATTTCCTCGTCCATCCTGTCGTGGCGAGAATGGGTAACGCACTACTGACAGCAGTGCAAGTAAGGCTTTGAGCCCGGCCAGGCACCATTCACCGCAAATTCAACTCGACTCGGGCAGTCTTGCAAGTCAGGAAAGGGTCGCATCCCGGCGACCGCCGAAGGACCGCCCCATGCCAACCGCTTTCAAACGCCCCCTCTCCATCGCCCTCGGTACGATCGCGACGACGACGCTCGGCGGCTGCTATTATGGCGACGTCTATGGGGCGAGCTATGCCTCGCGCGGCGATTGCGCCGCGCGTTATGGCAGTGCCTATTACGACTATGACGGCTATGCCTATGACGATGGGTATGGCTATGACTGCTATGACGCGGCCGATTATGGCAGCGGGTTCGTCCAGATCGGGTTCGGCGGCGGCTGGTACGACGATTATTATTACCCCGGCCACGGCCTGTGGATGTTCGACCGCTATCGCAACCGCTATCCGCTGCACGACCATTATCTGAACTATTGGGGCGGTCGGCGCGCGTGGTGGAAACATCATGGCCGGCGCGGCGACGGCAAGCCGGGCCGCCCCGGCTGGCACCGCGACCGCGACGACGACCGCCCGCGCGGCGACGGTCGGCCGGGGTGGAACCGCGGCGACCGCGACGGTCCGCGCGGCACGCGGCCGCACCGCCCTGTCGACGGTGCAACCGGCACACCGCGTGCGATCCGTAACCTGCCCGCCACCGAGCCGGGCGAGATGTATTCGCGGCCGCGAAGGGATGGCGTTAACCGGCGCGATCCCGGCGCGACGCGCCGCGACCGCCCGGCACCGGCGGCGGCGCCCGCGACAGGGGCGCGGCCCCAACCCCGGGCGCTGCCGCCAGTCGCTGTGCCCAGCCCGCGCGCTGCGCTGCCCGCGCCGGTCGCACGTCCGGCCCCCGCGCAGCGGCCGAGCCGCGCCGATCGTCCAAACCGGGTACGCGAGGACTAGACGGACCGACCGACCAGGTCGTCGGGGCTAGACATCGTCCGCCGACGCGAGTTCCTCGACATCGAGTTCGCCGGTCATCGATGCCACCGTCACCGCAACCGCGGCATCGCCCGTGACGTTCGTGGTCGTGCGCATCATGTCCATGATCCGGTCGACCCCGGCAACGAAAGCGATCGTTTCGAGCGGGACCCCGACGCTACCGAAAACAAGCGCCATCATAATGAGGCCGGCGCCCGGAATCCCTGCGGCACCGATCGCGCCGAGCGTCGCCGTGACCGAGATCATGATATAGTCGGCAAGGCTCAAGTCGACGCCGAAAATCTGCGCGCCGAACAGCGTCGCCAGCCCCAGATACATCGCCGTGCCGTTCATGTTGATCGTCGCGCCCAGCGAGATGACGAAGCTCGCCACGCTGGGCGACACGCCGAGGTTACGCTGCGCGCAGCGGAGCGTAACGGGCAATGTCGCGTTCGACGATGCGGTCGAATAGCTGACCGCCATCGCGTCGATCATCCCGCGGAAAAAACCGACGACGGGCACTTTGGCGAGGAGACGGATCATCAGCGGATACATGCCGAAGATGATGAGCAGGCAGCCAAGATAGTTGAGCCCGACCAGCTGCGCGAGCGATTGCAGCGCATCGAGACCGAGCACGCCCGCGACCCATGCCATCAGCGCAAAGACACCGAAAGGCGTCAGCTCCATGACGAGCATCGTCACCTTTTGCATGATGACCGCGCCGCTGTCGAAGATTTTGGCGACCGGCGCGCCCTCTTCCTTTGCCATCAGAATGCCGATGCCGACGAGCAGCGCAAAGACGATCAGCGGCAGCACCTGAACATCGGCCATCACCTGTACGGGGCTTTCGGGGACGATCGACAGGATCATGTCGGTCCAGCCGGTCGAGGCCGGTTCGGGCACTGGGCCGCGTTCGATCGCGCTCGTGTCGACACCGAGGCCAGGCTGAACAAATGTGCCAAGCGCAAGACCGAGCCACACGGCGATCTGGCCGGTGATCACAAAGAGCAGCATCGCGCGCCCGCCCACCTTGCCGAGCTTGCGCAGGTCGCCGATCGCCGCGACCCCCGAAACGAGCGAAAAGAAGATCAGCGGGACGACGAGCATCTTCACCGATTTGATGAAGAAATCGCCGATCCATTTGATGCTGGCGGCTTCGGGCCCCCACAGAAACCCCGTCAGGACACCCAATATCAGCGCGGCAATGACGCGCTGCCACAAAGGAATCCGAAACCACCACCCCATATTATATCCTTTCCCTCCCCGCGACGGCTCCCCGCCGCGGCGCAATCGGCGCGCACCCTTCACCAAATCGGCGCCAGCGTCCAGAGCCCACGGCGCCGACCGGGCGTTAGATGAGCATGGAAATTGCCACGATCGTCGCCGCGCCGACACAAAGCGTCATCGGAATGCCTGCGCGGAAAAAGTCGACAAAGCGGTAGTTGCCCGCTGCATAGACGAGCGTGTTCGTCTGATAGCCGATCGGCGTCGCAAAGCTGGCCGATGCGGCGAACATCACGGCGATGACCAGCGGATAGGGATCGACCCCCAGGTCGCGCGCCACGGCGATGGCCAGCGGCGTCACCAGGATGGCGACCGCATTGTTCGTCACCACCTCGGTCAGCAGCACCGAAATAGCATAGGTGGCAAGGACGAGACCCCATGGCGGCACATCGGCCAGAATGGGGGTGAGCTTACCGACGACCAGCGCGACGCTGCCCGAATTTTCGAGCGCGAGCCCCACCGCGAGCATGGCGAAGATCAGCACGAGCACATTGCCGTCGATCGAATCCCACGCCTCGTCCGCGTCGATACAGCGCGTGACAAGGATCAGCCCGACGCCGATGATCGCGGCCACGCCGATGTCCATGACGTTGAGCGACGCAAGCAGGATGACGCCGAGCAGCGCGCCGATCGCGATCGGTGCCTTGCTGCGGCGGAATTCGCGCTCGGTGGTCGAGCCGACGCCATAAAGATGCGGATTGCCGTACATCTGTTCGATCTGGTCGGACGGCCCCGTCACCAGCACACGATCGATCGCCTGAATGCGCGCATTGGGAAGGTCGGGGCCGGGGGTCTTGCGAAAGCGCGCGATGCCAAGGATGCGGACGCGCAGCGACGAGAGAAAGGGAATCTCGATCAGGCGGCGGCCGATCGCCGGATGGCTGGGCGCGATCATCGCCTCGACGATTTCCTCTTCATCCTGTTCGACATCGTCGTGCCCCGCGGTCAGCCCGATCGCGACATTCTTGTTCGCGCGCAGCGAAAGCAGCTCGGCAAGTTCGAGGCGAAGGACCAGCCGGTCGTCGGCCTGCAATTTTTCGTCGGCGACCGCGGTGCGACGGAGCGCGACGCCGCGTTTCAGCCCGACGAGCTTCACGTTCGCACGTTTGGCAAAGGGCACATCGCCGACGCGCCGCCCAACCAGATTGCCACCCTTCAAAATCCGTACTTCGGAAAGGAAGGAGCGGTGATCCTGGCTGAGCGCGATCTGGCTTGTCGTATCGTCGGGCAGAAAGCGGCGCGCGATCGAAAGCAGGGCAAAGGCGCCGACGACGCCGGCGATCAGTCCGACGGGCGTAATGGTGAAGATGCCGAAGCGATCGAGCCCATTCTCCTCCGCCACCGCGGCAACGAGCAGGTTGGTCGAGGTGCCGATCAGCGTCGTCGTGCCGCCGAGGATCGCCACATAAGAGAGCGGGATGAGCAGCCGTTTCGCGCTGAGGTTGAGCGCCGCGGCAAGGCGGAGCATGATCGGGATCATCACCACGACAACGGGCGTGTTGTTGAGAAAGGCCGACGCGACATAGACGCCGAGGAACATTTCGGCGAGCGCCAGCTTGGGATGCCGCTGCGCGCGTGCGATGATCCGGCTGGCGATCGCATCGAGCGTCCCGGTGCGCAGCAATGCCCCCGACAGGATGAACATCGCGCCGATCGTCACCGGCGCCGGGTTGGCAAAGACCGAAAACAGGTCGCGCCCCGACAGGATGCCGAGGAACAGGAAGGTACAGGTGCCGAGGATCGCCACGACCGTCGCGGGAAAACGCTCCATCACGAAGCCGACGAACATCAGCGCCAGGACAACGAGGCCGATGATCGCCTGATATTCGGCGACAAAGGCGCGGGCGACGTCGATCATTTTACCACCGGAGCCTGCTCATCTTCATCTCAATCGTCATTCCCGCGAAGGCCGGAATCTCGCCACGACTGCAAAACGCCACGGTGAGATTCCGGCCTTCGCCGGAATGACGACATGATGTGAGCTTGTGTTTCAAACCGGCCCAACCAAGCTAGCCACACTGCGCCCGGTGGAGCAGCTTGTGGTCGGCGAGCACCAGCGCCATCATCGCCTCGACCACCGGGGCGCCGCGGATGCCGACGCAGGGATCGTGGCGCCCCTTGGTGACGATGTCCGTCGCCTCGCCCGCCTTGTTGACGGTCGGCACCGGGGTCAGGATCGAACTGGTCGGCTTGAACGCGACGCGCACGACGACCGGCTGGCCGGTCGAAATGCCGCCCGCGATGCCGCCGGCATTGTTCGACAGGAAATCGGGGCGATTGCTGCCGTCGCTCGCCGGGCGCATCGCGTCGGCATTTTCTTCGCCGCGGAGGCGCGCGGCGTTGAACCCCGCGCCGATCTCGACCCCCTTCACCGCATTGATGCCCATCATCGCGGCGGCGAGATCGGCATCGAGCTGGGCATACATGGGCGCGCCCCAGCCGGCGGGAACCCCGCTCGCCGCGCATTCGATCACCGCGCCGAGCGAACTGCCCGCCTTGCGCGCCGAATCCATCAGCCCTTCCCAGCGCTGCGCCGCGGCGGGATCGGGACAGAAAAAGGGATTGCGGTCAATCTCTTCGAGATCGAAATTTTCGGGGTTGATCGCGTCGCCGCCGATTTCGGCGACCCAGGCGTGAATCTGAACCTCCGGTATCACCAGCCGCGCGACGCCGCCCGCGGCGACGCGCGCGGCGGTTTCGCGTGCACTCGACCGCCCCCCTCCGCGGTAATCGCGAATGCCATATTTGGCGTCATAGGCATAATCGGCGTGACCCGGGCGATAGGCCTGCGCGATCTCGCCATAATCCTTTGATCTTTGGTCGACATTGTCGATCATCAG
>JBGTUD010000171.1:0-6379 GCA_041939405.1 Sphingopyxis sp. | reverse complement strand
GACGCTGCTGCGCATCATGGCCGGCATCGAAACCGATTTCACCGGCGAGGCCTGGTCCGCCGAGGGTGCAACCGTCGGCTTTTTGCCCCAGGAGCCGGAGCTGGACCCGGATAAAGACGTGGCCGGCAACGTCATGGAGGACGTGCACTTCCGCGGCGGCCGCTACGGCATCGTCAGCGAGAAGACCTCGCCCGCGTGGCAATTCACGCTGCTCGATTCGACCTTCGACGGCCAGCGCGACGCGGCGATCCGCGTGCGCTCTGGCCAGAGGTGCGCTCGATCGTCATGCTGGCGATGAACTACGGCCCCGATACCGATCCGCTGGCGCTTCTGGCGCGCAAGGAGCGCGCGGCAATCTCGGTCTACGCACGCCATCGCGACTACCACGACGTCATCAAGGGACGGCTCAAGGAGATCGCGCAGAAATTCGCCGCGCGCAGCGGTTCGGACGTCAAGGTCTTCGTCGACACCGCACCGGTGATGGAAAAGCCGCTGGCGGCGGCGGCCGGGCTCGGCTGGCAGGGCAAGCACAGCAATCTTGTCAGCCGCGAGCATGGCAGCTGGCTGTTTCTGGGCGCCATCTACACGACGCTCGATCTTGCGCCCTCGGCGCCCGGCCGCGACCGGTGCGGCAGCTGTTCGGCGTGCCAGCAGGCGTGCCCGACCGATGCCTTTCCGGCGCCATATCGGGTCGATGCGCGGCGCTGTATCTCCTACCTCACGATCGAGCATGACGGGCCGATCCCGACCGAGTTCCGCCGCGCGATCGGCAACCGCATCTATGGCAGCGACGCTTGCCTTGCCGTTTGTCCGTGGAACAAATTTGCAGAAACTGCGCACCGCCACCGCGCCTTTTTGCCGCGCGCCGAGCTGGCGGCGCCGTCGCTCGGCGATCTGCTCGCGCTGGACGATGCCGGTTTCCGGCAGGTGTTTGCCGGATCGCCGATCAAGCGGATCGGGCGCGCCCGCATGGTGCGTAACGCCGCGATTGCGGCGGGGAACAGCGGCGATGTGCGGCTTGTTCCGGCGCTCGAACGGCTGGCGAGGGACGAATCGCCGATGGTCGCCGATGCGGCCTTATGGGCGCTGAGCGAATTGGCGGCGTGATGTCGCAGGCTGGTGGCGTTTGGCGTGGCGCACGGGTCATTTTTCTTGGTCATCCCGGCCTTCGCCGGGATGACGATTGGGGACGAAAGGATCGACGTTAGCGTCGCAGCGCCTCGGCGCAGCTGTCGACATCGGCGTTGCGGCCGTCGGGCGCGCGCGCGTCGACGTGCGTGGCGACCGGACTGGCGCCGGCGCGCGGGGCATAGAAATAAATGTCGAGGGTGCAGCGCGCGCCCGCGAATTGCAGCTTGCGCCCCGCGCCCTCGGTGACGTCGAGCCGGGGCTTGCCGAACATCCGGCCGACGGCATCGACGCTGTTGCCGATCAGGGCATTATTCTGCACCGGCCGCACCACCGTCGGCGGCGGCGCCGAAGGCGCGGCGGCGGCGGGGCGCGGGATCGCCGGGCCCGCGCACGCGCCGAGGGTCAATGCAAGGCCCGCCATCGCGGCCAGGCGGCGATTGTCGATCATCGTTCGGGATTCCCGTTGCCGAGGTGCAGCATGTGGACGGCCATAGCGGTGCCGAGCAGCGGCGCCAACAGATTGGCGATGGGCACCACAAAGCTTGCGGCGGACAGCAGACCAAGCGGCCAGCGCGCGCTGCGGGCGAAGCGCGCGCGACCGGGATGGCGCGCGAGCACCATCGCTTCGAGATCGCGGCCGAGCAGCAGCGCGTTGACGAACAGCGCAAGGATCGGCGTGCCGATGCCGGTAACGAGCAGCAGGACATAGAGCGGGAGCGCGAGCAGATTGCCGCCGATCAGCCGCCCGAGCGAAGCGAGCGCGAGCCGGATGCCCTGCCCCCAGCCGACATCGACCGCGCGCGCCGCGGCGGCGGGATAGTGGCGCCGCTCGATTTCGGCGACAAGTCCGTCGGCGAACAGCCCGATGACGGCGATCGCGACCGCGCGAAAGAGCAGCCAGCTTCCCGCGATCACGCCCAGGATGACGAGGATGCCCGCGATGTCGCGCGTCGCGGCATCGAGCCATCCCCAATGGTCGATCGCCCAGCGCGTGCCGTAAAAGATCGCGGCGCCCGACAGCGCGAGGAGCAGCAGCGTGAGCGCGAGGCTTTGCGCGAGGATGGCGAGCACGCGCGGGCTGCCAAGGTCGCGGAGCGCGAGCAGAAAGGCGTGGAGCGCGCGGGTCATCGCCGCTGGATGATGGGCGCCGCCGCGTGCGTCAAGCGCGCACGCTTGCCTTGCCGCGCCGCGGTCCCTAAAGGCGCGCGCAGCTTTTCCTCTTCAGAACTGGAATTTTCATGGCCGCCACCGCCCGTTTCGATGTCGTTGCGATCGGCAACGCGATCGTCGACGTCATCGCCCGCGCCGACGATGCGCTGATCGAGGCCGAGGGGCTGGTGAAGGGATCGATGCGCCTGATCGACGGTGTCGAGGCCGAACGTCTCTATGCCGCGATGGGGCCCGCGGTCGAAATGTCGGGCGGCAGCGCGGCGAACACGCTCGCGGGCATGGCGGCGCTCGGCGAACGCTGCGCCTTCATCGGGCAGGTCGCCGACGACCAGCTCGGCGCGGTGTTCACCCACGACCTGCGCGCGCTGGGCGTTGCCTATGAAACCCCTGCGCTCAAAGAAGGCGCGCCGACCGCGCGCTGCCTGATCCTCGTCACCCCCGACGGGCAGCGCACGATGAACACGTTTCTGGGCGCGAGCCATCTGCTCGACCAGGCGATGATCGACGAGGCGTGGATCGCCGACGCCGACATCCTCTATCTCGAAGGCTATTTGTGGGATCCGCCGCTGTCGCGCGCGGCGATGCGGCGCGCGATCGACGTGTCGCGCGGCGCGGGGCGCAAGGTCGCCTTCACGCTGTCGGACGCCTTCATCATCGACCGCCACGGCGAAGACTTCCGCGCGCTGATCGGCGAAGGGCTGTTCGACATATTGTTCGCGAACGAAGTCGAAATCCGCGCGCTCGCCGAAACCGACGATTTTGAGGCCGCCGTCGCCAAAATCGCGCCGCAGGTGCCGCTGCTGGTCGTCACGCGCGGTGCGCAGGGGGCGCTCGCGATCGAGGGTGGCGAGCGGTTCGAGGTCGGGGCCGAGCCGATCGACACCGTCGTCGATACGACCGGCGCGGGCGACCTGTTCGCGGCCGGTTTCCTGGCCGGCCTGGCCGAAAAGCGCGGGCTTGCCGACTGCCTGACGATGGGCGCGGTGTGCGCGCGCGAAATCATCGCGCAGGTCGGGCCGCGCGCGCAGACCGACCTCAAGGCGAAGATCGCCGAACGGCTGGGGTGATCCCGCGGAACCTCTCGGCGCCTTAAAGCGTCCTATGCCGCATCACAGGCGTAGGAGTTTCTTTTATGGCCGACGAAATTCACACGACGCGCGACCCCGACGGGACGACGCACACGACCACGGTTATCGACCGCGCGCCGCGCCGCGGCGGCGGGATCGGAATCGGGCTGATCCTGCTCGTCGCGATCCTGGTCGCGGCCTTTTTCGCCTTTCAGTTCCTGTCGAGCGAGCAGGCCGAAAGCGGCGCGATCACCGAGGCGGCCGAAAAAGTCGGCGCTGCGGCGCAGGATGTCGGCGACGCCGCGCAGCGCGCGGTCGATTGACGATCAGCCCGCGGGTGACGATCAGCCCGCGGGCGCCGCGGCCGCACCCGGTTGTTTCCTGAACAGCTCGCGGTCGGCGGGCCCGAAACCGCGCGTCCAGATGAGCCAGCCGTAAATGGCGAGGATGAAGGGAACACCGATCAGCAGCTCGGCCCATTCGGGGAGCTGCGTCGCCCCCCAGCCGAGCACCGCGGCGCCGGCGGTCGCCCAGACGAGCGCCCAGCGCAGGCTGTTTACCGGCGCGCCGAGCAGGCGGGCGAGCAGCCGCGCCTTGACGAGCGAGGCAAAGCCGAGCGCGAGCATCAACGCGAGCGCGACCGCCGCGGCGTAATAGATGTGAGGCAGGCCCATCGACTGCGCGACGAGGATCAGCGCGACGCTGAGCGCCGCCTGAATCGCGAGCGTCGCCAGGCTGATGAGCAGATTGCGGTGGCGCGCGACATAGACGAGCGCCGCCTCGCTGACGACCGCGGTGGCCGCGACGACTTCGGCCGCGAGCAGGAAGGCGAGCGCGGCGGTGCCGCTCACAAACTCGGGACCGACGAGCCCCATCACGGCTTCGCCCGGAATGCCGAGCGCGAGCGCGACGCCTGCCTGCGCGGCGATGATCCAGAAACCGACCTGGCTCACTTGTGCCGCCACGGCGGCAAGCCGCTTTTCGGCGAGGTTGCGGGTGATGACGGGGCCGAGGATCGGCTCGAAGCTGGTCTTGAGCTTTTGCGGGAGCGAGGCGACCTGCTGCGCCATATAATAGATGCCGTAGATCGTCGGCGAGGTGAACTGGCCGAGGATGAAGAGGTCGAGCCGGCGCGTCCCCCATTCGATCGCATCGGCGGCGGCAAGCGGGGCGTTGCGCCGCGCGAGGGTGATGAGCTGCGCAGGGTGCGGGCGCCACACGCCGGGACCGCCGAAATGGCGCATCATCGGGATGAGCGCGGTCAGGAAGGCGCCGAGCATCGCCGCGGCGTAGGAGAGCATCAGCCCGTTTTCGGCCGACACGAACCAGAATCCCGCGGCGGCGGCGCTGATCACCCAGGGTTCGACGATCGCGCGCGCGCGCACCGTCGCGCCGATGTCGAACTTATAGGCGCAGGCGGCGAGCGCGATGTCGGTGCCCGCGATCACAAAGACGAGGCACGCCATCCAGCGGTCGATTTCGTTGATGTCGCCCGCCGGATACATGAGCTGCGGCAACAGCAGCAGCAGCGCCGATCCCGCCGCCGAGGCGAGGAAAGCGACGAACATGCCGTCCCAGACGACGATGCGCTGATCGGCGCCCGGCGCGCTCAGCTGTTCGGCGAGGCCGCGTTTCAGGCCGAGCGTCGCGAGCTGTGCCACAAGTTCGATGACGAGCACGGCAAAGGCAAAGCGGCCCACCGCCTCGGGCCCGTACCAGCGGCCCGCGACGTACAGAAAGGGCAGGCGGGCGACGAGGCGGAGGACGAAGCCGAAGAAATTGGTGCGTCCGCCTTTCGCAAGCGCCGCCGTGTCCGCATCGCGGGAGGGGGCGTCGGACGACAAGGGCGCGGCTGCGCTGTCGGTCTGGCTCAAGCCTTGCGCCCCTTCTGCTGCTCCCCGGCGGTCATCCTAGCGCGGCGGGGAGGGGCAGGCAATCGGTGGAAATATCTCATCGCCCTTCGGGTCGCAGCGGGCGGCTGAGCAGAGCCTGAATGGCGTCGGCGACGCGCAGCTCGCCCGCGACGAGCCGCGCGACCGTATCGGTGATCGGCATGTCGACCCCGTCGGCGCGCGCCGCGGCCGCGACCACCGGCGCGCTGAACGCGCCTTCGGCAACGGTGCGGCGGTCGGCCATCAGCGCGTCGATCGCCTCGCCGCGGCCCAGCCCCTGGCCCAGCGCGAAGTTGCGCGAATTGGCCGAGGTGCAGGTGAGGACAAGATCGCCGAGCCCGGCGAGCCCGGCGAGCGTTTCGGCCTGCGCACCGCGCGCGAGGCCGAAACGCGTCATTTCGGCAAAGCCGCGGCTGATCAGCGCCGCACGCGCGTTGAGGCCGAGCCCCGCGCCCTCGACGATGCCGCACGCGATCGCGAGGATATTCTTGACCGCGCCGCCGATTTCGGCGCCGATCACGTCGGTCGAGACATAGGGGCGGAAATGCGGGCGCGCGATGGCCTGCGCCAGACCGGTGGCGAGCGCCGCATCGGCCGCCGCGAGGGTGATCGCGGTGGGGAGGCCCGCGGCGACTTCGTTCGCAAAGGTCGGTCCCGACAGCACCGCGTGCGGGCGAGCAGGCGCGAGCTCGCGCGCCATGTCGATCGGGAAGGCGAAGCTGCCCGCCTCCATCCCCTTGCTGCAAAAGACGAGCGGGGCGTTGCCCGCGGGCAGATCGGCGAGCACGGCGCGCAGGAAGGGCACCGGAACGACGATAAGCAGCGCGTCGAGGCCGGCGAGGTCGCCGAGGTCGCCGGTCGCTTCGAGCGAGGGCGACAGCGCCGCGCCGGGAAGAAAGACGGAATTGCGATGTTCGGCGTTGATCGCGGCGACGACGTCGGCCTCGCGCGCCCAGAGGCGGACGGGCGCGCCGCCGGCGGCGAGCAACTGCGCGAGCGCCGTGCCCCACGCGCCGCCGCCGACGACGCCGAAATTCCTGTATGGCGTCATGCTTTCACGGGTCATGCTTTCACTCCGGCGCCGCGCACCGCTTCGGCGGCGGGATCGAGCGGCCAGCG
>JBGTUD010000170.1:0-6388 GCA_041939405.1 Sphingopyxis sp. | reverse complement strand
GCCCGCCCGCCGACATTTCGAACGCGATGGCGCGGCAGATGAAGGCCGAGCGCGAAAAACGTGCCGCGATCCTCGAGGCGGAGGGGCTGCGCGCGTCCGAAATCCTGCGCGCCGAGGGGGAGAAGCAGAGCCAGATCCTCGAGGCCGAAGGCCGCCGCGAGGCCGCCTTCCGCGACGCCGAAGCGCGCGAACGCGAGGCCGAGGCCGAAGCGAAAGCGACGCAGATGGTCAGCGACGCGATCGCCAGCGGCAATGCGCAAGCGATCAACTATTTCGTCGCGCAGAAATATGTCGAGGCAGTCAGCCAGTTTGCGACCAGCCCGAACAGCAAGACGATCCTGTTCCCCGTCGAGGCGACGCAGTTGATCGGGACTTTGGGCGGGATCGGCGAACTCGCGCGCGACGCCATCGAACGCAAGACTGGAGCCTGACATGCCCGACTGGCTCGCGAATATGGAACCGCATTGGGCGTGGTTGTCGCTCGGCGTGCTGCTCGCCGCGGCGGAGATTGTCGCGCCGGGCTTTTTCCTCATCTGGATCGGTGCCGCGGCGATCGTTACCGGCGTCATCGCGTGGATCGTCCCGCTCAGCGTCCCGTTGCAGCTCGGCATCTTTGCCGTGCTGTCGTTCGTCGCGCTTTATGGCGGGCGCCGCTGGCTCAAGGCCAATCCGATCACGACCGCCGACCCGCACCTCAACCAGCGCGGCGGCCGCCTGGTCGGCGAAGTGCTGATCGTGACCAAGGCGATCGAGGATGGACGCGGGCGCGCGAAAGTCGGCGATGGCGAATGGCCCGTGCGCGGCCCCGACGCCGCCGAAGGCAGCAAGGTTCGCGTCGTCAGCGCCGATGGCGGCGTCCTGGTGGTGGAACTGGCGTAGGCCCATACCCATTCGTCATCCCGGCGAAGGCCGGGATCTCGCCGGTGCGTCAATCCGACAGGGTGAGATCCCGGCCTTCGCCGGGACGACAGACGCCGTTACCCACCCCGCGGCCGCGCATAGATCGCCACCACATGCCCCAGCGCGTCGCTGTCGCCGATGCGCCGGAAACCGAGCTTGGTCGACACACGTTCCGATGCGTCATTGCCCAGATCGATGATGCAGCGCACTTCGTTTGCGTCGAGGTTCGCGTCCGCCCAGCCGAGCGCCGCGGTCATCGCCTCGGTCGCATAACCCGCCCCCCAATGGTCGGCGTCGAACGCCCAGCCCGCCTCGGGCATCCCTTCGAGTTCGGCGATGCCGCGGCAGAAATAGCTGAGGCCGCCCATGCCGATCAGCGCGTCGTTCGCCTTGTCGGCGAACACCCAATAGCCAAAACCCATCACCGGCCACAGCCCCGCCGAGCTTAAAAACTTGCCCCAACTCACATCGGGCGCGCGCGGCTCGCCGCCGATGAAGCGCGTGACGCGCGCATCGGCCCACATCGCGATATGCGTATCCTTGTCCGACAGGCGCCCGGGGCGCAGGCGGAGGCGTTCGGTTTCGATGACGGGGGCGATGGTCGGCATCGGCCGGATGTGCCCATGGCGAGTCGCGCGGTCAACCGGGTTCGACAACCGGCCGAACAGGTCGTGCAGCGCCGCCTGTGACATTCGCATTGGCGCGCGGTCGTCGCCGCGCTATCGGCAGCGGCATGAGCCTGTTTCCACCCGCCTCCTGTCCGCGGCTGATCGTCAAGATCGGATCGGCGCTGCTCGTCGATCCCGATGGAGCGGTACGGCGCGACTGGCTGGCGGGGATCGCGGCCGACATCGCCGGGCGCGCGCGCGCCGGGCAGCAGATCGCGGTGGTATCGTCGGGCGCCATCGCATTGGGCGCGCGGCGGCTGGGACTGTCCAAGGGCGGCCGCGCCAGCCTTGAGGATGCCCAGGCGGCCGCGGCCACCGGCCAGATCGCGCTCAGCCAGGTCTGGGCCGAGGTGCTCGGTGCCGAGGGGTTAACCGCGGCACAGATGCTGGTGACGCTGGGCGATCTTGAGCATCGGCGGCGCTATCTGAACGCCGCGGCGACGCTGGGCCGCCTGCTCAGCCTTGGCGTCGTACCGATCATCAATGAAAATGACAGCGTCGCGACCGAGGAAATCCGCTTTGGCGACAACGACCGGCTCGCGGCACGGGTCGCGCAGGCGGCCGCGGCGCGCGGCGTCATCCTATTGTCGGACATTGACGGGCTTTACGACCGCAATCCGGCGCTGCCAGGCGCGGTCCATATCGCGCGGATCGACAGGATCGATTCGGGCATCGAAGCGATGGCCGACACCGGCTCGGCGTCGGGCATGGGATCGGGGGGCATGGTGTCGAAAATCGCCGCCGCACGGATCGCCAATGCCGCGGGCGCGCACCTCGCCATCGCATCGGGGCGCATCGACCGGCCGCTGTCGACCGAGGCGCGGCACAGCCTGTTCGTTGCCGAGCGCGGCGCCAGTGCACGCAAGGCGTGGCTCGCGGGCGGATTGACCGCCGAAGGACGGCTGACGATCGACGCGGGCGCGGTCAGGGCGCTCGCGGGCGGCGCCAGTCTGCTCGCCGCGGGGGTCACGGCGGTGTCGGGCGTCTTTGCACGCGGCGCCATCCTCGACATCGTCGGACCCGACGGCCGCGTCGTCGCGCGCGGCCTCTCCGAATATCCCGCCGCCGACGCGGCCGCGATCCTCGGCCTGGGCCGCGAGGCGCAGGAGTCCGCGCTCGGCTACGCACCGCGCAGCGCCATGGTCCACCGCGACCATCTGGTGCTGCTGTGACCCGCCCCGTGCTGGCGATGACCGGCGCAACCGGCTTCGTCGGCGGTGCGACGCTCAACCACGCGATCGAAGCGGGCTGGCACGTCCGCGCGCTCACCCGTCGCCCCCAGCCCGAACGTCCGGGCGTGACCTGGATCGCCGGCGCGCTCGATAATAGAGCAAGCCTTGCCGAGATGAGCGCGGGCGCCGACGCCCTCATGCACATCGCCGGCGTGGTAAACGCACCGGATCGCGCGGCTTTCGAGGCTGGCAATGCGACCGCCACCGCCAATGTAATCGCCGCCGCGCGCGGCGCCGGCGTGACGCGCTTTGTCCATGTCTCGTCGCTCGCGGCGCGCGAACCCGCGCTTTCCGACTATGGCTGGTCGAAGGAGCGCGCCGAAGCCGCGGTGCGAGCAAGCGGACTCGACTGGACGATCGTGCGTCCGCCCGCAGTGTTCGGCCCCGGCGACACCGAAATGCTCGACCTGTTCCGCATGGTCCGCCGCGGGATCGCCCTGCTCCCGCCGCGCGGCCGCATGTCGGCGATTTATGTCGACGACCTCGCCAGCCTGCTCGTCGCGCTTGCCGCGGAGACTCAGACGAGTTCCGGCCAGCTTTACGAACCCGACGATGGCACCCCCGGCGGCTGGTCGCATCGGGGTTTCGCCCGCGCGATCGGCCGCGCCGTCGGGCGGTCCCATGTGCCGACGCTCGCCACCCCGGCCCTACTGCTCAAGGCTGGCGGGCGGATCGACAGGTTCGTCCGCCGCGGCCGCGCCAAGCTGACCCCCGACCGCGCGCGCTATATCGCGCATCCCGACTGGGTGGTGAGCGAAGGTGCGCGGCCGCCCGCCGCGATCTGGTGCCCCGAACATGATACCGACGAAGCGCTCGCCGAAACCGTGCGCTGGTATCGCCGCGAAGGCTGGCTCTGAAATCTCCGCCTGACGGGCGGCAGATATCGCCGCGATACCGCGTCAGAAAGCGAGCAGCTTGCGCTTGTTCCAATAGATCGACGTTGCCGCGGCATAGGCGCCGACCTTTTCCCAGACCGCGCCGTCGATCTTTTCAATATCGACCCCCGCCTCGATATAGGCCTGCACGATCTTCATAATCTGTTCCTCGCTCATCTCCGACGACAAATCCGGGTTCGCGCCCGCCGGCCCGAAGTCGAGCGCGCGGTCCACAACGCCGGGGGCAAGGTCGAGCTTCGCAATGTCCACCACCAGCCATTCGCGCGAAATCCGCGCAAGGCTGTAGTCGAAATAATCTCCCTTCTGCTCGTCGGTGATGGCGTGGCGCGCGACGCACCCGTCGGTGATCGTCGCCAGTTCCTTGAACAAGGCATCGCGCGACGCCTCGTCGCCGGCACCCGCCATCGCGGCGCCGATCAAATCCTTTGTCCCTGCCGACACCGATGCGACAACGCAGTCGAATTTTTCGCCTTCCTGTGCCAATGCTGCCGCTGGCAGCAGCGTCAGCATCAGCCCCGCCGCAGCAATCCAGAACCTCGTCATCGGCAATTCCCTTCGCGTTCGGCCACAGCGCTCAGAATAGCATGGCCATGCCGCCGTTGACGTGCAACGTCTGGCCGGTGACATAGCCCGCCTCCTTCGACGCGAGATAGACGACCGCGGCGGCGATGTCGTCGCCCTCGCCCATCCGGCCCGCAGGAATGCGCTGGTTGAGCGCCTCCTTCTGTGCGTCGGGCAGGTCGTCGGTCATCGCGGTCGCGATAAAGCCGGGGGCGACGCAATTGACCGTCACCCCGCGGCTCGCCAGTTCCTGTGCGAGCGCCTTCGTCATGCCGGTGACGCCTGCCTTCGACGCCGCATAATTGGCCTGCCCCGGATTGCCCGTCGCGCCGACGACGCTGGTGATCGAGATGATGCGGCCGAAGCGCGCCTTCATCATCGGCTTCGCGGCGGCACGCGCAAGACGGAAATTGGCCTCAAGATTAATGCGAATGACGTCCGACCATTCCTCGTCCTTCATGCGCAGGATGAGGTTGTCGCGCGTCACCCCGGCATTGTTGACGAGAATATCGAGCTGGCCGAGCGCCTCGACCGCCGCGGGCACGAGCGCATCGACCGCCGCTGCATCTCCGAGATTGCACGGCAGGGCGACGTGATCGCCGCCAAGGCTGTCGCGAAAGGCATTGAGCTTGTCGACATTGGAGCCCGACACCGCAAGGCGTGCGCCCTGCGCCGCGAGCGCCTGCGCGATAGCCGAACCGATGCCGCCGCTGGCGCCGGTAACGAGGGCAGTCATGCCGGTGAGATCGAACATCCTATTCTCCTGAAATCTTGGAATCAGAGCGTTTTGAGCAGCGCTTCGATGTCGTCCATCGAAATGACACTGACCGTCTCGACCTCGCCCGACGCGCTGCGCTTGACCATCGGCGAAAGGACCTTGCCGCCGAATTCGACGAACTGGCCGACGCCGATATCTTCCATCGCACCGACGCTTTCACGCCAGCGGACGCGGCCGGTGACCTGGCTCACCAGCAAATCGCGGATCGTGTCGGCGTCGCTCACCGGGCTGGCGGTGACGTTGGCGACGACGGGGACCAGCGGCGCGGCGGGCGGATTTGCGCCGAGCGCCTCGGCCATCGCGTCAGCGGCTCCCTGCATCAGCGGACAGTGGAAGGGCGCCGAGACGGGCAGCAGCACGCCGCGCTTGATGCCATAATCTTTCACGAGCGCCACCGCGCGCTCGACCGCGCCCTTGTGGCCCGAAATCACGACCTGCGATGGGTCATTGTCGTTGGCGACCGTGCAGACCTCGCCCTCCGCCGCGGCCTCGGCCAGCTTCTGCGCGGTCTCGACATCGGCGCCGAGCAGCGCCGCCATCGCGCCGACGCCGACGGGTACGGCCGCCTGCATCGCCTGCCCGCGCGTTTTCAAAAGCCGCGCCGTGGTCGCCAGGTCGAACGCGCCCGCGGCGCAGAGCGCGCTATATTCACCAAGGCTGTGCCCCGCGACATAGTCAGCCGTGGCGGCAAGCGTCACGCCACCTTCCTTTTCGAGCACGCGCAAGGTCGCGATCGCATTTGCCATGATCGCGTGGGTACACTTACTCATATCGATGGTCAAATTCAGACAGTTGGCATCGATTGTGGATCAGAAGGACTTAAACAAATTCCATACGAACAGCTTGTGTTACAAGGAGATGTTGTGATCTGTATTCCAGGATGGAGGATAGACGCACAAAAGATTTTGAAACAAAAGAGGCTTACACTTTCACGTCTTAATGCATTGATGGGTATTATGTCAGAAAATGATGCAACACAATCTGATGCAGACGTAATTCATGACCAATGCAAAACAAAATTGATGGAATTAGATGAAGCAGAATCAAAAGTAAGAAATGAATTATCAGCACGTTTGGAAGAATTAGATAGCCAAGAAAGAATAATTAAAGTAATGATGTTTGATGCAAAAGTACAATTCAAAAGTGAAGAGATATCTGATTCTACATTTGAAACTATACAGAAACACTGTAACAACCTTCTTGAACGATTATCACACGAAAGAGTTGAAGTTGGTAATGTACAAAGGCGCCTTGAGGAACTATCGTTGGAAAGTATAGAATTAACTCAACCTAAAAAAGAAATGGTACAAGAATCTGCTATTTCCTATCTTGATTCATCAGGCAGTACTGGAA
>JBGTUD010000169.1:0-6438 GCA_041939405.1 Sphingopyxis sp. | reverse complement strand
CTTGCCGCGCACATAGACGACCGTGTTTGCGGTGCCGAGGTCGATGGCCATGTCTTGCGAATTGAATTTCAGAAACCGGGAAAAGAAGGACATCTATACTGCTTCCTGTCATCGGACCGCCGGGGACCGTAAACGGCCCCGCGCCCCTGCCGCAATCTAATCCGCTTGCCGTCCGGCAACAGGACCAATCAGGGGAAGATTCCGGCTCGTCCGAAGGGCTGGCTGGATAAAATGATCAGGGCTGTGCGGGTGGGTCGCGATTTGCGTCCGACTGCGCTAGGACAGCCCCCATGTCAATACGCCGCCTGCCGGAAAAGCTCGTAAATCGGATCGCAGCCGGTGAAGTGGTTGAAAGACCCGCCGCGGCGCTCAAGGAACTGGTTGAAAACGCCATCGACGCGGGCGCGACTCGGATTGCCGTGCGAATCGGCGAGGGCGGGATCGCGCGGCTGGAGGTCGAGGATGACGGTTGCGGCATGACCGCCGCCGACATGGCGCTCGCGCTTGAACGCCACGCGACGTCGAAGCTCCCCGACGAAGCGATCGAGGCGGTGACGACGCTGGGATTCCGTGGCGAAGCTTTGCCGTCGATCGCCAGCGTCGCGCGGCTGACGCTCGAAAGCCGGACCGCGGGCGGCGACGGCTGGCGGCGCGTCGTCGACAATGGCGCGCTGGTTGGCGAAGGGCCCGCGGCGCTCGCCAAAGGAACGCGTGTGATCGTCGAGGATCTGTTCGCGCGTATCCCCGCGCGGCGCAAATTCCTGCGCAGCGCGCGCAGCGAATATGCCGCCTGCCTGGACGTCGTGCGGCGGCTGGCGATGGCGCGTCCCGACGTGGGCGTCACCGTGGAGCATGACGGCCGCCGCGTGCTCGATGTGCAGGGCGGACAGGACCGCATCGCGCGCGTCGCCGCGCTGACCAGCCGCGATCTCGCGACGAACAGCATCGGCATCGACCTGGCGCGCGGCGATGTCCATCTCGGCGGGGTCATCAGCCTGCCGACCTACAATCGCGGTATCGCCGATCATCAATATCTGTTCGTCAACGGGCGGCCGGTGAAGGACCGGCTGCTCGTCGGCGCGCTGCGCGGCGCCTATGCCGACCTGCTCGCGCGCGATCGTCATCCGGTCGTCGCACTCTTCCTCGACGTGCCGACGAGCGAGGTCGACGTGAACGTCCACCCCGCGAAGACCGAGGTGCGCTTTCGCGACCCGCAGCTGATCCGCGGAATGATCGTCGGCGGCCTGCGCCGCGCGCTCGACGAGCATGGCTTCCGCAGCGTCCAGCGCCCCGCCGAGGCGGCGTTGAACGCATGGCAGCAGGAGCCGGTGGCGCCGCAGCCGGCGACCGGGTTCCTGTTCGACCAGCGCGCCGCGGCTAGCGCGCCGGCCGCGTACCCTGGCGCCGACGAGGCGGTCCTGCCTGCGGGCGACATCGCGAGGGTCTACGACCGATTGATGCCGTTCGCGGCGCCCGCGCCGATCGCCGGACGCGCCGAACCCGCAACGGCCCCGGTGCCGCAGGCCGAAACCCATCCGCTCGGCATCGCGCGCGGCCAGATTGCCAAAACCTATATCGTCGCGGAGGCCGAGGACGGGCTCGTCATCGTCGACCAGCATGCGGCCCATGAACGGTTGGTGCTCGAAACGCTGAAACGCGGAATGGCGGGACAGGCGGTGCCGTCGCAGGGGCTGCTGATCCCCGAAGTCGTCGAACTTGACGAACCCGCGTGCGACCGGCTCGAAGCCGCCGCGCCAGGTCTCGCCGCGCTCGGCGTGGAGCTCGAGCGTTTCGGCCCCGCCGCTGTGATGGTCCGCGCCACCCCTGCGATGCTGGGCGCGATCGATTGTGCCAGGCTTGTCACCGACATCGCCGACGATCTGGCGGGTTATGATGCGGCGCTCGGCCTTAACGAAAAGCTCGATCTGGTTGCGGCGACGATGGCGTGCCATGGTTCGGTGCGGGCAGGACGGACGCTCAGCGTCGCCGAAATGAATGCCCTGTTGCGTCAAATGGAGGTCACGCCGCATTCGGGACAGTGCAACCACGGTCGCCCGACCTGGGTAAAGCTGGCGATGGGCGATGTCGAAAGGCTGTTCGGGAGGAAATAGGAGGAGGGGACGATGTATTTCGCCAGTTTCCGCGATGGTGAGGGGTGCAAATCCTATATTGTCGGCTGCGAGGAAAGCTGCGCCGCGGCGATCATCGACCCCGCGCTCGACCTTGTGGATCGCTATATCGGCGACGTGAACAGGCAGGGGCTCCGCGTCCGCTACATCATCGACACCCATACCCACGCCGATCATTTCTCGGGCGCGCAGGCGCTGAAACGCGCGTTCGGCGCACCCATCGTCATGCACCGCCTGTCGCCGTCGCCCTATGTCGACCTGCATGTCGAGGACGGCCACTCGTTGCCGCTCGGCGCGATGCGGATGAAGATATTTCACACCCCCGGCCATACGCGCGATTCGATGGCGATCCATGTCGAGGACCGCGTTTTTACAGGCGATACATTGTTGATCGGCGGCACCGGGCGCAGCGACCTGCCGAGCGGCGATCCCGACCAGTTGTTCGACAGCTTGTTCGGCAAGCTGCTGACGCTGCCCGACGATACGCTCGTCTTTCCCGCGCACGATTATAAGGGGCGCGAAAGCAGCACGATCGGCGAGGAGCGGCGCAGCAACCCGCGCCTCGCCAAGACCGAGCGCGCCCATTTCGTCGCGCTGATGAACAGCCTCAATCTGTCGGCGCCGACCCATCTGACCGAGGCGCTGCGCACCAATATGTCGGGCGGCAAGACGGTGCGGCAATTGCTCGTAGAAGCGGGATCGAAAGTGCCGTTTATGGCCCTTGACGAACTCAGCCGGCGTATCGCGACGCGCGCCAATGATTTCGTCATTCTCGACGTGCGCGAAAAGGAGGCGTTCGGCGCCGGGCATGTGCCGGGCGCGACGCACCTGCCGCGCGGTCAGCTGGAACTGCGGGTCAACGATGTGCTGCCCGATCCGGGGGTCGAGATTCTGACCGTCTGCGAATTTGGGAAAATTTCGACCCTCGCTGCCGCGACGCTGCGCGAGTTGGGGTTTGGCCGCGCGACCGCGCTCGACGGCGGGATGAAAGCGTGGCGCGATGGCGGCTATCCGGTCGAGACTTAGGCCATCTTGACCCCGGCCACGCCGCGCTCCACCACGCCCGTCGCGCGTTTCGACAGGCTGTTCACCGGCGTCGTGACCTTGTCGACGACCATGAAATGCGTCTGCCATGCTTCGCGCCCGACCTCGCAGACCAGATAGCCGCGCTGGTCATTGGCGAATTTGAGTTCGGGGTTGCGCGCCAGCCAGTCGTCGGTGCCCGCGCGTTTGTCGCTGCCGTCCCCGCCGCTGGAAATCGACGTCGCGACGAACTCGGCGCCGACAATCTTGTCCTTCAGCACCAGGTCGCCACAGAAATTCTGATGCTCGTCGCCCGTCAGCACGACATTGTTGTCGAGCCCCGCAAGGCGCGACAAGATGCGCGTCCGCGGCGTTTCATAGCCCGCCCAACTGTCGAGATTGACGATCTTTTCGCTTTCCTCCGGCCGGCGCCGCCGGTCGAGCGACATCATCGTCACCTGCTGCGCCAGCGCGTTCCACGTCGCGCCGCCGCGGGAGAGGTTGCGCGCCAGCCATTCCTCCTGCGCCTTGCCCAGAACCTGCGCCTCCTTGGCAAAGACATCGGCGCAGGCGGGTTTGAAACCGTCGCCGCACGGCTGGTCATCGCGATATTGCCGCGTGTCGAGCAATTGCATCGCCATCAGGTCGCCGTACCGGAATTCGCGGTGCGCCGCGACCATGCCGCCGCGCGGCAACAGCGCCCGCCGTACCGGCATATGCTCGTACCACGCCTGCATCGCGGCCTGTTTTTTCAGCATGAAGATTTCGGGCGGCGCGGCGTCGGGATCGTTGCCGTCGAGGCCGAGTTTCCAATTGTCGATGTCCGAAACCCAGTCGTTGCGGATCTCGTGATCGTCAAAGCTCGACAGATGCGCGTGCGCCGATCGCACCGCCTGCTGGTCGATGTCGAGCAGCGTCTGGGCATAGGCATTGCGGTAATCGGTAAGGTCGAACAGCGCGCGCTGCGCATAATGGCGCACCGGACGCATCGGCAGGCCGTCGTCGAACAGATAGTCGTGGCGATATTCATAGATGAAGTCGCCGTAATGATAGACGAAGGCCAGATCCTCGCGCGCCATATGGCGATAGGCGCCGTAAAAGCCTGCTTCGAGATGCTGGCACCCCGCAACGCCGAATTTCAGCGCATCGACGCGCGCACCGGGGGCGGGCAGGGTCCGCGCCCGCCCGCGCAGGCTGCGTTCGCCCGCGGCGGTGAAGCGGTAATAATAGGGGCGGTCGGGTTCCAGCCCCGCCACCTCGACATGGACGCTGTGCGCCAGCTCCGGCCGCGCAAGCGTCGTGCCCTGCGCCACGACATCGCGAAAGCCGCCGTCGGCCGCGACCTCCCATTCGACCGGCACATTGGTCAGCGGCATTCCGCCATGGCGTTCCATCGGTTCGGGCGCGAGGCGCGTCCAGATGACGAAGCCGTCGCTCGCCGGATCGCCCGAGGCGACGCCGAGTTGGAAGGGAAAATCGCGGAGCAGGCCCTGCGCGCGGACGATCGCCGGAGCGGCAAGCCCGGCGACGGTGGCGCTGGCAAGGAAATGGCGGCGGTTCAACATGGTGCGGCTCCGAAGGCGAATCACCCGCCCTCGATAGCCGAGCCATGTCGGACTTCAATGACACACTATGTCAGAACCACGTCCGCATCATCCACACCGCCATCGCCAGCATCGCCAGATTTTCGGTCAGCGAGATAAAGCCCAGCGGCACCTTGCTGCTGCCGCCGACACAGGCGCATTTGAGCTCGCGCTTGTCGATATAGACCGCCTTGAACACCGACGCCGCGCCGATGCCGCCGATGAACAGCGCGACCGGGATCGACAGCCAAGGCAGGGCATGCGCGGTCATCAACACGCCCGCCAGCCCTTCGGCAAAAGGATAGACAGTGCCGTAGGGTACCCAGCGCTTGGCGAGCAGATCATAGTTCAGGAACATCGTCGCGAACGTGTCGACGTCCTGAAGTTTCAGCAGCGCCAGCACGATCATGCTGAACGAAATAAACCATTCGGCGGCGCGGATGGTCAGCGCGTCGCCATAGGCGGCATGGCTCGTTGCCAGCGCCATCAGCGCGGTCATCACGAACAGCGCGATCACCGGGCGATAGCTGGTGGCGTCGGGATCGCGCACCTTCAACCCGAAATGGCGGCGCAGATCGTCATAGCCGCCGATGCGGCGCCCATCGATAAAGGTCTGCGGCGTCGTCTTGACGCCATGTTCGGCCTTGAACGCATCGGTTTGTTCGCGCGTTTCCAGCCAGCGGTCGTCGACCGTATAGCCCTTTCTTTCCAGCAGATATTTTGCCTTGAGGCCATAGGGACAGATATGCCCCGGCATGACCATGCGATGAAGTGTTGCCTGTTTTGTCATGCCGCCCATATAGCTTCTGTACCATGGTACGGAGTCAAGCGGTGCAGATCACCATCGGAAAATTGGCGCGCGCGGGCGGTGTCGGCGTCGAAACCATCCGCTATTACCAGCGTCGCGGCCTGATGCCGACCCCCGTGCGCAGCGGCGGCGACGGCTGGGGCGGGGGCATCCGCCGCTATGGCGAGGAGGATGTGCGGCGGCTGCGCTTCATCCGCGCGGCGCAGGGTGCGGGCTTCACGCTGGAGGAGATTGGCGAACTGCTAGCGCTTGAGTCGAGCGACGACCGCGTTCGCGTGCGCGAACTCGCACGCCAGCGGATCGCGGTGCTCGATGACAAAATCGCGCAGATGAGCGCCACGCGCGCCGCGCTGACACGCCTCGCCGATCAGTGCGCGGCGAGCGACAAGGGGCCGTGCCCGATCCTGACGGCGTTCGAGCCGTAGGGGCGAAGAGGCGCCGATCCGCAACGGCCGCTTTCGCCCGGTAGATGTCCTGTCATCCCGGCGAAGGCCGGGATCTCGCCGGTGCGGTAAAGCGACAGGGCGAGATCGTGTTTCAGAGTCACGTGCCTCTGAACACCCTTCGCCGGGATGACGGATCAAGGAAGGTCGGGAAACCGTCCCAATCCGGACATCTGAAAGGCGCAGTCCTACATTAGCCCGCTGTGTCAGCCTTCGTCTGGCTCTTTCAGTCGGTGAATAGAAGCTCGCATCCCGCTATTGAATGCGGGTCGCAACTGCGCGCGCATCATATCTGCCGGACACCGCAAGGCGGGGGTCGCACAAGGCTGACCTTTCCTGACCTTTGGACAGATTGCGCCCCAGGCTATGGCGCCTGCTCCCCACTCCCAAAGCGGCCCGCTCAGCTGTGCAGAAAATGCATCACGTCGCCGTCGCTGACGACATAGGCCTTG
>JBGTUD010000168.1:0-6520 GCA_041939405.1 Sphingopyxis sp. | reverse complement strand
CAGGCCCGACCCGCCGGCGCCGACGACGACGGTGTCATAGATATGGTCGATGATCTTGTAGGCGTCGGTCATCTTACATGCCCCCCGGAGCGAGCCCGGCGGCGGGCGCAAGCGCGATGCGGACGATGGCGAAGATGCCATAGGCAGCGCCGCCGATCGCGTAGAAGTTCAAAAGGACGAGCGCGAACAGGCGCGCCGCTTCGCCATGGACATAATCCTCGATCAGCACGGTGAGGCCGAGCCGCAGGTGCCAGAAGACGCTGACGAGCATCAGAATGAGCGCGAGCGCGACCATCGGGTTCGACGCCCAGCGCAGCACCGCGCCATGATCGGTCATCGGCAGGCGCAGGAAGGAGACGAAGAGAAAACCGACGAGCAGGATATTGCCGAGCGCGGTCAGCCTTTGTTGCAGCCAGTGGTGCGAGCCATGGCCCGACGAGCCGAGCCCGCGTACCTTGCCGAGATGCGTTCCGTTACCCATTGAGCGCCTCCGCAAAAATATAAAGCCAAGTCGCGGCGGTCGCGAGGAGCGCGCCGACGATCACGAGCGTCGACCAGAGCTTGTTGGTCTTGAGCTCATAACCCGCGCCCGTATCGAGCACGAAGTGGCGCAGCCCCGAAAAGAGATGCTGGAAAAAGGCCCAGGTCAGCCCGATCAGCACGATCTTGCCCAATATATTGGTGATCTGGTGGAAAGTACCGGCGTCGGGATCGTGCCACACGCAGGCGATAAAGGCGGCATAGGCATCGGGACCCGCGGCAAGCGCGCCGAGCCACCAGAGGAACAGAAGCGCGCCGACAATCGCGAGCCCGTCGCCGCTCGCGCGGTGGAGGATCGAGACCGCCATGGCGGGCCCCCATTTATACACCTGTAGATGCGGAGAGCGCGGACGCGCGCCCGGTTGGTTTCCAGCCATATCAGCCCTGTCTTGACTCTGAACGGTCGATGCGGTGCCGGTTAAGCCTTCCAGCGGCGATATGCAATTGCTTAGGGGGCGACGGACCCAAGATTTTGCGTTGCTGCGCGCGGGACGGTACGAAAAGAGAGCCTGCCGCGACAGTGCCCGGCCGCGGCAGGCTCCCCCTTCACCCCTCCCCGAAACCGGGGAGGGTGGGAGACTCGTCAGAATTGGCCGCGCAGGGTCACGCCATAGGTGCGCGGTTCGCCGGGAAAGCCGACGAAGAGCTGGTTCGCGGTTGCCGGAAAGCCGAGCGACGCGGGCGCCGCGACGCTGCGGAACGACCCCGACCCCTGAAGCGGCATGTCGGCGCCGATCTGATAATATTTGCGGTTGAAGAGATTCTGCCCCCAAAGCTCGATGCCCCAGCGGCGATCGCGGCCGTAGAGGCCGACCCGGCCGTTGAAGACCGCAAAGCCGTCCTGGATCTTTTCGACGTCGAGGTCCGATCCGGTGTTGGTGTCGCTTTGCAGGCGCGTGTCGAGATAGACGAGCGCGCTCATCCCCGACGATCCGATCGGCGGCGTCCAGCTGATGCCCGCGGTCGCGACATATTTGGCGGCGTTCGACACGCCGCGCCCCGGCAGCTGGAACAGCACCGGCGAGAGCGGCCGCCCGCCCGTACCGACAAGATTGCGGCGATAGAGGGTGTCGACATAGGTAAGGCCCATATTGACCGACAGATAACGCGCCGGACGCAAAAACGCCTCGATCTCGAACCCCTTGGCGACGACGCCGGGTTTCAGCCGGTCGGACGCGCAGGCGCCGGTCGCGGCGCTGTTGTCGACCGGACCGGTGCCGAGGTCGTCCTTGCACGCCTGGATATTCGTGACCTCGAAATTGACGCCGTTGAAGGTGTTGAGCTGGTAATTGCTATATTCCTGGTAAAAGGCCGCCAGATTGACGTCGATACCGGGGCCGTCCCATTTGACGCCCAGTTCGTAAGCGTCGACCTTTTCGCTCGCGAATTGCAGGTCGCTTGCCTCGGGCCGCGCGTTGCCGGGGGTATTTGCCGGCCGGGCGAGCAGCGCGGTGCAGGCGGCATTTTGCGCGGGCGAGCCGGCGGTGGTGCTGCACGGCCGGTCGAGCGCCGAATAGTCGAGGTTGAAGCCGCCCGCCTTGTACCCCTTGGACGCGGAGCCATAGATCAGCCATTCGGGGCCCGGTTTCCAGCTGAGCACCGCGGTGCCCGTCCACTGCCCTTCGCTGAACTTCGTTCCGTCCGCGCCGCGCACGATGTCGGGCGCGGTGCCGTTGATGACGCAGGCGAGGCTCGCCAGCGCCTGAAGCGGCGAGTTGACGATCGCGGGGCACAAATTGTTGGTGAAATTGGCGTCGCCCGCCAGCGTCTTTTTCTCATGCGTGTAGCGCGCGCCGATGGTGAGCGTCAGCGCATCCTCGACAATGTCGAAGCTGTTGTGCGTGAACAGCGCATAGTTGGTGCTGCGCTGGGCAAAGGTCGACCCATTGTTGCCCGTGCCATTGAGCGGCGCGGCGCCGAGCAGGGCGGCGATGCCCTGGAAGCCGGGGAAAGCGGCAGCCGGAAGATTCGAACAGGTTGCCGACGCCGGATTGAGGTTCGCGGGCGACAGCGCCGCCGCAGCAAGACAATTGGCGTAACGCTGGTAATCGGCGCCATATTTGATGTCGTCGTCGACATCGAGTTTTTCATTGGCGTAATAGCCGCCGACGAGCCAGTCGAGCCGCCCGTCGAACGCCTCGCCCTGCAAGCGCAGCTCCTGCGTGAACAGGCGGAAGCGGCGGTCGAGGTCGGTGCGCCGCAATATGTCGAGCGCGTTGAAATCGGCGTCCTGCCCCTGGGCATTCTTATAGTCGCGATAGGCGGTGATCGAAGTGAGCGTCGCGCCGCCGAAGTCCCAGTTGAGCTCGCCCGACACGCCCCAATCCTTGGTATCCGAGCGATAGGGAACGCCGGGGGTTGTCGCCTGCTGGCGGATGAAGCTCGTTCCGGCGGGTGGAACCTGATGATTGGCGCCGAGGAACTGGAGCAGCGGCAACAGCGTGTTGGGCGACGCGACCGGATGGCCGTCGGCGCCGCGCGTCAGACTGCGCACCGGGTTCAGCAGCACGCCGCCGCAGCAATTTTCGTTACGCTTCGAATAATCGGCGATCAGGCGCAGCGTTACATTTTCAGTTGGTTCGAGCAGCAATTGCCCCTTTACCAGCCAGCGGTCGCGGTCGTTGATGTCGGGCTCGCCCGGCGTCACATTGTCGATGAATCCGTCGCGCTGTTGCCACACGCCGTCGACGCGCACCGCGGCCTTGTCGCCGAGCGGGGCGTTGATCATGCCGTCGACGCGCCAATAATCATAATTGCCGTAGGACACCGACCCCTTGGCGCCGAAGCCATTGAGATCGGGTCCCTTGGTAACGATGTTGATCAGCCCCGCCGTCGAATTGCGCCCGAACAGCGTGCCCTGCGGTCCGCGCAGCACCTCGACGCGCTCGACATCGCCGAGCTCCGACAGGCCGACGCCGGTGCGGCTGCGGTAGACGCCGTCGATGAACAGTCCGACCGAGGATTCAAGGCCAGGGTTTTCACCGACGGTGCCGATGCCGCGGATGCGCGCGGTGAAATTGACCTCGCTCGTCGCACCCGACACGAGCAGCGACGGCGCGACCTGTCCCAGCGCGCGCACGTCGGTCGCGCCCGATTTTTCGAGCGTGTCGCCTGTCACCGCCGACACGGCGATCGGCACGTCGGACAGCGCCTCGCTGCGCCGCGTTGCAGTAACGATGATCGTGCTGTCGTCGGTTTCGGCGCCCGCGGCATCCTGTGCCATGGCGGGTGCGGCAGCGAGGCCCAGTGAAAGCGACAATCCGGCGGCGCTGGTCCGCAGCAGGCCGGCGGCGCGGCGACGATGATTTTTCATAAATAGCCCTCCTCTCATGATCGTTCGTCAAGGCAGGGAGAGCAGCTTTATTATGGCGCAGGCGTATCACGACTTGCCGGTGCCATGCCAGCGCGGCGCGGCTACCGTAGCGTCATTCTTCACCACGCGCGGCTTTTGCGCCACAGCTGTCAGATGTGACGGGTTGACGGGCTCAGCCAAAGAAAAAGGGGCGGAACCGACGGCTCCGCCCCGAAAATCACGAGATTGATGCGATCAGAATTTGCCGCGCAGCGTCACGCCATAGGTCCTGGGTTCGGCCAGGAACTGCGAGAAAATCTGGCGCCCGCCCGGATATTGCGGGTCGGTGAAGGGCGCCGACGACGCACCCGCCTGGAAGGGCGAGTTGAACGCGACCTGGGCATATTGCTTGTTGAACAGATTCTGCGCCCAGAGTTCGATCGCCCATTTCTCGTCGGGACCGCGCACGCCAACGCGCGCGTTGAACAGCGCATAACCGTCCTGTTCCTTTTGCGGGAACAGGTCGGACCCGGTGTTGTAGTCGCTGGTCATGCGGCCATCGATATAGACAAGGCCGGTGAGCCCGCTGCTGCCGATGTCGGGCGTCCAGGCGATGCTGCCGGTCGCGACCAGTTCGGGCGCGTTCGACAGATTGTCACCCGGCAGCTTGCGCAGCGCCGCATCGAGCGGATCGCCATCCTTGTTCCCCACCAGATTGCCGCGGAACTTGGTCCGCGAATAGGTGAGGCCCGCGCTCATGCGAAAGTTGCGTGCGGGCACGAGCGACGCTTCGAGTTCGACGCCCTGCGCACGCACGCCCCAGCTGATATCGTCGCTGGCGCAAGCCCCGGTCGCGTTGCTCGTGTCGCGGTCGGCACCGCCAAGGTCGGCCGAACAACCGTTGATCGTCTGCACGATGAAAACGCTGCCGTTGAAGGTGTTGAGCTGGAAGTTGCTGAAATCGGAACGGAACAGCGACAGGCCCAGGCTCAACGGCCCGGTCGAATATTTGGCGCCGATTTCATAAGCGTCGACCAGTTCGGGATCGAACTGGAGGTTGCCGACGAGCGACTGCGCCCCGGCCTGTCCGCCAAAGGGTACGATCGGCGATTTGAGCGCCGAGCGGTCGAGGTTGAAGCCGCCTGCCTTATAACCGCGCGAATAGCTGGCATAGACCAGCAGGTCGTCGACCGGCTTGTACGACAGGATACCGGTGCCGGTCCATTCGTCCTCGCTGCGGCTGTCGCGGATCGACACGCCGTTGAGTTCGGCAGTCGAATTGCCCTGGCAGCCGAGGCCGATGAGGCCGCCGGCGAGTGCGCGAGCGGTGGCGTTGCCGGTTTGCAGATCATCGAGAACGAGGCCCTGAATCGTCGTGCAGGCCGTGTTGTCGTTGGTGAAGGCCGCCGAGAATTTCTTCTTGTCGTGCGTGTAGCGCACGCCGAAGGTGAAATCGAGCTGGTCGGTGATGTGGAAGATATTGTGCGTGAACACCGCCCAGTTGGTGCCGTTCTGGCGATAGCGGTCGTTGATCGTGCCGCGGTCGTTGAGGCCGTCGAGCGCGGTGAACGCCGCGACGATGTCGGGGCCCGACGCGCCGCTTGCGCCCGCGATGGTCGCGGGTCCGACGCCAGGGACGACGCAGAGCGGCGACGTCGGTGAATAGAGGCCGGCCAGTCCGCCGCCTGAGATGATGCGGCAGGTGGCGAAGCGGCCGTAATCTTCGCCGAAGCGCAGATTGTCGCGCACGGTCAGCTTCTCGTTGGCGAAGAAGCCGCCGACGAGCCAGTCGAGCTTGCCGTCGAATGCTTCGCCGTTGAGGCGCAGTTCCTGCGTGAAGGTGTGGAACTGGCGATAGGCGTCGTCGTCGGGCGCGCGATAGAGGATGTCGACCGTGCCATAGTCGGTATCCGACGCCTGGCTCGACCGATATTCGCGGTAGGCGGTGATCGAGGTCAGCGTCGCGCCGCCGAAATCATAGTCGATCTGGCCCGAGAAGCCGTAATCCTTGGTCTTGCCCGCGAAACTCCGGCCCGGTGTTACCGAAATGTCGCGGCCATAGCCCTGGCGGAACGCATCGAGCGACTGGCCAAGGTCGGCGAGGACGCGCACGATATTGTTCGTCGTGCTGGTCGCCGGGACGCCCGGATTGTTGAGGTTGCCGATGTAGGGATTGACGCTGTTGTCGATATAGGTCGCGGCGCAGCATTCCTCGTCGCGATAGGTATAGTCGGCGATCAGGCGGACCGACAGCGCATCGGTCGGTTCGAACAAAAGCTGGCCGCGCAGGAAATAGCGGTCGCGGTTGTTGACGTCGCGGTCGTTCGCTGCGTCGTTGTAGAAGCCGTCGCGCTTGACCCAGATGCCATCGATACGCGCCGCGAGCGTGTCGGTGATCGGGCCGGTCACGCTGCCGCCAAGGCGCCAATAGTCGTAATTGCCGTAGGTGACTTCACCCGTGGCACCGAACTGGAAATCGGGCTTTTTCGAATAGATGCTGATGAGACCCGCCGACGAGTTGCGCCCGCCGAGCGTGCCCTGCGGGCCGCGCTGGACCTCGATACGGTCGATCTCGCCAAGTTCGTTGAGGCCGATGCCCGACCGCGAGCGATAGACGCCGTCGATGAACACCGGGACCGAACTTTCAAGACCGGGGTTGTCGCCGACGGTGCCGATGCCGCGGATACG
>JBGTUD010000167.1:0-6524 GCA_041939405.1 Sphingopyxis sp. | reverse complement strand
TGTTTCCGCTGCCGGATACGCTTCAAAGGAAGAATGCCCGATGTTTTCTACGCGCCGGCCATCGCCGCCTCGGGCCAACCGGCGTTGGGCGAGGCATGTCGGCCCGCGTCGCGCCACATGACGCGCCACCCGCCGCCGCCTGCCAGGCAGAGCAGCACCCCGGACAGGCGCGCCGGAAGCAGGTTCGCCAGATCGTCGCTCCGCGCCGCGGCCCAGCCAAAGGCCCGCCAACGGGGTTCGCGATGACCGATGAGGCTGTCGGCGGTGTTGATGGCCTTGTAGGTCCAGACGCCCGGCAAGCCGAACAGCAGGAGCCAGAAGGCGGGGGCGACGACGCCGTCGCAAAAGCTTTCGCCCAGGCTTTCGATCGCGGCGCGCGAAATCGCGCTTTCGTCGAGAGCGGCGATGTCGCGGCCGACGATTGCAGAAACGGCCGAGCGCGCTGCGGGCAGGCCATGATGATCCAATCCCGAGGCCACCGCGCGGACATGCTCGAACAGGCTGCGCTGCGCGAGCGCTGGCCATGCGAGCAGGCCGACCGCAAGCCATCCGAAGCCGCCGAGGCGGTCGATGACCAGCGCTTGTACGAGCCATGCCGTACCGCCGGCGAGGAGGATCAGCAGCAGCATCGTCAAGAGGCCCAGCGCGCGGCGCCTTCGGGGCGGCCATGCGGCGTTGTTCCAGCGGGCTTCGCATCGGTGGATCAGCCGTGCGAACAGCCCGACGGGATGGCCGATGCGGCGATAGAGCGCGGTGGGCCAGCCGAGCGCGGCGTCGATCCCCAGCGCGACGAGAGCGACGGGCTCAGCCATCGGCGAGCGCTGCCTTGAGGCGCGCGAGCGCCGCATCCCCTGTGGGGAGTCCGATGCGGAGCCATTGCGGCTCATCGGCAAACGGGCGGGTCAGGATCGCGCGCCGTGCCAACCGTTCGAACAGGTCATGCGCGCGGTCCGTTCGAATCAGCCGGAACAACGGGCAATCTCCGGTCGCGGCATAGCCCATCTCGGCGAGCAGCGCGTCGAGCGTCGCTGCCTGGAGAGGAAGGCTGCGGCGCGCCGCCGCGATCCAGTCGCCATCGGCATAAGCGGCCGTGCCGATTTTGATCGCCGCGGCCGAGAGCGGCCAGGCGCCAAGCAGCGCCCGAAGATCGCCGAGGAAGCTTCGGGGTCCAAGGACGAAGCCTAGGCGCACGCCCGCGAGGCCGAAGAATTTTCCGAACGACCGAAAAAGGATAAGGCGGCGGGCGTCGTCGATCGACGATGCGATGCTGAGCGCCGGGTCGAAATCGGCGAAAGCTTCATCGACGAGCAACCAGCCGTCGCCGCCGCGCCGGTTGAGCAGCGCGCGCAGCGCGGCAGGGTTTCTGACGCGGCCGTCGGGATTGCCCGGATTGGCAAAAACGATGGTTCCGCGACAGTGCGCTAGCGCGTCCCATTCGATGGCGGTGCTCGCCTCGATCATCGCCGCATGGGTACGATAGCCGGGAACGATGTGGTGCGCGGCGCCGCCGATCAGGCTGCCGACAAGCCGAAGGCCGATCTCGGTGCCGGGAACCGCGCAGACATATTCGGGGTCGACGCCGAAATAGGCGGCGGCGACGGATTCGAGCGCGGCAAGGGCTCCGGGTTCGGGCAGGCGCTGCCAGTCGATCGGCATTTCGGCAGCGCCGGGCCAGGGATGGGGGTTGATTCCGGTCGAAAGGTCGATCCACGGCACGCCGCAATCGCCGAAATGGCGCTTCGCCGCCGCAAGATCGCCGCCGTGGAAGGTCCAGCTTTGGGTCATGCGAGATGCGACCAGACGAGCGCCGCCAGCAGCAGGATGCTTTCGCTCACCTCGATGCCCGCGCCATGACCATCACCCGAAATCCCCCCGATGCGCGCGCGAAGCCACCAGCCCCAGCCCGCGATAGCGAACGGCGCGGCGAGGAGCGACGGCGACCAACAGGCGGCCGCGGCCAGCAACGCCGCCCAGACCGCTAGGTCGACCGGCCGGATGACGCCGCGAAAGCGCGAACCCAGCCCCGAATGCAGATCGGGCAGCCAGCGCGACCACAGCAGCGGCCCGATGCGCGCGGCAAAGGGGATAAGGGCGATCGCCGTCCAGGCCGCCGCGCCCGCGAGCGCGTGGAGCAGGACGAGCTTGGCAGCCAGCTGCACCGCGATGGTGACGACGGCAAAGCTGCCGACATGCGGATCGGACAGGACGGCCCGCATCCGTTCGCGATCCTTGTGCGCCGCGCCGCTAGCGTCGGCAATATCGCCGAGCCCGTCGAGGTGGAGCGCGCCGGTGACGGCGACCCATGCCACCAGTCCGAGCAGCGCGCCGGTCCAGCTGTCGAGGCGTGTTCCGCTCCACGTCGCTGCGGCGACGATCGCGCCGACGATCAGGCCGACGGCGGGGAACCAGCGCATCGAGGCAGCGAACTCCGCCCCCGAAACATGCAGCCGCGGGGTCGGCAGCCGGGTCAGGAACTGGATCGCGACGACAAGGCCCTTCATGGATAGAGACCCATGATCTGGGCGCCCGGCGGCTCGCCCGGCCAGACGCGCAGCGACAGAAGCACGCCATAGGGTAGGTCGAACGACCAGAGCTGCCGGTGGTCGAACCCGCAGAGGATATGGAGCGCAGCGCGGATCGCGCCGCCATGCGTGACCACCAGCGTCGGGCGTGGGGCGATGGCGCCGATGGCGCCCGATACGCGCGCGACAAGCGTTCGCCAGCTTTCGCCGCCCGGCGGCGGATGAGCGTCCGGGTCGTCCCAGAAACGGCCGAGTGCCTGCCGGTCGACGTCCTCGCTCGCCTTGCCCTCCCAGTCACCGAAATCGAGTTCGCGCCAACGGGCGTCGATGATAAGCGGGAGTCCCAGCGTGGCGCCGATCGCCGCGCCGGCAAGGCGGCAGCGTTGCAGGTCGGACGCGACAAGTTGCTCGGCGCCCAGATCGGCGGCTTGTCCGACGCAGGCGGCGATGCCTTCCGGCGTCGGCACACCATCGGTGCGCCCCATCAAAAGTCCCGGATGTTCGGGTGCGCCGTGGCGCAGGAGGTGGAGGGCAAAGCCGGTCAAAGCGATTCCGATACCGCTGCTTCTGCAAAGGTCGCCATCTGGTCGTGCGCTGCGAGCGCCGCCCGGACGATGCTCGTCGCGACCGCCGCGCCGCTCCCTTCGCCAAGCCGCATTCCCAGCATGAGCAGGGGATCGAGCCGCAGCTTGCGGAGGAGCAAGGCGTGCCCAGGCTCGGCCGAGCAGTGGCCAGCGACGCAATGATCGGCGATCGACGGATTATCGGCGAAGAGCGGCGCGACGGCCGCGCAGCTGATGAACCCGTCGAGCAGGACCGGGACACCGAGCTGGCGCGCGCGCAGCACGGCGCCCGCCATTGCCGCAATCTCGCGCCCACCGACGCGGCGGAGGGTTTCAAAAGCCGACGCGGCGGCATAGGCATGGACGGCGAGCGCGCGGCCCACGACCCCGATCTTCCGCGCCACGCCGCCGGCATCGACCCCGGTGCCCGGCCCGACCCATTCGTGAGCGCCGCCGCCGAAGCTGCGTGCGCAGAGCGCGGCCGCGGCGGTCGAATTGCCGATCCCCATCTCGCCGAGCAGCAGCAGGTCGAGATCCTCATCGACGACTGCGGCGCCCGCATTGAGCGCGTCGAGGCATTCGGTCGCGCTCATCGCAGCGCCGGCCGTGAAGTCGCCGGTCGGACGGTCAAGATCGAGCGGCACGACGACGAGCTCCAGCGCGGCGGCGCCAGCGAGCGCGTTGATCGCGGCGCCGCCGCGCTGGAAATTGGCGACCATCTGCGCGGTCACGCTTGGCGGAAAAGCGCTGACGCCATGCGCAGTCACGCCGTGATTGCCCGCGAAGATCGCGGCGCGGCCGCGATCGAGCCGCGCCCGCTCGCGGCGCTGCCAGCCAGCAAAGAAGATCGCGATCTCCTCCAGCCGTCCCAGCGATCCCGCGGGTTTGGTGAGCTGCGCCTGCCGCGCGCGCGCGGCATCCTGCGCTGCGCCATCGGGGCCGGGCAGAGCGGCGAGGGCGGCCTCGAAGGCGGAGACGGAGGCGAAGATGGTCATTCGGCGGTAAATCCTGGCGGCGGCGTGCGCGTGATGAAATGGCCCTTCACCCCCTCGGGCCACAGCGCATAGGCGACACGGCCATGCTCGCTGGCGGCGTAGTGAACGGCATAGTCGAGGATCGCCTGCGCCGCCCCTTCATCGGGGACGAAGCGGCCGAGGACATAGCCGATCTTGCCCGGCGCCCGCAGATGGACGGCGCAATGGTCCTGGCAGGCGAAGAGGCACGGCATCGCCTGCACCGCGATGTCGGCGTAGCGCGCGTCGGTCGCCTTGACGCGGTCCAGCGCCTCGATCAGCCGTGCGCCGCCGGTGCGGCCCTCGGTATCGGTGCGCGCCAGGCCGTCGTGGCGGCAGGTGCTGCACGCCACGATCGCGGGGCCGGGATCGACCGGGATCAGCACGGGCCCGTCATGCGGTCGCCCCCTTCGGCGGCGCGGGCACGCCGACGAAGACGAGCAGACGATAGAGCGCATAAAGCCCGATCAGGATCGCGCCATTGCGCAGCAATTGTTCGGCGAGCAGGTCGGGTGCCATCGCGGTGTGCAGCCCGCCAAGCACGAGCGCCCAGAGCAGGATGATCCCCTTGAACGCGGTGAAGCCCGCGGCGTAAGCGAGACCGAGCTGCGCCGCGGCGGAGCGGTAGCCCGCGAGGCGCAGCGCTGCATAACTCGCCAACGTCGAGCCGATCGCGGCACTGCCGAGCCCGGCGCCCCATGCCAGCGTGCTGCCGTCGCGCGGATAGCCGAGCAGGAAAAAGCCGACGAACTGGCTCGCCGCCCACGCGAGCAGCATCAGCAACAGGCCGTCGCGGCGGCGCATATGCACTGCCGCGAGCGCCGCGAGCGAGGGGAAGGGGGTGGCGCAGGCGAGCATGATCGTCGTCGTCGTACTCGCCGCGGTGAGCAGCGACACCCAGAGCGCAGAGGTGCCGCTTGTCCGGAACGCCGCCATCAGAAGCGCCCCCGGATACCGGCATAGACGCTGCGGCCCATCGAGCCATAGCGGAACGCGGTCATATACTCCTCGTCGAACAGATTTTCGGCGCGCGCGAACAGCTTGACCGCGTCCGACAGCGCATATTCGGCGCGCAAGTCGACCAGCGTATAATCGTCCAGCCGCGTCGCATTGCTCGCATTGTCATAGCTCTTGCCCGACCAGCGGACCGCAGCGCCCAGTTCCAGCCCGAAGCCGAACGCATAGCTTGCCGCGGCATTGGCGGTGTGGCGCGGGCGGCGCGGCAGCCAGTTGCCGAAATTGGCGCCACCCGGCGAGCGATCCTCGGCGGCAACCCAGCTGTAATTGCCATCGAACCGTACGCCGCCGAGCGTCAGCGCCGCCGCCACCTCGATGCCGTGCGCCTCGCTGCGCGCGACGTTCCGATAATAGCCGAAGCGCCGCGTCGCCGGGTCGCCGGGAACGAAGCACAGCGGGTCGGTCGAGGTGGCGGAGCAGCTGTTGTAAATGATCTGGTTCGTCGTGGTGCGGTCGAACCAGGCCGCGCCGATCATCAGCTTGCGGTCGAAGAGCTGCTGTTCGATGCCCACTTCCCAGCCATGGGCTTCCTCGGGATCGAGCGCGACGTTCCCATATTCGCTGAACAGCTGAAACAGCGATGGCGCCTTGAACCCTTCGCCATAGCTCGCGCGCAGCACCGTGCCGGTCGCCAGCCGCCACACGCCGCCCGCGGCGAACAGCGTCTGTCCGCCGTAGCGGTCGTGGTCGTCATGGCGCACCCCGCCGTTCAGCGTCAGCCCGTCGATCGGCTGGATGCTGAGCTGGCCATAGAAGCTCGTGATGTCGGCCTCGCCGCGCGCGAAATCGGGCAGTGGCACGGCGAGCGATGCCGAGGGCGAGCGGCTGCGGAACGTCGACCGTTCATGTTCGGCGCCGAAGATCGCGGCGATGCGATCGGTGATGTCGACGCTGCCCTGATATTCGAAGCGCTTGTTCTTGCCGTCGGCCTCGAAGCTTTGCGGGCGTGCGCGGTCGGGGTTGAAATTGTCGCGGTTGGTGTCGGTATAGGCATAGGCGATCCGGTTGCGGAATCGCCCATCGGCGATGTCGAAGTTCAGCCCCGCATAGCCCACGAACTCCCTGTTCAGCCCATAGTCGTTGCTGTCGGTGTTGAAGCCGTCGAATTCGACCCGCCCGCTCGAATAGGTGCCGCGAAGGTCGATGCTGACCCCGTCGGACAGCGTCAGTTCGGCGCGGCCCGATGCATTGTAGTTGCGATAGCCGTCGCGCTCGATCCCGCCAAAAGCCTTGGCGTGCGAGGAAATGCCGTCGGTCGTGAAGCGCTGGCCGCCGATCCGCCACGCGAGCGGCCCGGTGCGCCCGCCGACCGCGGCGCGCGCGCTCACCGTGCTCCGCGACCCTGCCTCGATGTCGCCACGTCGTTCTGCGATCGTGCCATCATCTACGACAGTGCACTCGTCAGTCGC
>JBGTUD010000166.1:0-6534 GCA_041939405.1 Sphingopyxis sp. | reverse complement strand
TAGGCTGAGACTCTTCAAAGATGTTCATCCGCCGCACCGCAAAGGTTAAAATATCTGATTCCGCGCCTATGACGCCGCGGGCGCCGACGAGCTTTGCTTTCTGGACATCAGCGCGAGCCATCAGGGGCGGGGCACGCTGATCGATATGGTCGCGCGCACCGCCGCGGTCTGTTTCATGCCGCTGACCGTCGGCGGCGGAGTGCGCAGCGCCGAGGATGCGCGCGCGCTGCTGCTCGCCGGCGCCGACAAGGTTGCGGTGAACAGCGCGGCGGTCGCGCGGCCCGAACTTGTCGCCGACATCGCCGATCGCTTCGGCAGCCAGTGCGCAGTGGGCAGCATCGATGCGCGGCGGGTCGAAGAGGGACGGTGGGAGATTTTCACGCACGGCGGGCGCAAGCCGACGGGGATCGACGCGCTCGAGCACGCCGTGCGCCTAGCCGAACTGGGCGCGGGTGAACTGCTCGTCACCAGCATGGACCGCGACGGCACCAAGGATGGCTATGACCTCGCGCTCACGCGCGCGATCGCCGATGCGGTGTCGGTGCCGGTGATCGCGAGCGGAGGCGTCGGCACCCTCGACCATCTGGTCGCCGGCGTGATCGAGGGCGGCGCGAGCGCGGTGCTCGCGGCGAGCATCTTTCACTTTGGCGAAGCGACCATTGCCGACGCCCACGCCCGGCTCGCCGCCGCGGGATTGCCCGTGCGTTCAAGCTGAGGTCGACCCCAATCTGATCGTCACCCCGGCGAAGGCCGGGGTCTCGCCGGTACGTTGGGAAGGATGACAAGCTAAGGTGAGGATCCAAGGGGGTGGCGCCCGCCGAACCGGCCTGCAATAAAAGCCTATGACCGCCAAGCTTCGCCTCGCCGACCACACCAACGACATCTTTCCCATCCTCGGCTTCGTCGCCGCGCTGGCGAGCCTTGCGATGCCGCTCAATCCGTGGATGGTCGCGATCATCCTGATCGGTGCGGTCGTCGCGGCAGTCCATCATGCAGAGGTCGTCGCGCACCGGGTCGGCGAACCCTTCGGCACGCTCATCCTCGCGCTGGCAGTCACGGTGATCGAGGTCGGGCTGATCCTGACGCTGATGCAGGCCGACCCCGAAAAGTCGGTGACGCTTGCGCGCGATACGGTGTTCGCGGCGGTCATGGTGATCCTCAACCTGTTGATGGGGCTGTGCCTGATGGTCGGCGCGATCGAACATCACGAGCAACGGTTCCAGCGCACCGGCATGGGCGCGGCGCTTGCGACGCTCACCGTGCTAACGGTCGTCGCACTGGTGCTGCCCAACTATACGTCGAGCGCCCCGGGGCCGCATTATTCGCCCGAACAACTCGGTTTCGTCGCGGTCGTCTCGCTCTGGCTCTACGCGACCTTCGCGCTGGTCCAGACGGTGCGCCACCGCGGCTATTTCCTTCCCGACGGCGACGACCAGGCCGAGCCCGAGGTTCACGCCGCACCGCCGAGCGGCGCGCGGACCGCGCTGTCGGGCGGGCTGCTGCTCGCCAGTCTGGTCGCGGTCGTGCTGCTCGCCAAGCAATTGTCGCCGACGATCGGAACGCTGCTCGCCAGCGCGGGCGCACCCGCCGCCGTGCTGGGCGTGGTGATCGCGGCGATGGTGCTGGCGCCCGAAAGTCTCGCCGCGATCCGCGCCGCGCGCGCCAATCGGTTGCAGACCAGCCTCAACCTCGCGCTGGGCTCCGCGCTCGCAACGATCGGGCTGACGATCCCGGCGGTCGCGCTGCTTTCGATCATCACCGACATGCCGATCGCGCTCGGGCTCAGCGACAAATCCGCGGTGCTCCTGTTCCTGTCGCTGATCGTCGCGTCGCAGACGCTGGCGAACGGCCGCACGACGGTGCTCCAGGGCGCGATCCACCTGACGATTTTTGCGGTTTATCTGTTCACAACCTTCGTGCCGTGACGCATCGCCCCTTTTTGGGCGTGCGGTTCAGGTCTTGCGAACGAACACCGTCCCCGCGCTGTACCCCGCCCCGAAGGAGCAGATCAGCCCGGTGTCGCCCGCGACCATATCCTCGTGATGCAAATGAAAGGCGATGATCGACCCCGCGCTCGACGTGTTGCCATAGGTATCGAGCACCGTCGGGCTTTCATCGTCGCTGGCTTCATGGCCCAGTACGCGCTGCGCGATCAGCCGGTTCATGTTGGTGTTCGCCTGATGCAGCCAGAGGCGGCGCATGTCGGTTCCCGCCAGCCCCAGCTTTTCCATCTCCGCGACGATCATGCTTGCAACCATCGGCACGACCTCTTTGAACACCTTGCGCCCTTCCTGAACGAACAATTTGTCGGTCCGGGGCCCCGACTGGTCGATGCCGCCGTGCGCGCGGTTCAAAAACCCGAAATTGTTGCGGATATTGTTCGAAAAGACCGTCTTCAGCCTGGTACCCAATATGTCCCAATGCCCCGCGGGAGCGATGTCCTTGGCTTCGATCACGATCGCCGTCGCAACATCGCCGAAGATGAAATGGCTGTCGCGGTCGCGCCAGTTCAAATGGCCCGAACAGATTTCGGGGTTCACGACGAGCACGCTTTTTGCGTGCCCCGCGCGGATATAGTCGGCGGCGGTCTGGATGCCGAAGGTCGCCGACGAGCAGGCGACGTTCATGTCGAAACCAAAGCCGTCGATGCCGAGTGCGTCCTGAATCTCGACCGCCATCGCCGGATAGGGCCGCTGCATGTTCGACGCCGCGCACAGCACGGCATCGACGTCCGCCGCGTCGCGGCCCGCGCGCGCGAGCGCATCCTTCGCCGCCGCGACGGCGATTTCGGCGAGGATCGACAGTTCGTCGTTGCTGCGCTGGGGCAGGCGCGGCGCCATGTGGCGGGGATCGAGAATCCCCGCCTTGTCGACGACGAAACGTGACCCGATGCCGCTCGCCTTCTCGATGAACTCGACGCTCGATTCGGTCAGTTCGGGCGCTTCGCCCGCCGCAATAGCCTCGGCATTTTCCCTATTGTGCAGCGCAACATATTCATTAAAACTTGCGACAAGTTCTTCGTTGGAGATGCTTTCGGCGGGGGTGAACAGGCCGGTGGAGGAAAGGACCGGCTGCGGGGCGTGCGACATGGCGTTTCTCGTGTCTTCTGGTCTCAGGGCATGAGGATTAGGCCCGGTTGCGGCGCCGCGCAACGCCCCAGCAGCGGCTGAACGCTCTTCGGCATCATGGTTAACCTGCCGCTAACGATTTTCGTGGCAGACTACAGAGTTGCAGGCCTCCGGGGGGATGGCTCCCCGGGCGCCGTGCGGGAGCATGACCATGGCGACGCGATCCGGACCGGCCGCAGGCGACCTGTCCCTTTCGGAAATCAAGGAATTTGCGGGCTTTCCCGCGGGAACCCAGCGTTATATCCGCCGCTCGCTCGACATCGGGCTCGAACGCGACGATGCGATCGCGCGCTGGTCGCGCGACATGGTGGAGGAAACCGCGATCCGCGTGCAGGCCAAAGTCTATCAGCGGCTCGAGGATATTCGCGCGCACATCCCCGACGACAGCGGGCTCGACGCCCTCGAAGGCTTCATGGCTCCGCTCGTCGCCGTATCGGCGTTCGATCTGGGACAGGACCGTCTGCCGGGTTTTTCAGCCTATCGCTTCCTTTACGAACGCCTGCTCGGCGCTCATGCGCGGCCGTGGCTGCCCGGCGCCTTTTGCGCCGCGGCTTCGCTTCCGCACCTGCATCCCGACAAGCGCAAGACGCTGCTCCAGTCGATCAGCGAAGCCGCCGCGACCGCCCCCGGCTGGTCGGCGCGCGAGCCGAGCTTCTATCCCGAATGGGTCGACAAGATCGACGAGACCCGGCCGGCGAACTGACGGCCGCCACTGGCGGTGAAACGGCGAGGCCTTCCGGCCCGCTCACCCCAGCTTCGCCGCCTCGATCGCGGCGAGGGCATTGTCGATCCGTGCGTCGCCCTCACCCTCGACCCACGCCCATTTGAGCCGCCGCCTTTCGAGTTCGCCGATCGCGACATCCATGAACTGACGCCGCGCCAGATCGCTGCCGAACAGGCGCGTCCCGTCCTCGCGCCACGGCAGATCCATCGCGGGGACCAGATACAGGTCGGCCACATCGGTCCACGCGTCGATTTCGGGCAGGCGCTGTCCCAGCAGCATGATCGCCCACGCCTGCGTCATCAGCGGGTCGGTGTCGGATATCAGCCACTCGGGGCGCTCGGCCAGCGCCGCGGCGGTCGCGGCGCGGTGGCCGTCGAAAATGGCGAGCAGGTCGACCGCGTCGAACTCGGTGCCGTGCGCTTCGGCATAGGTCCGCCCATATTCGGGGATCACCAGCCCACCGAGCCGCAGCGCCAGCCGCGGCGCGAGCGTCGACTTGCCGGTGCTTTCGGCGCCGTGCAGGCAGATGCGCCGCGTCATATCGCGACGCGCCCCGTCGCCGCGGCGCGGCGCCACTGGATCAGCCCGTCGATCGACAGGCCGAGCAGCACGACATAGACCGCGCTGGTCGCATAAAGCCCGCGCGAGGCGAAGAGGGGGATCGCGATCAGGTCGACGGCGATCCACAGGAACCAGCTTTCGACGCGGCGCCGCGCGAGCAGCCATTGCGCGGTGACGCTGATCATCGCGATCGCGCCGTCGATCCACGGCGCCGCCGCGTCGGTGTGGCGGTCCATGGCATAGCTCCACCCCGCCCAGGCGGCGAGCGTGCCGACCCCCCAGCCCCAGCGGGCGCCGCGCCCCATCCAGCCGACAGGGATGCCGCTGTCGCTTCGCGCGCGCGTCCACGCCGCCCAGCCATAAAGGTTGAGCGCAAAGAAAAAGCCCTGGAGCAGCATGTCGCTGTACAGCTTCGCCTCGAAGAAGACGAAGGCATAGAGCGTCACCGCAACGAGCGCGAAGGGATAGTTCCAGATGCTGCGCAGCGCGACGAGGGCGACATTGGTGAGCACCAGCGCGGCGGCGATCCATTCGACGGGGTTCATGCGCCGCTACGGCCCTTATTCCCCTGTGGCCGGGTCCACAGCCCCTCGCGGCTGATCCGCCGCTGCGGCGGGCGGCGAAGCACCGACCAGCCGGCGCGGGCGACCCAGCCCAATTTGGCGGCAAGCGAGCTTGCGGCGCGGTGGTCCCACGCATGGTCGCCGCGCCGCCGCACCTCGCGCGCGATGTCGCCATAGATGCCCGCCGCGGCGAGCACGGCCCAGCGGCTGCGCGGCGGCAGCCGCCGCGCGCCCCAGCGCCCCGACGCTTCATATTCCGCGGCCATTTCGGCGAGCCACTTCGCCATCACCGACAGCCGCGGGCGAAAGGCGGGGTGCATATGCTGCCCCGGCGGAATGTCGAGTTCGACCATCCATTCGACGGGCAGGTAACAGCGGTCGGCCGCGGCATCCTCCGCGACGTCGCGCGCGATATTGGCGAGCTGGAACGCAATGCCGAGGTCGGCGGCGCGGTCGAGCGTACGCTCATCGTCGGGGTCGATCCCCATCACCAGCGCCATCGCGACGCCGACCGCACCCGCGACATGATAGCAATAGCGGAGGAGGTCCGCCTCGCTGCGCGGGCGCCAGTCCTTTGCATCGAGTTCGAACCCCGCGATGATGTCGTCGATCACCGCGCGCGGGATCGGGGTCTCGGTGAGCAGGAAGCCGAGGGCGTCGAAGGCGGGATTGCCCGTCGGTTCGCCCGCAAAGGCGCGGTCGGTCAGCGCGCGGATCGCGGCGACCGCAGCCGCAGGGTCGTGCCCCGGCGTCATCGCGCCGCCATGATCCTGCCCGTCGGTCAGATCGTCGGCGGCGCGGCACCAGGCATAGAGCAGCCAGACGCGCTCGCGCACCGTGCGGTCGAAGAGCTGGCTCGCGAGCGCAAAGCTTTTCGATCCGCGCGCGATGCTGTCGTGCGCGAAACCGTGGAGGGCGTCGGCGTCATAGGCGCCCGCCGCATCCATCAGAGATTGTCGGCCTTCATCGCGAAAATCGGCTGGTGCGGCTGATAATTCGCCATCTTGTCCAGAAGCTCGTCCAGCCCGGCATCGACGATCATGATCCCTGCGTGCGCGGGACGGACGAAGCCGACCTCGATCATCCGGCGGTTGAAGGCGATAAGGTCGTTGTAAAAACCCGCGGCGTTGAGCAGCCCGACGGGCTTGCTGTGATAGCCAAGCTGCGCCCAGCTGATCGCTTCCCACAGCTCGTCCATCGTCCCGACCCCGCCGGGGATGGTGAGGAAGCCGTCGGACAGGTCGGTGAACATCTTCTTGCGTTCGTGCATCCCGCTGACGACGTGCAGTTCGGTGCAGCCGCGGTGCGCAACCTCGGTTCCGACGAGCGCATCGGGGATCACGCCGATAACCTCGCCCCCCGCCTCCAGCGCGCTGTCGGCGACCGCGCCCATCAGCCCCAGCCGCCCGCCGCCGTAAACGACGCCGATGCCGCGCGCCGCCAGCGTGCGGCCGACGTGGCGCGCGGTTTCGATATAGATCGGATCTTCGGGGGTCGCGGACCCGCAATAGACGGCAAGGCGTTTCATCACTTGGTGGCTTTCACAAATTCCGTTCGG
>JBGTUD010000165.1:0-6544 GCA_041939405.1 Sphingopyxis sp. | reverse complement strand
CATCGATAGAGCGTCATACGACTTACCCCGATTTCTTCGGCCAACGCGTCCTGACTTCGTTTGTTCCCGTCTTCGTGATGCTGTCGCCGACGATCATCTCGATGCCCTTCAAGCTGCTCCTCTTTGTCCTCGTCGACGGCTGGGCGCTGACGATGGGCTCGCTCGCCTCCTCCTTCGTGGGATAGTAAGATGGAGGCCGATTATTTCATCGGAGTCGCGCAGCAATCGCTGTGGATTCTCGCGCTCGCCGCGGCGCCGCTGCTGCTGCCCGTGCTCGTCATCGGCGTGCTGCTCGGCATGGTCCAGGCCGCGACGTCGATCAACGAACAGACGCTGACCTTTGTGCCCAAGCTGATCGTCGCCGCCATCTGCCTTGCGATCTTCGGCGGCAGTATCCTGGTGCTGCTCACCGATTTCACGCGCGAGCTGTTCGCGCAGATTCCGGCGCTGGTGCGGTGAAAATGGCAAATCACCCCCCTCGTCGTCATCCCGGCGAAGGCCGGGATCTCCCCCGTGCGTCAACCTGCACCGGCGAGATCCCGGCCTTCGCCGGGATGACGAATATGAGGAATCCCGGTCCGACGCACCGATGAACCCTGCCGACATCCCGAATATCGAGGCGATGCTCCAGCTGTGGATGCTGGGGATGATCCGCCCCGGCGCCGCCTTCATCGCCGCGCCGGTGTTCGGCGCCGCGAATGTGCCGGTGCAGCTGCGGCTCGTGATCGCGCTTGCGGTGGGCGTGCCCGCAGTGGCGGCGTCGGGCATGGCATTGCCCGCCGACGGGATCGTGTCGGTGCCGGGACTGTTCTTCATCGTCGGCGAGGTCGTCATCGGCCTCGCGATCGGCTTCGTGCTCCAGATGGGACTCGCCGCGGCACTGCTCGCGGGCGAGGTGATCAGCAACGCGATGGGGCTGGGCTTTGCGTCGATGGTCGATCCGTTGAGCGGCGCATCGAGTTCGGCGATCGGCCAGTTCCTTGCCATGCTGGCGACCGCACTGTTTCTCGCCGCCGACGGCCACCTGCTGCTCATCGACATTATCGTCGGCAGCTACACCGCGCTTCCCCCCGGCAACGCCTTTCCGTCATGGGACGCGCTCGGCGGCGTGATCCGCTTCGGCAGCCTGATGTTCGCCGCGGCGCTGACGATCGCGATGCCCGTGGGGTTCGTGCTGATCCTCGTCCAGATCATCATGGGCGTGATCGGCCGTTCGGCGCCCGCGCTCAACCTGTTCGCGGTCGGCATCCCCGCCACCCTGCTCGCGGGGATCGTGCTGCTCGGCGTCGCGACCCCGGCGATGGCCGAGGCGGTCGTTCGTACCCTTTCCGACGCGCTCGACGCCGCGCGCATGGTGGCGGGCATCTGACCCATGGCGGAGGCGACCGACAAGGACCAGAAAACCGAACAGCCGACGGCGAAGAAACTCGCCGATTCGAAACGCGAGGGCGATGTGCTGATGTCGCGCGAGCTCGCGACCGCGCTGATGATGCTCGCGGCGGCGGGCTGGATCGTCGCGGCGGGCGGATGGTTCGTGCAATCGGCCGGCGACCTTGTCCGGCGCGGGCTGACGCTGACCGCCGCCGACGTCGCCGATTTCGCGCCGGGCGAGGCGCTGATGCGGAATGGCGCCGAAATCCTGCTGCCGCTCGCCAGCCTGTTCGCGCTCGCCCTCGGCGCGGCGGTCGCGGGCCCGGCGATGCTGGGATCGATGGGCTGGCGCGGCAAGGCGCTGCATTTCAAGGGCAACCGCATGAACCCGATGAGCGGGCTCAAGCGCATGTTCGGGATGCAGGGCGCGACCGAGCTGGGCAAGGCCATCGCAAAGGTCATCCTGCTCGGCGGCATCGGCTACTGGCTCGTCGCGCGCAGCCTGCCGGCGATCATGTCGATGGCCGGGGCCGATCTGATCGGGGCGGTGGGCCTGGCGGGCAAGGCGATCGGCCACGCGATGCTCGCGCTCGCCGGGGGGCTGGTCGTCATCGCGCTGATCGACGTGCCGGTGCAATGGTTCCAACGCAACAAAAGGCTGATGATGAGCAAGCAGGAGGTGAAGGACGAGATGCGCCAGTCCGACGGCGCCCCCGAGCTCAAGCAGGCGCAGCGCCAGCGCGCGCACGAGATTTTGAGCGGGTCGGCGCGCAAGGCGGTGTCGGAGGCGACGGTCGTGCTCACCAACCCGACGCATTTTTCAGTCGCCTTGCGCTATCGCCCCGGCACCGACGCGGCGCCCGTCGTCGTCGCGCGCGGGCGCGGCGACGTCGCGCTGTCGATCCGCGAGCTGGCGCGCGCCGCCGACGTCCCGCTGCTCGAATATCCGCAGCTTACGCGCGCCATCTATTTCACCGCGCGCGCGGGCCGCGTGATCCCCGAAGAATTGTTCGTCGCGGTTGCGACCGTGCTCGCTTTCGTGTTCCAGCTCGATCGGGCAGCGGCGGGCGGCCTTGCGCAGCCCGCGGTCGATGTCCCGCCTTCGCACCGCTTCGACCCCGAAGGGCGACGCCAGGCTTAAGCCTGGCAGCGTAGTGCCGTTAACAAGGGCGAAGGATATTTCGCCATGGTCAATTCCATTGCCAGCAGCCTGGGTTTCGGGTCGGGCATCGACATTCCGAAGCTTGTCGACGATCTTGCCAATGCGTCGCGCCAGCCCAAGATCGCCCGCCTGACCGAGTTGACGCAGGCCAATCAGGCGCGGATCAGCGCGGTCGCGCAGGCGCGCGCCGACCTCGATGGCTTTGCCGATTCGTTAAGCCAGATGGTCGGCGACGGGACGCTCCGCAGCACGCCGACGGTGTCCGACGACAGCATCATCGGCGCGACGAGCCGCGCGGGCCTTTCCGCCGACAGTTTCGCCGCGACCGTCATCGTCAATCAGCTGGCGCGCGCGCAGACCAATTATTCGGGCGTCGTGGCCGACCGCGCCGCCGCCATCGGCACGGGCACGATGACGTTGACCGTCGGCGGCGTGGCAAAGTCGATCACGATCGACGCCGCGAACAACAGCCTCGACGGGCTGGCGGACGCGATCAACGCCAGCGGCGCCGGGGTCACGGCGTCGATCATCGCCGACGAAGGCGGGCACCGATTGATCCTGAAAGGCCCGACGGGCGAGACGGGTGCATTCACGCTGACCGCCAACGCGGGCGCCGAGCCCGGCCTCGCCGCCTTTGCCACCGATGGCGGCATGACGCTTGGCCAGAGCGCCGCCAATGCCGAGTTCACGATCGACGGAATCGCATTCAGTCGCACGACGAACATCGTCGACGATGTCGTCCCCGGTATGTCGCTGACGCTGAAAAAGGCCGCGCCCGGCCAGCCGGTCGACATCGGCGCGAGCCGCCCGCTTGCCATGATCAAGCAGACGGTGGGCGATTTCGTCGCGGTCTTTAACCAGCTCAAGAAAAGCCTCACCGCCGCGTCGAGCCTGCCGGGCGCGACGAGTTCGCTTCGCGAGCTGGAGCGTGAGCTCGGCGGGCTGATCCATCAGGTCATTTCGAGCCATGGCAGCATCAACCGGCTGTCCGACATCGGCGTTTCGATAACCAAGGAAGGCCTGCTTTCGGTCGACAATGCCAAGCTCGACAAGGCGCTCGAAACCGACGCCGGCGCCGTCGAGGCGCTGTTCAACCCGCGACGCGACGCGACGCACAACGAAACCACCGACCCCGGCATCGCCGCCGCGCTCGATGCGATCCGCGACAAGGCGGTCGGCGACAATGGCGCGATCGACCGCGTTTCCGATTCGCTCGCGGCGAAGCAGAAGACGCTCGCCGAGCAGCTCGCCAAGGTGGAGGAGCGCGAAGACGCGTACCGGACGCGGCTGGAGAAACAATATGGCGCGCTCGAGGCCAAGCTGGCTGCGTTCAAGGCGACGCAAACCTATCTCGAACAACAGATCAAACTCTGGACCAACCAGGGCAATGATTAAGACCTGGGGTCAGGGCCCCAGGCACCGAGGACCACTGCCGTGACCGCCACCGCATCGACCGTCCGAGCGACCGGACTTTACCGCCGATTGCAGAATGAAAGCCGCGCCGCCGCCGCCGATCCGGTCGAGCTGGTGACGATGCTCTATGACGAGCTGGAAACCGCGGTCGGCGTTCTGGCCGCCATGATCCGTCAGGGGCAGCGGATTTCGGCGACCGAACCCGCGCACCGCGCGCGCGCGATCCTGATCGGGCTCGACGTCAACCTGGACCATGAAAAGGGCGGCGACGTCGCCGCGGCGCTGTCGCGCGTCTATCGCAGTATGCGGCGCAAGCTGGACGATGCCGTCGCGGCGAACAGCGCCGAAGGGCTGGCCGAACTGCTCGAGGGCATTACGACGATCAGTGCCGCCTGGCGCCAGCTTCGCTGACATCGCCATTCCCTGAATCGTTATCCCGGCGAAGACCGGAATGACGAGATAAGGGTGGCGGTCGGTTCGCGTCACACAGGGTGAGAACCGCCGATCACCACCGGGCAACCCGCTGGGTACCCGGCCGCCCTAGGTGGGGACGGGCGGCCGGGTGATCAGGAAGCGGACCAGAGCTTCCCTTTTTCAGCGGGTGCTGAAACCTGTTCGCAGCGCCGGTCAGGCGGCCTGCTGGTGAACGCCATATTTGCGCATCTTTTCGATCAGCGTCGTGCGCTTCAGCGTCAGAAGGCGCGCGGCCTCCGAAATGATGCCGTCGGCAAGGTCGAGCGCGACGTGGATTTGTTCGAGCTCGATCGTCTCGATCTCGCGCTTGAGGTCGATCGGGCGACCCGGCGCGGGCGTCTTGGCGAGCGGCGCGGCCGCGGGCACCGCGGACGGACGATCCTCCGCCCTGGCCTCTGCCGCGGCGTCCTTGCCCGGAACAGCGGGCCGCGGAGCAAGCGCTGCGGTGGGGTTCAAAAGCATCGCGACATCGTGTGCATCGAGCATCTCGCCGCCGTGAAGCACGCTGGCGCGTTCGACAAAATTCCTGAGTTCGCGCACATTGCCCGGCCAGCTGTGCTGCATCAGCAGCGCGATCGCCTCCGCGTCGAAGCGGCATTTGGCGTCGGCGGGCATCTTGCGCTGGAAATGGCGGATCAGCGCGGGAATATCCTCGGCGCGGCTTGCCAGGCTGGGGACCTGAAGCACAACCACGCCGAGCCGGAAGAACAGGTCTTCGCGGAACTTGCCTTCGGCGATTGCGGCGCCGAGATCCTGGTGGGTCGCCGAAATGACGCGCACATCGATCGGCCGCACTTCGCTCGAACCCACGCGGACGATCGTTCGGTCTTCCAGCACGCGGAGCAGCTTGACCTGCATGTCGAAACGCATGTCGCCGATTTCGTCGAGAAAGATCGTGCCTCCCTCGCTCGCTTCGAAATGGCCGACGCGGCGTGCGTGAGCGCCGGTAAAGCTGCCCTTTTCATGCCCGAATAGTTCGGATTCGATGAGTTCGCCGGGGATCGCCCCGCAATTGATCGCCGAAAAGGCCTTGCCGGCGCGCACCCCTTCGTCATGGATCGCCCGGGCCACGAGCTCCTTGCCCGATCCCGAGGGGCCGCAAAGCATCACCGAAGCGTTAGATCGCGCAACGCGGCGGATCATTTCCCGCAGCCGCACCGCGCCGTCGCTCGTCCCGATGATCAGTGCTTCGAGCGTTGCCTTTTCCTTATGCCCCACAGTCATTTCGGTCTCCATCGCGCCGCCCGCTCGGCGCCCCTTCGATGAGCCCAGAAATTGAAGAAATTGGTAAACAAAATCTTATCGGCGTAGGCTTAACCCATTCAAAACAGGTCATTATCGCCAGAACGGAAGTATTCCGGCTGCTTTTGCGTTAACCATCGCCGATATACCGCCAAATTGGTTCTAATTGCTGCCCGATCGCCAACCGAGCGTGATCGAAATGCGGCGATTGCGCGGGTCGAATCGATCGGACGCGACATAGGGTTCGCGGTCGGCGACCCCTTCGATTCGGGCGAAGCGATCCGAAGCGATCCCGCGGAACTCGAGATAATGGCGCGTCACCTCGGCGCGGTCGACCGACAGGCGCCAGTTGTTTTTGCCCGAATTGGCCGACCAGGGCGCGGCGTCGGTGTGCCCGCGGATCGTCAGTTGATTGGGCACCTCGGCAATCGACGCCGCGACTTCGGCGAACAATTTGGCGCCATCGGGGGTCAACTGGCTGGTGCCAAGCGCGAACATCGACAGGTCGGCGTCGTCGACGATGTCGATCCTGAGGCCCTCCATCGTCTCGGTAAAGCGCAGGTTGCGTGCGAGCCGCTTGAGGTCGGCCCTGCTCTGGACGCGGTCGCGGATCGATTGCGCGAGCAGGCTCAACCGCTTGGACTCGGCCTCGCGTTCGCGCCCCGACGCTTCGCGCGGACCGCCCACGGCGTCGCGGGGAATCGTCATCGAGCGCGTGCCCGTTTGCGCGGCGCCATGCGGATATTTGTCGGCCGCCACCAGCGAATCGCCGCCGAACAGGCCATTCGACCCAGCCGTATCCTGTTTGCTCTGAACGATCGTCGGGGCAAAATAGTCGGCGTTTACTGTTTAGATACGATTCCGATGCACATTCTGCCGAAT
>JBGTUD010000164.1:0-6545 GCA_041939405.1 Sphingopyxis sp. | reverse complement strand
ACGCGCCGCTCGACGATGCGAATATCGAACGCTTTTGCGACCTGCTCGACCGCATGGCGCGCGAGACGAACACGCGCTACCTGATCGTCACTCACAATGCGGTGACGATGGCGCGAATGCACCGCCTGTTCGGCGTGACGATGATCGAGCGCGGCGTCAGCCGCCTCGTCTCGGTCGACCTTGGCGGCGCCGAGGAACTGCTTGCGGCGGAGTAGGATTGACTATTTTTGTAACTACATTAAATTAATCGCTGACTGACCAGCTAGATAGAGGAGGTAGTCATGTTTGATCACTTTCTGGCGCGCAACCGGCGCCGCCTGTCTTTGGGAAGTCCGATATGCAGATCAGCTACGACGAAGCGAAGCGCCAATGGACCTTGGAAAATCGAGGATTGGATTTCGCAGACGCCGCCCAGGTTTTTGAGGATGTTCATGTAGTTCAGGAGGATGACCGCAAACCCTATCCCGAACCTCGATTGCTGACTTACGGGTTTCTGAGGGGGCGTTTGGTGATGTTTGCCTTCACACCCACCGAGGAAGGCATACGCGTCTTTTCCATGAGAAAGTGCAATGTCCGAGAGCAAAGAAAATTTGATCACTGGGTGGGACGATGACGATCTGCCCGAATGGACGGACGACCAGTTCCGCCGCGCCGCCCTTTATCGCGGTGGTAAGCTTGTGCGCCCGGCACAAGGCACGCTTACCAAACCTGGCCGTCCCAAATCCGCCGATCCCAAGCAACAGGTAACGCTGCGCCTCGACAGCATCGTTCTCGAAAAGTTCCGTGCCATGGGGCCGCGCTGGCAAAGCCGCATCAATGCGGAGCTACGCAAAGCGCTGGGGCTTTAGGGCGCCGTTCCCACCACCAGCATCGCCGCGAATATCAGCAGCCCGGCAAAACGGTTGCTGCGGAACTTCGCCAGCGCATCCTCGCCATTCGCGATGTCGAGCGTCACGACCTGACCCGTCAGATGCAGCGCCGCGGGAAGCAGCGCGAGAAGCGCCAGCGGATCGGGCCGCACCGCCCACAGCGCGGTCGCCCATAGCCCGAGCGCGGCGGCGTAGCAGATCGCGACCCCGGTTTTCACCTGGCCCCCCATCGCGCGCGCGCTCGATTTGACGCCGACGAGCATATCATCCTCGATGTCCTGCAACGCATAGATGGTGTCGTAACCGATCACCCACGCGATGCATCCGGCATAGAGCAGGGGCAGTGCGATCCCCTGCATGCCGCCCACCGCCACCCACGCGACGAGCGCACCCCAGCTGAACACCAGTCCCAGCCACGCCTGCGGCCACCAGGTGATCCGCTTCATAAAGGGATAGGCCGCGACGAGGACCAGGCTGGCGAGCGCGACGAGCTGTGCCGGCCGCGGCAGTTGGAGCAGCACGATCAGCCCGACCAGCGAAAGCAGAACGGCCCATAAAAAGGCGTTTCGCACCGACACGGCGCCGCTTGCCACCGGCCGCGACGCGGTGCGCGCAACCTGCGCGTCGAGGTCGCGGTCGACGATGTCGTTATAGACGCACCCGGCGCCGCGCATCGCGATCGCGCCGAGCAGCAGCCACAAAAGCAGCGGCCAGTGGCTGACCGCGCCGCCGCCGAGTGCGACGCCGAAGGCGCATGGCCAATACAGCAGCCACCAGCCGATCGGGCGGTCGAACCGCGCAAGCAAAGCATAGGGCCGCGCCGCGGCGGGCAGCAGCGCGACGAAACCGCGAAGCTGGCTGTCGGGGGGATGGGTGGCAGTCATCGCGATGCGCGCGATAGCAGCTGCGCGCGCGCGAATAAATGGCCGATCAGTCGCAGCGAGAGGGCGTACCCGGCGGCTTCACGCCCGACAAATCGCGCGCCTCGCGAACATTATAGGCGGCGGTCGAACGGATCGTCCGCGGCCCGAGCCAGGCGCCGAACAGCAGCGGCTCATATTCATAGGTGATTTCGACGAACATGATTGCAGTGCCCGCAACCGCTTTCACCTCGCGCCCCACCGGACCCATGCCGGGGAAATCGGTGCCCGTCGCGCCGGTTCCCTCTTCGCCATAGGCCGACGCGACCTCCAGATTGCCGAAGCAGCGCTGCCATTTGATCGTTTGCCCGCCGTCGTTGTTGCGCTGGAGGCTGGACAGGATGATGCGGCCGCTATTCTCGAAATTCAGTCCGGCGACCTGCTGTGCGGCGCCCGCGAACACCTCGTTGATGTCGATCTCGCGGATCTGCGGCTGGGTCAAATTGCTGCCCGCGGCGATACGCGCCGCATTGTCCGCGGTGTTGAGTCCGAGCTGGCTGACGCGCGTATGCGCCAGCGTCAGATTGGCGATTTCCAGCCCGCCGAACCCGACGAGGATCAGGAAAGGAATGGCAAACGCCATTTCGAGCATAACCGCCCCGCGCGTACCCCGCGCGAATCGCCGCACCGCCCGCCGGACCCGGCGGCGAAAGTCGGTCGGCCGGGTCATCCGCATACCTCCGCCTCGACCTCGCCGCCCGCCGCGAAGGGCTGGTTGCGCAGCAAGGTCGTCGAACTCAGCGTCGTCGATTGCGGCTGCCCCAGCATCCGCCACACGGGGAGCACGCGGTCGAACTTCATCGACACCGTATATTGAACGACGTCGTCAGCGCCGCCATTGCCCTGCCGCCCGCCGTCTTCCCAGCAATCCTCGGGCGAGGGATCCTGGATGCCGTTGCCGTTCGAATCGACCCAGCGCAGCGGGCGGATGTCGCTATAATCGTCGAAAACGCGGCGGTTGAAGGTCACGGTGGCGCCGGCGAACACCTGTTTCACCTGCGCCGCCACCCTGGCGTCGAGCGCGCTCTGGTCGGCAGAATGGGTTTCGAGTGCGGAGTCGCGCCCGGCCTTTGCCACCGCGCCCTGCAACACCTGCTGCGCATACATTTGCCAGCAATAATCGAAGATGCCGAGCAGGACGAGCAGGAACACCGGCGCGGTCAGCGCGAACTCGATAAAGGCCGTGCCGCCCTCGCTCTGTCGCAGGCGCCGCGCCAGGCGGCGCATGACGGAGGGCCACACGGTCATTGCGACAGCCTCAGCTTGGAAATCTGCCGCGCGATCGCCTGGAACTGTTCGTTGAGTTCGGCGGCATTATCGGCCTCGAACGCCTCGCCCGACGATGCGCAACTGTTGAGGTTGGCATTGCTGCCGATCCCGAACGACACGACCCAGATGGTGATCCCGCGCTGACGCGCCGAACGGCACAATTGGGTGAAACGGTTGTTGTGGCGGTCTCTAAGTTGGCTATCGGTTGTTCCGCCGACGCGCTTCATCAGATGCTCATAGCCTTGGAAGGTCAGATTGCCCATGTTCGGTGCCATATCGCCATCCGTCATAAAGACGATGTGGCGGCTTATGGGGCGATCGTTCGGAGCCGTCGCATTTTCATCGGCGAACAGACCGGTCGGTGACAGCAGCCGAGCCCCCCAGACCATGCCGGCATCGTGATAGGTACCGCCCAGCGGCTGCAAAGAATTGATATATGTCTGGAACGTCCCGCGATCGCTCGCGGTCATCGTCGTCAGCTTCATCGCCGCTGCGGGGCAGACGCCCCAGCCGTTGCTCCAATATTTCGAATAGCGCTGCCAGCTCCCGTTGGTGCTAGAATCGCTGGAAACACTGCTGCTGTTGACGTTGATCGACCCCGTCGTGGACGGTTTACCTGACGGGCTGCTGGCACGCGGAAAGGCGATTTGCGGGATCAGCACCTTCCACTGGGTATCGTCGTCGGCGTCGGGCACCAAATCGATGTCCATGTCGAGAGCGCCCGACGGGGCCGTGTCGTCCTCGTCGAAAGCGGTTGTGGCACGCTCCATGACGCAGCCACCCCAAGTATAGGAAACATTGGTGCCCGCATCGCCTGTGTCGGTAACAATGGGGGTTCCCGCCTTGGCTTCGCTGACGTCGAACACGCGATCCTGATATGTATATTTGTTGTCGAATGTCTGGATCGGTTCCTCGGTAACCGTCGTGGTATAGGTACGTGTGAACGTCGCGACGCGGCGCTGCAAGCGACAGCGGTTCCCCGACCAAGTGTAGCGATAATTATAGTAGCGGTACTGCTGATTGGTATCGTAGGTCGTGATGCGATTGCCGTCGCCATCGACATATTGTGCCGTCTGGTTCGATTGCGGCGAGCCATTTGTCGAAGGAGTCGTGTCCGCCGGCGGCTCGAGATCGCCACAGCTTGAACTGTTGTGGCCGTTTGCGGTGCTGACGTTCGACCAGCTGCCATAGGAGGTGCTGCCGTCGGTATATTCTTCGCTCTGTTCGCTCGATGCGTTGCCCCAAGTGACCTTGAAAACGGGCGTACGCGACGGAAGGATGACGCTGTTCGAGAGCCAAGCGGGGTTCTTGGTATAGAGAATCGCGCCGACGTTCGCGCTGGAGCTATAAGGTACAACGCCAAAGCGGATCCGGCCGTCACCGACATCGGCGTTGGTCAGCGTATCGAAAAAGTCCATCGTCGCGTCTTTGAGCGCGGTAATGCGGTTGACCGAGTCGCCCGAGTTCGTGCTTGACATCGACCCCGTCACGTCGAGTACGAGCATGACATCGACGTTCGAGATTTCGAGCTTTGCCGTGCAGTCGGCCGACAGGCGAAACTGGTCTTTGCCGAACATGAACATCAGTTCGGTCGGCAGCACGGCCGACGCCTGCCCCGCGACGTCGGAGGCGTTGAGCGCCTGCGAGGAAAAGAGGATCGCCGACGCGCCATATTTGGCTTCGGGGAAGTTGAAGTTGAACATCTTGTTCGCTTCGTCCTTCGCCGCGTCGTCATATTGGCCACCCGCCATCGCGCGCCGTCCCGCGAGCACGCCGGCGTCGCACGCCTGCTGCAGACGCAGCTGCGCCATATAGGCCCGGCCGATATCGACCGCCGAGCCGACGAAGCCGATCACCGGGATGATCGCCGCCGCGGTCAGCATGAAGGCGTTGCCGCGCCGGTCGCTAATGAGCGATTTGGTGCCGGCGCGCAGCCGGCCGATCCAGGTCCCTCGCATGGTCAATCCCTCTTCGGCCTGCGGCACTCCCCAACCGATGCGCCGCTGGTAATCTCGCACCTAGGGCGAGACTGCTTACCAAAACGCTAATCGCGGCGGCGCGGACCGGGCCGCGATGGCGTTTCTGACCCGTATCGGGACAGGGTGCCCCTCTTTGCGGCAAAAGATGCACAAACCGCCGCGCTCTGGTATCGCGCCCACATGCCCGCGACTCCCGCCTGGCCGCCCGCCAGCACCCCCCGCCTCTTTGTCGATCAGCCGCTGGGCGCCGACAGCGCGCCCGTGATCGACGGCGCCGCCGCGCATTATCTGCTCGGCGTGATGCGGCTGAAGGCGGGCGATCCGGTGTGCCTCTTTGACAATCGCAGCGGCGAATGGCTCGCGGTCGTCGCCGAAGCCGCCAAACGCTCGCTGACCCTCCGCGTCGAACGGCAGCTCAGCGGCATCGAACAGGTGCCCGACCTCTGGCTCTGCTTTGCGCCGGTCAAGAAGGCGCGGCTCGACTGGATCATCGAAAAGGCGACCGAGCTCGGCGTCCGCCGACTCCAGCCCGTGATCACCGAACGTACGATCGTCGAGCGCGTGAAGCAGGAACGGCTCGCCGCGCAGATTATCGAAGCGTGCGAACAATGCGGACGCACTGCGCTCCCCTCGCTCGCCGAGCCCCTCAAGCTGCCGCAACTGCTCCAGAGCTGGCCCGCCGATCGCGCGCTGCTTTTTGCCGACGAGGCGGGCGGGGCCCCACTCGCGCAGATTTCGGCCCCCGCCCCCGCGGCGATCCTCACCGGACCCGAAGGCGGCTTCACCGACCGCGAGCGCGCCCTGCTCGTCGCGCACGCTGCCGTCCACCGCATCGCGCTCGGCCCGCGCATCCTGCGCGCCGAAACCGCCGGACTCGCCGCGGTCAGCCTGTGGATGGCGCAGCATGGCGACTGGAAGGGCGAGCCAGAAGGGTAGCGGTGCGGGGCGGCATCGGGGTGGGGAGCGGACCTCCCCCGTCATCCCGGCGAAGCCTGTCCTGAGCGCCTGCAAGGCAGTCGAAGGGGCCGGGATCTCGCCGGTGCGGTAAAACGATAGGGCGAGATCCCGGCCTTCGCCGGGATGACGATGAGAGAAGGGGCCCACAATCGGACGTTGGCCGCCTTATCTACCCCTCGACCGGTCCCTCGAACTTTTCGATCACCCAATCCTCGGCCTGCGCGCCGCCGATCCATTCCTGCATATGCGGATGGCTGATCACCGCCTGGGCATAGGGCAGGGCAAAGCGCGGCAGCGGGATCGAATAGGTGATGAAACGCGTCACCACCGGCGCGAACATCATGTCGGCGGCCGACCATTCGCCGAAGAGGAAATCGCCCGCACCGCCGAAGCGAGCGCGCGCCTCGGCCCAGATTTGCAGGATGCGGATCACGTCGGCCTGCACTTCGGGGGTGAGCTCGGCGGCGGGATAGATGCGGCGGATGTTCATGCTGTGTTCGCGGCGGAGCGCCGCAAAGCTCGAGTGCATTTCGGCCGCCATCGACCGCGCC
>JBGTUD010000163.1:0-6551 GCA_041939405.1 Sphingopyxis sp. | reverse complement strand
TCGGCGAGCGTCAGCCGGTCGCCGACGAGGAAGCCCGACGCGGGGATCGCGCCTTCCAGATAGTCGAGCAGCCGCGGCAATTCTTCCGCCTCGGCCGCCGCGGCGGCGGCAAGGTCGCCCTCGCGGCCGAGGAATTTCGGCGCGACGACGCGGTTGAAGAAGATCTTGCCGCTGCACGCCGCGAACACCGTGTCGCCGAACTCCTCCCACCAGATCACCTGCCCGCGCTCCCTGGGATCGGCGGGGATCAGCGCGGGTTCGGGATGCTTGGCCTCCAGATAATGGATGATCGCGCTCGAATCGGCGAGGCGGAAGCCGTCATCGTCCATCGCCGGCATCTTGCCGAGCGGCGAGGCCGCCTGAAACCCCGGATCGGGATCGCCGAGCCCGACGCCCTTCAGTTCGAAATCGATCCCCTTTTCGCCCAGATAGGCCAGCAATTTGCGCACGAAGGGCGACACCAGCGAACCATAGATAATCATCGCATATCCTTTCCCGAAACGCCGCAACCATAGGGCAAAGGTTGCAACTCGCAACCCGTCAATCGCCGCCGCGCTGGCACGAAATAAACTTGCCATCGGCGCCATGGCATGAAACAGCTTGGGACAGAGGGGGACGCTGCTGCGGCAGCCATCGGTCAGGACAGATATATGCGCCCTTCTTCATGGGCAGACCGGCTGTTGGCGCTTTCGGCCCGCTTCGTCGGCTTCGTCATCCTCGCTGCGACGCTGGCCGCCGCCGTGGCCAGCTTCCTTTATAACCGCTCCGAGGAACGCGACCGCGCCGAGCGCGTCGCGATGCTGATCGACACGCGGCTGCGCGACCATGTCGCGCTGCTCGAAGGGGTGCGCGCGCTCTATCAATCGGACAGCCGGTCGAGCGGCCCCGGCATCCGCGCCTATGTGACCGCGCTGCGGCCGCAGGTGCACGTCCCCGGGCTCGAGGGCGTCGGCATCGCCATCGCGATGCGGCAGCAAACCCCCGCGACGGCAGAGGCGATGCTGCGCGACAATTATGGCCGCGACATTGCGGTCTGGCCGCGCAGCGGCGAGCCGATCGGCTTCCCCATCGTGCTGCTCGAACCCTATACGCCGCGCCGCGACAAGGCGCTTGGTTATGACATGTACAGCGAACCGGTGCGACGCGAAGCGATGCGCCGCGCCTGGCAGACGGGGCGCCCCGCGGCGAGCGGGATCGTCCGGCTGGTGCAGGAAGACGCCGCGGAACGGCGCCAACCCGGCTTTCTGATCTATATCCCCGTTTACGCCGACCCGTCCGAATCGGGCGACGCAGCAGGCGCGGCACCGTCGGCGGCAGCGGCGGCGACGCGGCCGATCGAAGCCTTTGTCTATGCCCCCTTTCGCATCGACGATCTGTTCACCACGATCCTGGGGCCGCAGCTCCGGGCGATCGACGGGCTCGAAATCCATGCCGGCAAGGGGCCGTCGGCGCCGCTCGCCTTTCGCCACGGGTCGATGGGCTGGGATCCGCACGAACAGACGCTGCACATCGCCGACCGGCAATGGACGCTGCGCGTTTCGTACAGCCGCCTGTTCGAACGGCTGGGGCGGCCGCTTGCCATTTTCCTGTTCGGCTTTGCGATCATGCTGCTTGCGATGCAGCTCATGCGCCTTCAGCACCGCCGCGTCGATGCCTTTCGCGCGCTCGCCGACGAACAGGCGCTACGCGCCGCCGACCGCGAGCTGATGATCGGCGAAATGGCGCATCGCATGAAAAACGCCTTTGCGCGCATCGGCGCGCTGGCGCGCATCACCTTGCGCGAATCGGCCAGTCTCGAAGAATTTGAAACAAAGTTCGACGGCCGGATGCGCGCGCTGTCCGATGCAAAGCAGATGCTCGTCAGCGGCGCGGTCGACACCGTCGATCTCGAACGCATCGTCCACCGCGAGCTTGCGCTCGCCGGCGTCGCGCCCGATCGCCTCGCCGCCGTTTCGGGTCCCGAGGTGCGGCTGGACGACGAAGGCGCGCAGGCGATCTCGCTCGCGATCCACGAATTTGTCACCAACAGCATCAAATATGGCGCGCTGTCGGGTCAGGGCGACCTGCGCGTCGGCTGGCACCGCGACGGCGACGCGGTCGAGCTCGACTGGACCGAAAGCCATCTTCCCGAAACGCCGCAGATCGCGAAGGAAAGCTTCGGGACCCAGTTCATCCGATCGATGATCGAGCGCCAGCTGAAGGGCTGCTGGACGCGCACCGCCGCCGACAACCGGCTCAGCATCGTGATCCGCTGGCCCGACCGGCAGCCGCGCGGCGATTGACAAGCCCTCGCCCCCCGGCAAGAGACGGGCGGGAGGGGAGAATGCCGCCGCCATGACCGCCAGGATGCTGCGCCCGACATCGTTCGACGTCGCCGAGCGCGCGGGCGTGTCGCAATCGACCGTCTCGCGTGCGCTCCGGGGTTCGCCCGGCGTCAACGCCGAAACGCGCGCGCGCGTCGCCGCCGCCGCGCGCGAACTCGGTTATGTCGTCGACCGCCACGCCTCGTCGCTGCGCCTTAAAAGCAGCGAAACGATCGCGCTCGTCACCATCTGCCGCCCCGGCGAGGACCGGAGCGCGATCAACCCCTTCTACTTCGCCCTGCTCGGCAGCATCGCCGCCGCGACCTCGGCGCGCGGGTTCAACCTGCTCGTCAGCTTTCAGGAAAGCCCCGACAATTTCCGCGCCGATTTCGTCGCCTCGGGGCTCGCCGACGCGATGATCGTCATCGGCACCACCAGCAACCGCGCGGCGTGGCAGTTTTTTGCCGAAGCGCAGGCGTCGGGGCTCGACTTCGTCTGCTGGGGCAGCCCCGGCAGCCCGTTCCACTGGATGCGTAGCGAAAATGACGAGGGCGGGCAGATGGCCGCCGAGCATCTGGTAAAGCTCGGCCGCCGCCGCATCGCCTTCATCGGCCCGCAGCAATCGCCGCAACGCCAGTTCGACGAGCGCCGCGACGGCTTCACCGCGGCGCTGGCTCAGCACCGCCTCACCCCGATCCTGATCGAACCGCCCGCTGCCGCCGACCGCCACGCGCAGGGGGTCGCCGCGGTGCAGGCGCTGCTCGCCGCGCATCCGGAGGTCGACGCGATCTTCGCGGCGTCGGACATGCTCGCGCTCGGCGTGCTTCAGGGTCTCAAGGACGCGGGCCGCCGCGTCCCGCACGACGTCGCGCTGATCGGCTTCGACGGCATCCGCGCCGGCACGCTCGCCGACCCCGCGCTCACCACGCTCGAACCCGATCTCGACGCCGCAGGCGAGGCGCTCGTCGCGATGGCATTGGAGGATGACGAACGTACGCGCAGCGGCACGCGCGTCCCCGTCCGCCTCGCCGTCCGCGGCACCGCCTGAACCATTCCGCCCCAGGACCGGCGCGCGTCTCGAATCGGGCCGCGACCGCGCGCGATGTCGCGCGACGACGATGTCCGTGACCGGCGGCCGAAGCCGGTGGCGTTGCGGGGCGGAGCGGCGATGATCCCGTTGCGACAAGGGAATATTGGTCCCCGCCGAAAGCGGGGGTCAGCGCGCCTCAAAGCAACGCCTGTTCTCGGGCGCCCTGGGCCCCGATTTTCGCCGGGGAACAGCGACTTGTTCGAACGGCATAAACGCCGGGCGGATCGCACCCTCTCGAGCAAGGGCAGGCCTTGAGCAAGGGCTGGCTTGAGCAGGCTGGCAAAGCCTCGCGGTCATCCCGCCACATTTTTCTTCGCATGGCCCTGCGACAGCGTTGCAATTCGCTCGCATTAGCTTTAGCGGCGCCTGCGACAATCCGATAACCCAACAGGGGGGCCTGTGAAGAAACTGCTTTTGCTTACCGCCGTCGCCGCGGTCGTTCCGGCGAGTGCGCGCGCCAATGATGCGGCGCACGAGGATGACCGCACCATTTTGGTGATCGGCCACTCGGACGGCTATATCGCCACCAATTCGGTCACGGCGACCAAGACCGACACGCCGCTTATCGACGTGCCGCAGACGATTTCGGTGGTCACGCGCGACCGGCTCGACGACCAGGCATCGCGGTCGATCGCCGATGTCCTGCGCTATGTCCCCGGCACCACCATCGGCCAGGGCGAAGGCAACCGCGACCAGATCACCCTGCGCGGCCAGAACACGACCGCCGACTTCTTTCTCGACGGCGTGCGCGACGACGTCCAATATTTCCGCAGCCTCTATAACATCGAGCGGGTCGAGATATTGAAGGGCCCCTTTGCGATGATCTTCGGCCGCGGCGGCAGCGGCGGCGTCATCAACCGCGTTCAGAAAACGCCGTCATCCGAAGCATTGGCGCTCGGCGGCACGCTCAGCGCCAACAGCTTTGGCGCGTGGGACGTGTCGGCGGACGTCAACGCGCCGATCGGCGGCGGCGCCGCTTTCCGGCTCAACGCCAATTACGAAAGCCTCGACAATCATCGCGATTTCTTCGGCGGCGAACGCTATGCGATCAACCCCTATGCCGCGGTCGATCTCGGCCGGTGGAAGCTCGGCCTGTCGTACGAATATGTGAACGACGATCGCGTCACCGATCGCGGCGTTCCCTCGATCGCCACCGCCCCCGGACAGCCCAACCGGCCGCTCCCGGGGCATCGCGACACATTTTTCGGCGTGCCGGGCGTCAATCGTACCGGGCTCGAAGCGCATATCGTCAAGGCGCGGCTCGATGGCGCGCTGACCGATGCGCTGAGCTGGTCGACCACGCTGCTCTATGGCGACTATGACAAATATTACACCAACGTCTATGCCAATGGCGCCGCCACCGGCCCGGCCGGCACGGTCGCGCTGTCGAGCTACACCGACGCGACCGAGCGGCAGAATTTCATCGCGCAGAGCAATCTGCTGTGGGATGTCGACCTGGGTGCGATCGGCAACCGGATCCTCCTCGGCCTCGAATATGGCGACCAGGATTCGACGAACCAGCGCCGCAACGGCACGCTGTCGAACAGCACGCTGAACCTTGCCAACATCGTCTATCCGACCGTCACCTTCGGCGCGCCCACGCGCAACACCGAATCGCGCGTCCGCTTCTTCTCGGCCTATGCGCAGGACCAGATCGCCTTCGGGCCGCATGTCGACCTGGTGCTCGGCCTGCGTTACGACCGGTTCGAGATCGAGGGCACCGACCTCATCGGCACCCCGCGCCCCTTTGCCCGCACCGACGAAAAGGTATCGCCGCGCCTCGGCCTGATCCTGAAACCGCGGGAAAATATATCGTTCTACGGCAGTTACAGCCGGTCGTTCCTGCCGCGTTCGGGCGATCAGTTCCTGACCCTCGCGCCCGCTTCGGGTTCGTCGCCGGCGCAGGAGGATCTGACGCCCGAACGGATGGTCAATTATGAAGTCGGCGCCAAATGGGACATCCGCCCCGACCTCAACCTCACGCTCGCGCTGTTCCAGCTCGACCGCAACAACACCGCGGTTCCGGTCGCCGGCGTGCCGGGGTCGCAGTTTCTGACCGACACGCGCACCCGGGGCGTCGAAGTCGCGCTCGTCGGCCGGATCGCGCCGAACTGGCAGGTGAGCGGCGGCTACACCTATCAGGACGCGCATCGCAAGAATGACGACAGCATCCGGCTGGGGCAGGTGCCAAAGCATCAGGTCGCGCTCTGGAATCGCTATGATGTCAACGCCAATGTCGGGGTGGGCCTCGGCGTCGTCCATCAGTCGAGCCAGTTCGCCGCCATTCGCACCGCGCCGACGGTGACGCGCCTGCCCGCCTTCACGCGCGTCGATGCCGCGCTGTTCTTCAAGGCGAACGAGCGCGTCGAATTTCAGGTCAATGTCGAAAATCTGCTCGACGAAAACTATTTCTCCGACGCGCACAACGTCAACAACATCACGCCGGGGGCACCGATCAACGCCCGCTTCACGGCGCGCATCAAATATTGAGCATAATGCGGGAAGGCGGTCGCCCGCCTTCCCGCACCCCTATCGAAATCCCCGCCCGGCGCCGAGTGCGCCCTGCGCCGTTCCGCCCGAGCGTCCGAGCGTCCGCACGCCGGGGCTTGCCCTCAAAACCCCGCGCCGGCCTCGGCGTCCATCTCTGCCTCGGCGTCGCGCGCCGCGGCAAGCCGCGCGGCCGCCGCGCCGTGCGCCGGCTGGCCGCAGCGCATGCAGTGCCCGCGTTCGGCTTCCTCCTCGACCGCGGCGTCGCGCATTCGATAAAGCTTCTCGGCCAGCCGCTCCTTCGCGCTGCCCGGATGGAAATATTTGATGCCCGCGCCGTCGAAGCGCCACCCCTCCATATGCTCCCCGGCGCTGATCGTCGCATCGCCGTCATAGCGCGCGTAAAGCGTCCGCGCCGCGCCGCCCTCGCCCAGCTCGCCGCGTTTCAACAGCAGCCCCAGCATCGCGTCCGACGGCATGATCCGCCGCTCGACCTCCTGCCCGCCGCGCAGGATCACCGTCTCGCGCCCGACCACCGCGCGTTCATAGGCGACCGCCTGCAATCCGCGCAGCGCGCGCGCCAGCGCGGTCGAACAGGCGCGGTCGAACGGCTCGAAGCGCCGCCGCGCGTCGTTCACCGCCTTGCGGCTGATCCCCGCGACGCGCGCCGC
>JBGTUD010000162.1:0-6578 GCA_041939405.1 Sphingopyxis sp. | reverse complement strand
GACGATCGCGACCTTCTGACCGACGAGTGCGTTGACGAGGGTTGATTTGCCCGCATTGGGGGCGCCGACGACGGCGACGAAACCGCAATGCTGCATCATTTTTCCTGTCCTTCGAGTTCGGCGAGCAGTGCCGCCGCCGCGGCCTTTTCGGCCGCCTGCTTGCTCGCGCCTTCGGCCTCGGCCTGCGCAAGCTTGCCGATGCGCACCGCGACGCGGAAGCGCGGGGCGTGGTCGGGGCCCTCGCGCGCGACGATTTCATATTCGGGCGGGCGACGCTTCCGCGCGAGCGCCCATTCCTGAAGCGCCGCCTTGGGGTGCTTGGGCGCCGCCTGTTGCCCTTCGATCATCGCGTCCCAATGCGCGACAATGAAACCGCGCGCCGCATCCATGCCGCGATCGAGATAGATGGCGCCGATCAGCGCCTCGATGACGTCGGCGGCGATATTGTCGCTATGGCGGCCGCCGTCGTTGCGCGCCTGCGCGCCAAAGCGGATCAGCGCAGGAAGGTCGAGGCGCTGCGAGATCGCGGCGCAGGTTGCGCCCGATGCGAGCACATGCAGCCGCGACGACATCTCGCCCTCGCTGGCGTCGGGAAAGCGGCGGAAGAGTTCGGACGCCAGGACGAGCCCGAGCACGCGGTCGCCCAGGAATTCCAGCCGCTGATAATCGGCGCGTCCGGTGCTGCCGTGGGTGAGCGCGAGGTCATAGAGCGTCAGGTCGTCCGGCGCGGCGCCGATGATCTCGGCGAGCGCCCCGGTATCGAGAGCCTCGCTCAAAAACCGTCCCCGATGCGATCCCAGCGCGCGGCGGTGAACCAGCTGATCGGATTGATCCAGCTTGCCGATCCGTCGGTCGAGAACATGCCCACGAGCGCGTGACCGACCAGATTTTCTTCGGGAACCAAACCGATGCCCTGGTTCTCCATCGCAGGGAAACGGCTGTCGGCGCTGCGGTCGCGATTGTCGCCCATCAGGAACAAATGCCCGTCGGGCACGACGGTCAGCGGCATATTGTCCTCGGCGATCGTCGTGATGTCGAGAATTGCGTAGCTCTTGCCGTTCGGCAATGTTTCGCGAAACTGCGGGTACCGGCACTGGCGCTGTCCGTCGGCCCCCACTTCCTCGAACTCCATTGCATAGCAGGGGAGCGTGCCGGTCGCGCGCGCGGCGTCGACCATATTCGGCGTCACCGGAATCACGAAATCGGGCATGGGTACGCGGGGCAGGGGCTGACCGTTCAGCCAGACGATACCGTCGCGCAGCTCGACGCTGTCGCCGGGCAGGCCGATGACGCGCTTGATATAATCATTGTCGGCGGTCGGCGGCGCCTTGAACACGACGACATCGCCGCGTTCGGGCGTGCGGGGAAAGATCCGGCCCGGGATCAGCGGCACGCTGAACGGCAGGCTGTATTTCGAATAGCCATAGGCCATTTTGTTGACGAGCAGATAGTCACCGATCAGCAGGCGCGGCTGCATCGATTCCGACGGAATATTGAACGGCGACAGGAAAAAGCTGCGGAAAACAAGAACCGCGACCGCGAGTAACGCAAGAAAGCGCACGGTGTCGACCGCCTCTTCCTTGGCCGATGCCGGGGCGGGCGTCGGCGCGGAGGGGGAGGGCGAATTATCGGCGGCGATACTGGCTTCGGTCATGCCGCGGCATTGGCGATGAATAGGTTGCCACGTCAAGCAAATATCGGCGGATGACGCTGGCGCGGTGCGGACGGCAGGCCTAGAGAATGAGCCGACATGGCACGCCGTTCGTGCCGAGCGGAAAAGAAGGATGTTTCCATGACAACCGCATCAGACATTTGGCAGGCCCTTGCCGACTGGCAACCCCAAAAGCTTGCCGAACTGATCGCTGCCGATCCCAAAGCGCGCTTGCAAGTGCTTGTCCGCAACGTCGCCGACATACGTTTCGATTTCGCCAAGACGCACCTCGACGGCGAGGCGATCGCGATCCTGTCGGGACTTGCCGAGGCACAGGATTTTGGCGGACGGCGTAAGACGCTCTTTTCGGGAGGAATCGCCAATCCGACCGAGAATCGCGCGGCCGAGCACAGCGCCGAACGCGGCGACGGCGCGCCCGAGTCGGTGCATGTCGCGCAGGCGCTGCACCAGCGGATGCGGATGATGATCGATGCGATCGAGGCGGGCGCATTCGGAGAGATCCGCCATCTTCTCCACATCGGCATCGGCGGATCGGCACTGGGCCCCGATTTGCTCGTCGATGCGCTCGGCCGTCACAGCGACCGGTACGATGTCGCGGTGGTCTCCAATGTCGACGGCGCGGCACTCGATGAAGCCTTTGCCCGGTTCAGCCCCGAACATACGCTCGTCGCGGTCGCCTCCAAAACCTTCACCACAACCGAAACTCTGCTCAACGCCAACTCGGCGCTGCAGTGGCTCGACGAAGCGGGCGTTGACGATCCCCTCGGCCGCTTCATCGCGCTCACCGCCAAGCCCGAGCGCGCGATGGAATGGGGAATCGACGAAACGCGCATCCTGCCGTTCAGCGAAACCGTTGGCGGGCGCTATTCGCTCTGGTCGTCAATCGGCTTTCCCGCGGCGCTCGCGCTTGGCTGGGATGCCTTTGCCGACCTGCTCGAAGGCGCGGCGGAGATGGACCGGCATTTCCGGCTTGCCGAGGGCGCCGATAACGTCTGCCTGCTCGCCGCTTTTGCCGACCAGCTTTACGCCAACCGGCTGGGGGCCCAGACGCGTGCGGTGTTTGCGTATGACGAGCGGCTGCGGCTGCTTCCCGCCTATCTGCAACAGCTCGAAATGGAATCGAACGGCAAGTCGGTGACGCTGGACGGCGCCCCGCTGGGCCGCGCAAGTGCGCCGATCACCTGGGGCGGCGTCGGCACCGATGCGCAACATGCGGTGTTTCAGCTGCTCCATCAGGGCACGCATCTGACCCCCGTGGAGTTCATCGTCGCGCGCGAGCCCGACCATCTGCTCGACGATGCGCACCACGAAACGCTCGTTGCCAATTGCATCGCGCAGGGCGCGGCGCTGATGACCGGGCGGGTGAGCGACGATGGCGCGCGCCACTATCCGGGCGACCGGCCTTCGACGACGATCCTGCTCGATCAGGTGACGCCGCGCAGCCTGGGGGCGCTGATCGCCTTCTACGAGCATCGCACATTTGCCAACGCCGTGCTCCTTGGCATCAACCCGTTCGACCAGTTCGGGGTCGAACTGGGCAAGGAAATGGCAAAGGGTCTGGCCGAAGGCACGATCGAATTCGATCCCGCGACGCGGGCGTTGATGGACGCTGCAATAGGCGATTGACCGGCGCATCATGCCTCGCCGGGCGCAATTTGCGGTTGGCAAGGCGCCGGCGCGTAACCACATGGGGCCTTGAACCGTATTTCACCCGAACCGGAAAATTGGGGGCCCCATGCGTAAATTCAATTTCGATCTCTTTGTCATCGGCGCGGGTTCGGGCGGGGTACGCGCGAGCCGCGTCGCCGCTTCCTATGGCGCGCGCGTCGCGGTGGCGGAGGAGCACCGGGTCGGGGGAACCTGCGTCATCCGGGGGTGCGTTCCTAAAAAGCTGCTCGTCTATGGCGCCCATTTTGCTGAAGATCTGAAGGACGCGCGGCAGTTCGGCTGGGACGTGCCCGACTGCAAATTCGACTGGGACCGGCTGCGCGACAATGTGCTGAACGAAGTGACGCGGCTCGAAGGTCTTTATGGTCAGACGCTCGAAAATCACAAAGTCACCTTGTTCAAGAGCCGGGCGACGGTCGTAGGACCGCAAAAGGTCAAGCTCGCCGACGGTCAGGACATTACGGCGGAGCGTATTCTGATCGCGACCGGTGGCTGGCCCTTTGTCCCCGAATTTCCCGGCAGCGAACATGCGATCACCTCGAACGAGGTTTTCCATCTCGACAAATTGCCGTCGCGGATCGTGATTGCCGGTGGCGGCTATATCGCCAATGAATTTGCCGGCATCTTCAACGAGTTCGGCAGCAAGGTCACGATCGTCAATCGCGGCGATACGATCCTGCGCGGCTATGACGAGCAGATCCGCGACCGCCTGCTACAGATTTCGATGACCAAGGGCATCGAGTTCAAATTCAACGCGCCATTCCAGTCGATCGAGAAAAAGAAGGACGGATCGCTCACCGTCCATCTCGGCAATTGCGACCCGATCGATGCCGACGCGGTGCTGATCGCCACAGGCCGCGTTCCCAACACCAAGGGATTGGGGTTGGAAGATGTCGGGGTCGAACTCGACGCCAAGGGCGCGATCAAGGTCGATGAGACGAACCAGTCGTCGGTCCCCAGCATCTATGCTGTCGGCGATGTGACCGATCGCATCCAACTGACCCCCGTTGCGATCCGTGAGGGGCAGGCCTTTGCCGACAGCGTTTATGGCGGCAAGCCTACCGTTGTTGACTATCGCAATGTGCCGAGCGCGGTGTTCAGCCACCCGCCGATCGGTGCGGTCGGGATGACTGAGGCGGAGGCGCGCAACAAGCTCGGCACGGTCCGCACCTACACCAGCGATTTTCGCGCAATGAAAAATGTGCTGGCGGGCCGCAACGAACGCGCGCTCTACAAGATGATCGTCGACGAGGCCACCGATCAGGTCGTCGGCCTGCACATGATCGGCCCCGATGCGCCCGAAATTCTGCAAGCCGCCGCTGTCGCGGTGAAGGCGGGGCTGACCAAGGCCGATTTCGACGCGACGGTCGCGCTGCACCCCAGCATGGCCGAAGAGCTGGTGCTGCTGAAATAGTTATCGCAGACCATTTATTCCCATTCGTGTCGAGCGAAGTCGAGACGCGCTAGCGTCATGCTCGTCTTCACGTGTCTCGACTTCGCTCGACACGAATGGATTAAGAGGTTCGATTCACCCGATCCGGTACGGCACCACATCACGCCGGTCGGGATCGACCAAAATCGGGCGGTCGCTTGGCGGGAAGGCGCGCTGATCGCAGTCGTCGCGCGGACAGATGCGGCACGACAGGCCGATCCGCGCGGCCGCCTGCGGTGCTTCGACGTCGACTCCGTCGGCATAGACAAAGTCGGCGGCATATTGCGCCTCGCACCCCAACGCGACGGCGTAGCGGCGCGGTGAACGGGCATAGCTGCCCGATGGTTTGACCAGCCCCTTCGCCATCGACACATAGCGCAGGCCGTCGGGCGTCTCGGCCAGCTGGAACAATATGCGGTCGGGAATCGCCGCGGCTTCGTGGACGATCCACAGCGGGCAGGCACCGCCGAAGCGCGCGAATTGCAGGCGCGTCGCGCTGTGCCGCTTGGTGATATTACCCGCCATATCGACACGGCAGAAGAACATCGGAATGCCGCGCGCGCCGGGGCGCTGGAGCGTCGAAAGCCGGTGGCACGCCTGCTCGAAACTGACGCCATATTCAAGGCGCAGCCGGTCGATGTCGTGGCGCACCGCACGCGCGCTGGCGCGAAACGGGATATAGGGCATCAGCACCGCGCCCGCGGCATAGTTGGCGAGGCCGACGTGGAGGAGTTGGCGGGCGGCGGCGGTGCGCAGCGGGCTCGCCTCGACCACCGCCGCGATCTCTCCTGCCAGCGCGAGCGCGGCGAGCTGATGCGCGAGCTGGAAGCGCCGCGTCTCGGCAGGCTGCGACGGGTCAATGACCAGGTGGCGCATCGTCGCGTCGAAATCGCGCAGTGCCTGCGCCTGTTGATAGACGATCGAGATGCCGAGCGCGTCGCGCAGGCGGCGCTCGATCGTCTCGATCGGGGGCGAAGGATCGCGACCGCGCAGCTGTCCTGCCAGAATTTCGGCCGCGCGGTCGATGCTGTCGACATAATTGCCCGCGTCGTGAAACCAGTCCCGCACTTCCTCCCACGGCAGGCGGCTGCCTTCTGCCGTGCCGCCGGTCAGTGCCTCGTCGATGATCTGGAGCCGCTGTCCCGCGCGGCGATAGGCGGCGTGGAGCGCGACGAACTGATCGGTGAGCCCTGGCTGCTGAAGCGCCGCGCGCTCGAGTTGTTCGGGGGGCAGGGGGGATTCCGCGAAGAGGGGGTCGGCCGCCGCCTCGCGCAGCGCGCCCGCGCGACGGTCGCCGGCGTCGGCGGCGACTTCCTCCCATTCGAGCGGGAAGAGTTTTTGGAGGCGGTCGAGGAGCGCGGGGGTCAGCGGGCGGTCGTCATGCTCGATCTGGCTAAGATAGGAGGCCGAGATGCCGAGCTGGCCTGCGAAGTCGGCCTGACGAAGCGCGCGGCTTTCGCGAAGCCCGCGAAGCTGGCGTCCGGCGTAGAGTCGGTTTAAGGTCATGACGGTCCCTTTCCTCTCCCCTTGCGGAATTGGAGCGGGGCGGGGCGTCAGCCCCTTCGCAAGACTTGCTAGGCGGCAAGCCGCCAAGCCAAGTCTTTCTCTCCCGCAAGGGGAGAGAGTCCGATACTTTGCAAACTGTGACTTTGCAACTTTGCAAATTCGCATTTGCATCATCGCACCCAGAAGGGCAGACGGCGCATTCGACACTATCGGAGAACCGCATGTCCGCCAATATCGCCGAAATGGAACGCCGCCGCGCCGCCGCCGCCATGGGGGGCGGACAGAAGCGCATCGACGCGC
>JBGTUD010000161.1:0-6595 GCA_041939405.1 Sphingopyxis sp. | reverse complement strand
GACTTCACCTTCTGGGGAGTCCGGCCCTTGCGGACCAGCTGGTTGATCGTGGGCATGAATGCTTCACCTTTGATTGTCCGCCCATCAGAGCGAACGGTTACTCTGCCGCGGTGGATGAAGCTCCGGCCCCGCTCCGCCAAAAAATGGCGAAAAACGGCCGACCTGATAACAGCAAAAGACCCCGGCAGATCGACATGATCTTCCGGAGGCTCCATCCGCGCCAGCAATGTTCAAGCGCTGTTGTGACTCGAAAACCGCGACAATGCGCCGTTTCCAAGCTGGCGGCCCTCTAGCGGTGAATGGGCGTGCGGTCAATGGGGCGTCGCACGATATGCGCCGTTTGGCGACGGCGGCCTATTCGTCGTTATAAATTGCGACCTCGCGCACCCCGGCGCTCGTCGCGCGTCCGCGATACATGCCTTCGGTGTTGAAGCTGAAAGCCGAACCGCCGTCGGGGCCCGCCACGATCACGCCTCCCGTTCCGCCGAGCGCGCGGACATCGTCCATCACCGCGTCGGCCGCCTGTCGCAGCGATGCTCCGGCAAGCCGCACGCGCGCGCAGATTTCATGCGCGACGCCGACGCGAATGAAATATTCGCCCGCCCCCGTCGCCGACACGGCGCAGCCGCGATCGTCGGCATAGGTGCCGGCACCGATGATCGGGGCGTCGCCGATCCGGCCCCATCTTTTTCCGGTAAGGCCGCCCGTCGAGGTCGCGGCGGCAAGATGCCCGTGCGTGTCGAGCGCGACCGCGCCCACGGTTCCGAACTTCTGGTCGATGTCGTATGAAGAGACGGGGGAGGATGTGGCCTTCGTTCCCGCCTCGCGCTTCAGAAACTCCTCGATCTGCTCGCGCCGCTCAGGCGTGGCGAACCAGGCGGGGTCCATCTGTTCGACCCCGCGTTCGGCGGCAAAGCCATCGGCATCGGCGCCGGTCAACATCACATGGCGCCCGTCGCGCAGCACAGCGCGGGCCGCCGCGATCGGGTGGCGGCTGGTCGTCAATCGCGCGACGGCCCCCGCCTCGCGCGTGCGTCCGTCCATGATCGCAGCGTCGAGTTCGTTGGTACGGTCATGAGTAAAGACGGCGCCGCGCCCGGCATTGAACAGCGGGTTATCCTCCATCCGTTCGACCGCCGCCTGCACCGCATCGAGCGCGCTTCCGCCCCTTTCCAACACCGCCTGCCCCTCCGACAGCGCGGCATCGATGGCGGCCCGATAGGCGGCGTCCCGCTCAGGCGTCATCCGCTCGCGGCGAATCGTGCCCGCCCCGCCGTGCACCACGAGCGTCCAGCCGCCGGTCGCGGCCGAAGCCGCGGGCGTATCGGCGTGCGCCTCGGTTCGCGGCGGCGATGCGGTGTCGGCGAAGGGCTCGGCAGCGGCCGCCGGCGAAGCGATCAACAGGGCGGCAACAGGGGAAAATAGCATCGTTCATTCCTTGGGGGAGGAGGAAGCGGATGGGATGAAGCGGCATAGCACGGTCAGTCGATCACCCGGCCCTGCGCCATGACAAAGTCGACAGTCTTGAGCACACGGACGTCGGCCAGCGGGTCGCTCGCCACCGCGATGATGTCGGCGCTCTTGCCCGGTGCGATGGTGCCGATCTGGTCGGCGAGGCCCAGCAGGTCGGCGGCGTTCACCGTCGCCGCCTTCAACGCTTCGATCGGCGTCATGCCGTGCTGGACCATCAGCTCGAACTCGTCGGCATTGCGGCCGTGCTTCGACACGCCGGCATCGGTGCCGAAGGCGATGCGCACCCCCTTGGGCACGAGCGCCTCCAGGCTCTTTCCGGTTATCGAGATGCGCCACTCAATCTTCGCCAGAACGTCGGGTTCATACGCACCGGGGTTGGCGGCGAGCCGCTCCTTATACCCGTTCACGGTCGACAGCGTCGGGACATAATAGGTTTTCGATTTCGCCCAGGCGGCAATCGTCGCGTCGTCAAGGATCGTGCCATGCTCGATCGAATCGGCGCCCGCGGCGAGTGCGAGGCGGATGCCGTCGGCGCCGTGCGCGTGGACCGCGACCTTTTTGCCAAACATATGCGCGGTATCGACGATCGCCTCTGCCTCGTCGTCGAACATCTGTTTGCCAAGGCCCGCGCCGATGCGGCTGTTGACCCCGCCGGTCGAAGCAAATTTGATCACATCGGCGCCGCGTCCGATCTGAAGCCGGACCGCACGGCGGCAATCGTCGGCACCATTGCATGTGTTGCCCGCCCCCGCGAAATAGGGGCGAAGCTCGTCGCGATAGCCCAGCGATCCATCCATATGCCCCGCGCTGCCCGAAATGCTGGCCCCGGCGTCAACGATGCGCGGCCCCTTTACCTTGCCCGCGCGGATCGCGTCGCGGAGCGCCAGCGTGACGCCATCGCCGTCGCCCAGATTGCGCACCGTGGTGAAGCCGGCACGCAGCGTCTTCATGCCGTTGACTTCGGCATTGAACGCCTGCGCCGCGGGGCTGAGCGTCATTTCCTCAAGCTGCCCCGCAAGGCCGCCGGCGTCGCTGGTCAGATGGACGTGGCTGTCGATCAGGCCGGGAAGCACATATTTTTCCTTCAGGTCGATCAATTTCGCACCCGCAGGTGCGGGCTGGTGGCCGTCGGCGATGCCGACGATCTTGCCGCCCTCGACAATGATGGTCGACGCGCCGCGCGCCGGCTTGCCCGGTTCTGCGAGCAGTTGTCCCGCATGTATCACCGTGCGCGCGGGCGCCTGCGCCGCCAGCGGCGTCGCGAACAGCGCTCCGACAAGCGCGAACGACATCGATCGGAAAGGCCGCATTCTAAAATCCCCTGCTGATATTGCAGCGGGTTAAAGCCGATCAGAAGCCCTTCGTAAAGCGGAGCGCGACGCCTTCGTCGTCGGGCATCGCGGCAATATGCCCCGCATCGCGCCGCCACCACAGATTGCCGACCAGATTGCCTTCGAACAATGGCAGCGCATAGCTGGCCTCGATGACCCATTCGCGCCCGGTCGGCGCCAGATTATAGGTGCGGAGCGCAAAATCGGCGCGGCCGCTGGTATAATCATAGGCGACCGGCAACATCAGATCGACGCCGCCGTGCGCGACGCGCAGCGGCTGCGCGAAGCGGAGCGCAGCGCGGTCGCCCGGCTGCGCCAGCCCTTTCTTCGCAAGGTCGAACGAAAAAGCCGCGGACCGGAGCGCACCGCCCGCGACGAGCCCGCGTGCATCGGGGCGCGTCCACACCCGGCGCCAGGCCGCGGCAAATTGCCAATCATCGCGCAGGTCGAAGACGAGGCTCGCGTCACCCACAAGGCTGGTCGCACCGCCGGCGCCGAAAATGGGGCCAAGGCGCGCACCGAGGAGGCTGGCCGATTCGCGCAGCCAACCGACGCCGAGCGCGGCGCGGGCGGGCCCAACGCGCCCGTCCCACGCGGCGCCGAGACGCTGGTAGCGGCTGTCGCGGCCCGACCGATAAGGCAGCAGCGGGTCGTCACGCCAGCGTGCGCCCGACACCCATCCCTGTTCGGCATAGACATTAACATATTGATTTTTATTTATATTATAGCGGATCATCGTGGCCAGGTCCGGGCGTGCGGCAAAGCCGAGGCCTTCGTGCGCCGCATCGCCGATCAGCATCGCGTGGCCGCTTTCACCGCGTTCGCCTGCGAGCAGTCCGCCGATACCGCGTCCTGTCGCGAAGCCGATACGCGTGCGCGCATCGAGCCGTGTCATCACCGAAGCGGCGAGGGCGCGCGCACGCTGCGCATCATGAAAGGAAAGACCCGCGAGCGCGTCGGAACCGCGCGTGCCCGGCGCGGTGACAAGCGACAGCGCAAGCGAACCGTTCGCGGCGCGTTGCTGGCGAACAAGCCCGCCGATCGCGCCCGCGAGTTTGAAATCGGGACGCCGCGGCGCGAGCGACCGGCCGAAATCGACGGTGAAGGCGCGGCCGAAACCGTCGGTGACGAGCCCGTGGGTGCCGCCACCCGCATCGCCCATCGGGCCGCCCAACAGGCCAAGCGGCGTACCCAGCGCCACAGCGGTCGATGTCCCGGCAAGCGCCGTCGCGCCCATCGGCTGAAACGCGCGCGCGATGTCGAGGATGCCCTGGCCATAGACGGTGTCGTCGCCGACCGCCCCGGCGTCGCGCGCCGATTGATAGAGGAGCTCGACGATTTGCTGGCTGGTGAGCGATGGAAACGCCTGGGCAAGCAGCGCCACCGCCCCGGCGACCTGCGGCGCGGCAAAGCTGGTGCCGTTGAGCAGGAAGACAAAATTGCCCTCGGTCTTCAGCCTGCCATTTTCGTAGACACAGCACACGCCCTCACCCAGCGCCGCCAGATAGGAGCCTGCATAAGCGCCCGCGCGATTGCTGAAGGCGGAAATCGTGCCACTTTTGTCGACCGATCCCGCGATGACGACCAGCCCGCCCCCGGCGTCGCGCAGCCCCTGTGCAAAGCGACCGGGATTGTTGGGATCGTTGCCGCCCGCCGTCGTATCGCCCTCGTTGCCCGCCGACAGAATGACGATCACGCCTGCCGCGGTCGCGCGTGACACCGCGGCGCGAAGCGTTGCGCCAGGCGCGTCGTCGCCGCCGAGCGAGATGTTGACGACGCGCGCGCCCACACTCACTGCGCGGTCGAGCCCGGCGGCGATCGCGCTTTCGGGATAGCGGCAACCGCTTTCGTCGTTCGCGGGATCCTCGGTCGCGCAGCTCCCCGGCTGGTCGGCGCGGAGCACGAGCAGGCTGGCGTTAAAGGCGATTCCCATGGTTCCGGCATCGTTTTTGCCGCCAAGCAGCAGCTGCGCGACGTTGGTGCCATGACTGCCCTCGCCATCGATGCCCCGCGATCCCGCAAGATCGACCGACAGCGGCGATATGCGTCCGGCAAATTCGGGGCTGTCGGCGTCGATGCCGTCGTCGATCACCCCGGCCAATATCCCCTGGCCGCTCGCGCCCGCGCGATAAGCGGTGACGGCGCCGTGGAAAGCGAGACTGTCGGACCGGCGCACTTCGGCCGTGTCGAAATCGCCGGTCGGCGGCGGAGTCGGTGTAGGAGTGGGAGTTGGGGCCGGGGCGGGTGCGGGCGCAGGCGGCGGGGCCGGCGTGGGGGAGGGGCGGGCGCTGCCGCCTCCGCCGCAACCCGTAAGCGAAAGCGCCGCGATGCCGAGCAAAAGGGGTAAAGGTTGGCCGGTCATCCATCGAATGCGGCTGCGTCGGTTCGTGTCGGCCATCGCCGTTCCCCTTTGCCCTGATGCCGCCTTTTAGCCACACGGAGGGAGGAGGGATAGCATCATGCGGTTAACCGCTCCTCTCCGTGCCGCAGGGAAGGAGGTGGTGGTGCTAGTAATATTGCCGCCCCTCCGCCCGCGCCGCGCGACAGGGGGGATATTCGTTCGCCTTGCCCCCGCGCACACCAGCCTCTATGCGCCCGACCATGCCGCCGCTCGACCATATCGACTGCTGGATCTTCGATCTCGACAACACGCTCTACCCGCCGTCGGCGAGGCTGTTCGACCTGATTGACGAACGCATGGGCGCCTTCATCATGCGGCTGCTGAATGTCGATGCGGTCGAAGCACGGCGAGTGCAGAAGCAATATTTCCACGACCATGGCACGACGATGGCGGGGCTGATGCGGCATCATGGCGTCGCGCCCGAAGATTTCCTGCGCGACGTCCACGCGATCGCACTCGACCGCCTGGTTGCCGATCCGCGTCTCCGCGCGGGACTTGAGCGGCTGCCGGGACGCAAGCTGGTCTTCACCAACGCCGACGCCGATTATGCCGCACGCGTGCTCGATGCGCGCGGTATCGCCGACCTTTTCGACGGTATCTGCGACATTCGTATCACGCGCTATACGCCGAAACCCGAAGTGGCCGCTTATGCGATGATGGTCGAACATCTGGGCATCGACCCGGCGCGAAGCCTGTTCGTCGAAGATATGGCGCGCAACCTGACGCCCGCCAAGATGCTGGGCATGACAACCGTGTGGCTGGACAATGGCAGTGAAAGCGGCCATCGGGACCACCTGCCAGACCATGTCGACTTTCACGCGACCGACATCGCCGACTGGCTCGACAACCTGCCTTCACCCTGGGGATTTTCATGACGACCGACCTGCAAAGCACGATCGAAGCCGCGTGGGACACGCGCGACACGCTGGGCCTCACCACGACCGGCGCGGTGCGCGAAGCGGTCGAAACCGCGATCATGGGGCTCGACGACGGCAGCTATCGCGTCGCGGAGCGCGACGCATCGGGCAATTGGCAGGTCAACCAGTGGCTGAAGAAGGCCGTTCTGCTGTCGTTCCGCCTCAATGACATGGAGATCATCGACGGCGGGGCCGGCGGCGCAACCTGGTGGGACAAGGTGCCGTCGAAATTCGCGGGCTGGGGCGAAAACCGCTTTCGGGACGCAGGCTTCCGCGCCGTGCCCGGATCGATCGTCCGCCGCGGCGCCTTTATCAGCAAGGGCGCGGTGCTGATGCCGAGTTTCGTCAACATCGGCGCTTATGTCGGCGAAGGATCGATGGTCGACGCCTGGGCGACGGTCGGCAGATCTTCGGCCCTATGATGCACGAGTCGGCGAGCCACAACGAAAAGGATAACGAAGAGGCGTTCATTA
>JBGTUD010000160.1:0-6626 GCA_041939405.1 Sphingopyxis sp. | reverse complement strand
TATTCCTCGGCCTTGCCCAGTCGCTTGGGGAAGGGGACCGAGGCTTCGAGGCTCTCTTTCACCTTCGGGTTCATATTGTTGAGCAGCGGCGTGCCGAACACGCCCGGCATGATCGAATTGACGCGGATGCCAAGGTCCATCAGATCGCGCGCCATCGGCAGCACCAGCCCGTTCACGCCGGCTTTCGCCGAGCCATAGATGACCTGTCCGATCTGGCCGTCCTGCGCGGCGACCGAGGCCGTCAGGACGATCGCGCCCCGCTCGCCATCCTCCATGTCCGGCAGGGTGGCCATGCCTTCGGCAGCGATCGAAGCGACGCGGTAGCTGGCAGTCAATATGCCTTCGACGCCAAAGGCATAATCTTCGGTTGGCGTGCGGCGGTATTTGCCGGTTTCCTTGTCATAGGCGAGCGTCTTGCCGCGGCGCGAGGTCATCGCGCAGTGAACGCAAATGCGCTCCTGGCCATGTGCGGCGCGGGCCTTTGCATAACCGCCCAAGACCGACTGCTCGTCGGTGATGTCGACATGGACAAACAGTCCGCCGATCGATGCGGCGACTTCCTCGCCAAGCGCATCGTTGATGTCGAAGATCGCGACCTTCACCCCGGCCGCGGCCAGAGCCTCGGCCGTCGCGCGCCCGAGGCCCGACGCTCCCCCGGTGACAACGGCGGCGGTGGTCGAATCGAATTTCATGGGAAAGCTCCTCAGGCGGGAATCTGGTTAAAGGGAATGCCCTTGTCGGGGCGGTGATCCTGCGGCAGCCCCAGGATGCGTTCGGCGATCGTGTTGAGCAGCGTTTCGTCCGACCCCCCGGCGATGCGGCCCGTCGGCGCGTTGATCCAGCTCGACGCCCAATCATCCTTGGGCGAGGCATGTTCGTCGAACGCGAACGCCCCGGTTCCCTGGAGGTCGAGTGCAAGTTCGGAAAGCTTCTGGCGCGAGCGGACCGCGACAAGCTTGTTCAGCGATCCTTCGGGGCCCGGCGTCATCCCGGCCTGCATCATCAACCGTGCGCGGCGATTGATCGAATCGAGCCCGGCGCGCATCGCATAGTTGCGCGCAATCTGCTGACGGATGCGTCCGTCCTCGATTGCGGGGCGGCCGTTCAGTTCCACCTCTTTCGCAAGTTCGACAAACAGGTCGAGGTGCGGACCGAAACCGGCACTGTCGGTCGCGACATAGCGCTCGATCATCAGCGTTGCCATCGCAACGGCAAAACCGCCGCCGACGGGCGACATGCGGTGGTCGTCGCTGATCTTCACATCGTCGAAAAAGACCTCGTTGACATGGCTGTCGCCGCCCGCGAGCTTGATCGGGCGCACCGTGACGCCGGGCGCCTTCATGTCGACCCAGAAATAGGTGAGCCCCTTGTGCTTCGCGACCGTCGGGTCGGTGCGCGCCACGATGACGCCATAGTCGCTATATTGCGCCCAGCTCGTCCACACCTTCTGGCCGTTGATTTTCCAGCCATTGCCCTCTGGCTCGGCGCGCGTACGCAGACCGGCCAGATCGGTACCGCCGGAGGGTTCGGAAAACAGCTGGCACCAGATCTCTTCGCCCTGAAGCGCCTTGACCACCCGCTCCTTCACAAATTCACGATCGGACCCGAACTGCATGAGCACCGGGACGGGCATCCCGAGCGAGATGCCGAAATAGACATTGGGGAAGCTGTGCTTCATCTCTTCGGCTTCGAAGGTGATTTTTTCGATATGGCCAAGCCCCTGACCGCCGAGGTCGGTCGGCCAGTTGATCCCGGCATAGCCCGCGTCGAACTTGGCCTTCTGATAACGGCGGCCGAGCGCGAGATCCTCTTCGACGCTCAGCCCCTTGCGCGCCGCCTTGCCGAACGCAGGAACCATCGTTTCGCACCATTCGGCGGCTTTGGCGCGGTAGGTTTCAAGATCGCTCATGCGGCAGCTCCTGCAAGGCGGTCGACGAGTATATCTTCCCAGAAGAAGCTGCTGCCCTGTTCGAGCGCGAGCGTCCGCGCGCGGCGCATGTGGAGGTGGAGGCCGATTTCCCACGTCACGCCGATCCCGCCATGAATTTGCACGCAATCGCGGGCCGCGGTGTCATAGGCTTCGGTCGCCGAGAGACGCGCGGCAGCCGCCGCGGTGATAAAATCCTCCTGTCCTTCGCGCGCGGCCGCGTGGATCGCGTTGGCGCGCGCCAGTTCGACAAGGCCGTAAAGCTCGGCAATCCGGTGCTTGATCGACTGGAAGGCGCCGATCGGCTGGCCGAACGCCTTACGCGTGACCGCATAGTCGCGCGCGATTTCCATCAGCGCTTCGGCGCCGCCGGTCTGTTCATGCGCGGTCACAACGGCTTGCAGCGCAAGAATATGGAGCGCCGCCGCGCGCGCCGCCGAGCCGGTGACCAGCGCCTCCGCGGCGGCACCCTTAAACTGAAGATCGGCGATACAGCGGCTGTTGTCGAAGCTGTCGACGGCCTGGCGCTCGACGTCCACCAGATCGATGACGACCAGCGCGGGCGTTCCGCCCTCTTGCGCCAGAACGACGGCGACATCGGCGAACAGCCCAGCCGATACGCCGGGAGCCGTTCCGTCGACTTGCCCTGCCTTCCATGTCACCGGCGGGACGGCGGGCAGGGCATCCGCCCCCGACGCAAAGGCGATGGCGCCGATCGTGTCGCCGCTTGCGAAGCGCGGAAGCCAGCGCGCCTTCTGGTCGTCATTGCCGTATAGCTCGATCGCCTTGGCCACACCGAAGCTGGAGGTCAGGAAGGGCGCACCGCTGAGCGTCCGTCCCGCCTGGTGCGCGATAAGCCCCAGTTCGACGAGGCCCAGCGCGAGCCCGCCGTATGCTTCGGGGAGAGCAAGTGCCGTCCAGCCCTGTTCCTTCGCTGTGGTCCAGAAAGCCTGATGATATTGACCGCTGGCCTGGAGCAGCGGGAGCAGATCGTCCTTACCGACCCGCGCCTCGAGCGCGCGCCGCGATTCGGTTGCGATCGCCTGCTGCCCTTCGTCGTACAAGATCGACATTGGCCCGATTCCTCTACCCTATGGTTTCCGGTCATCATCCGGACGTTAACGTAAACGTCAAGTGTTTTGACCCTACGGCCGCTCGCCGGTCAACTGGCGGCCATGTCAGGCAACGCCGGCTTTCCAGTCGCGCTTGATCTTTTTCGCGAGGCTCCATTTGTGTACCTCGGTCGGCCCGTCGTAGATGCGGAAGGCGCGAACCTCGCGGAACACCTGCTCCACAATCGTCCGGTCGGTGACGCCGGTGCCGCCCATCACCTGGACGCAGCGGTCGGCGATGCGCATCAGCGCCTCCGACACCGCGACCTTTGCCATCGAGCTTTCGACCGTGCCGAGCGACCCGGTATCGAGCACGGTAGCGCACCAGTCGATCATCAACTCGGCCTGTTTCAGATCGATCATATTTTCGGCGAGCATGAAACCGACGCCCTCGTGATCGATCAGCGGCTTGCCGAACGCCTCGCGGCGGTTGGCATAATCGGTAGCGATCTCGTGCGCGCGGATGCAGCAGCCGAGCCATCGCATGCAGTGCGACAGGCGGGCAGGGGACAGGCGCACCTGCGCGTAACGAAAGCCTTCGCCCGCCCGCCCCAGCATCTGATCGGCGGGGACGCGCAGATTGTCGATCGTCAATGTCGCATGGCCTCCGGGCATTGAGCTGTCGATCGTGTTCGGCACCTCGTCGATCCGGATCGCGGGGTCGGGCAAATCGACCAGGAACATGCACGCGCCCTCTTCCGCCTTCGCCATCACGATGCCAACGCGCGCGCCCTGCGCGCCGGTAATGAAAGTCTTGCGGCCGTTCACCACCCAGTGATTGCCGTCCGGACGGCAGGTGGTTTTCATCATCGAGGGGTCCGATCCCGCACCACCCTCGTCGGCAGGCTCGGTCATGAAGAAGGCCGAGCGGACGCGGCCCTCGACCATGGGTTTCAGGAATCGCTCCTTGAGCTCGGGGCTACCTTCCTTGCCGAGCAGATACATATTGCCCTCGTCGGGAGCCATAGTGTTGCACGCGAGCGGACCGAGCGGGGAAAGGCCGCTCTTGACGAGAACCACCGCGGTTTCGCGCTGATTGAGGTGGCTGCCGTCGCCAAGAATATGCGGCGTCAACACGCCCGCGGCGCGCGCATGCTCGCGCATCTCCATGACCAGTTCGTCGGTCGGTGCGCCGTGATGGTCGCGCCGCGGATCGCGTTCATAGGGAATAACGGTTTCGCGAACGAAGGCTTCGACCTTTGCCGCGATGGCGAGCGCCCGTTCCGATATGCCTTCGCTTGCCGTCATTCCGATTCCCTTCGCCATCTATGCAACTCCCCTCAACCCGACGTTGACGTAAGCGTCAAGTTAATTCATGTGCGAAGGCGACAATGCCGTAAGGGCAATTTTATTACGAAAGGACGCGCCATGGCTTTCAAGACACGCATCACCGACATGCTGGGTATCGAGCACCCGATCGTCCAGGGCGGGATGCAGAGCGTGGGGTATGCCGAACTTGCAAGCGCGGTATCGAACGCCGGCGGTCTCGGAATCCTGACTGCGCTGACGCAGCCGACGCCCGATGCGCTGCGCGAGGAAATCGAGCGCTGCCGCGCGATGACCGACAAACCGTTCGGCGTGAACATGACGGTATTCCCGACGATCAACGCCCCCGATTACAAGGCCTATGCGCAGGCGATCATCGACGGCGGGGTCAAGATTGTCGAGACGGCGGGGACGCAGGCGGTGCGCGAAATCTGGGAGATGCTGAAACCCCATGGCGTCACAATTCTGCACAAATGCACCGCGGTCCGCCACGCCCTGTCGGCCGAGCGGGCGGGCTGCGACATCATCTCGATCGACGGGTTCGAATGCGCGGGGCACCCCGGCGAGGACGATATTCCGGGGCTGATCCTGATCCCCGCCGCCGCCGACAAGGTGAAAATCCCGATGCTGGCATCGGGCGGGTTCGGCGACGGGCGCGGCCTCGTCGCGGCGCTGACGCTTGGCGCCGAGGGGATCAACATGGGCACGCGCTTCTGCGCCACGAAGGAAGCGCCGATCCACGACAATGTGAAACAGGCCTATATCGACAATGACGAACGCGGCAGTTTCCTCATCTTCCGCAGCCTCAAGAACACCGCGCGCGTGGGCAAAAGCGCGGTGAGCGAAGAGGTGGTGCGCCGCCTTGAGGTGCCGGGCGCGACCTTTGCCGACGTCGCGGAGCTGGTGAACGGCAAGGCAGGACGCGAACTGCTCGAAACGGGCGATCTGTCGAAGGGCGTCTTCTGGGCCGGGATGGTGCAGGGATTGATCCACGACATTCCGAGCTGCAAGGAACTGATCGACCGCATCATCGCCGAGGCCGATGCCATCGTCGATCAGCGGCTCGCATCGCTGCGTGCCTGATCCGCGTCCACGCTGGCGCGGCGCGTCGGCTTTCGATATGATCCGATTCTTCGCGATCTGACCGTATCGAAGCCCGCCGGCGCCCGCGCCCGCCGGCGCGGCAAGGGGGATGCTTGAGCTTCATCGAATATAAGGGTTTCGGCGGCGTCACCCTGTTCGCCGACTTGTTGGGTGACGAAAATGATCCCGCGGTGCTCCTGGTCCCTGCGCCGGGACAAGCGCGCTCGGTCTGGCGCGAGGTTGCGGAGGCACTTGTCCTGTCGGGGCGGCGGGTCGTGAATCTCGACCTTCGCGATCATGACGGCGGCGCGGACCTGAATGCGCATATCGAGGATCTGCGCGCCGTGCTCGCCCAGATGGGATCGCGCCCAACGGTCGTCGCGGCCGGGCGCGGCGGATGGGTCGCGACGCGCGCGCTGGCGGTCGACGGCGCGCAGCTTGCCGCGGGGCTGGTCCTCGTCGACATGCCGGTCGATAACGATGCCGTTGCGAGCGGGGTCGCGGGGCGGCTGGCGCTCCCGACGCTCGTTGTACGCGGTGGTTTCGCGCCGGCGCAGTGCAGCGCGGTGAGCGACACGTTCAACGCTGCGCTACCGATCGGAGAGAGCGCCGACATCAACGAATGCGACCTCGAACTGGCGGCGGATCGCAACGAAGCACTGCTGGGGCAACTGCTCGAATTTCTCGAACGCCGCCAGCCGCGGGAGGCTATGGAGTTCAAGGCCGGGTCGGACCCGCGCACGCTCCGCGATGCGATGGGCTGCTTCGCGACGGGCATCACGATCGTCACCGCGCTCGACGGGAAGGGAATGCCGGTCGGCCTCACGGCGAACAGCTTTACGTCAGTATCGCTCGACCCGCCGTTGCTGCTCGTTTGCATCGCCAACACTGCGGGAACCGCGCCTGCGCTTCGCGGCGCCGCGCATTTCGGCGTCAATGTGCTGCAGATCGGCCAGCAACCGACATCGAATCGTTTTGCGACCAAGGGCGAGGACCGTTTCGCCAATCAGCCGTGGGCCCCCGGGCAGACCGGCGTGCCGCTATTGGGCGGCTCGCTCGTCTCGTTCGAGTGTCAGCGCGAATCGCTGCACGAGGCCGGCGACCATTTCATTCTGGTCGGCCGTGTCGTCCGCGCGCAGTTCGAACCGCATCGCGACCCCTTGCTCTATTTTCGCGGAAAATACCGGCGGCTGCATTTCGCTTGATGGCGGACAGGGTGGGATTCGAACCCACGGTGA
>JBGTUD010000159.1:0-6744 GCA_041939405.1 Sphingopyxis sp. | reverse complement strand
GCCGCCGGCGGTCAGCGCGACGGTTTCTTCGTCGTTCATCGCCATGCGCCGAAAGGTTTCCTTCATGTCGCGCGCCATGCCCTCATCGTCGTGGGGATTACCCTGCGGCCCTTCGGGATTGACATAGATCAGGCCCATCTGGATCGCGGCGAGCGGACCTTCGATCGTCTCCATCCCCTTCGCCGGGTCGATGCGCGTCTGGACGCCCTGGTTGACCCACTTGTCCTCGCTGCCCCAGTAAATGTCGCGCTCGGGTTCATAGACGTCGGCGCGGCCGCCGCCGAAGCCGAACACCGGCCCGCCCATGCTTTCGATCGCCACATTGCCGGCGAGGATGAAGAGATCGGCCCAGCTGATCTGGTTGCCATATTTCTGCTTGATCGGCCAAAGCAGACGGCGTGCCTTGTCGAGATTGCCATTGTCGGGCCAGCTGTCGAGCGGCGCGAAGCGCTGTTGCCCGCTGTTGGCGCCGCCGCGACCGTCGGCGGTGCGATAGGTACCCGCGGCATGCCACGCCATGCGAATGAAGAAGGGGCCGTAATGGCCATAGTCGGCCGGCCACCATGGCTGACTGTCGGTCATCAGCGCGGTAAGGTCATCCTTCAGCGCCTGATAATCGAGCGACTTGAACGCCTTGGCATAATCGAAATCCTCGCCCATCGGGTTCGACGGACCATTGGGATTGAGGATCTCTGTCGCCAGCATGTCGGGCCACCAATCCTTGTTGGTCCGGCCGAGCAGCGCGCGCACGCCGCCCGGCTGGTGAACCGGGCAGCCGCTTCCGATGGGGGTCTGGTCGTTCATGCAGTCTCTCCTCTTTGATTTATCTTTCGATGATGGCGGGATGCGATGACGGGCGCGTGACGCGGCACCATGCGGACGGTCGCTGGAGCACAGTCGGCGCGGGCGGACGTCGAGTCGATGGCGTCATCCTTTCGTTCTGGCGGGAAGGATAGGCCGCGCCGTCCCATCGACATAACCGAATAAGCTGAATTCAGTCATCGAATGAAGCGATCAACCGCGGCGGATGCCGGGAAACAGGGCGCCCGTCCCGCCGCTGCCACGTCCCGGCGATCCGCGCGCAACATCGCCCTTCCGGTGCGTGTTGGTCCGGAGCCGCCCCGCAATGGCGTGGGGTGACTGAGAGGAGATGGAAAGTGGCTAATAACCCCAACGAACAGAACCAGAAAAATCCGCAGGCGGACCGCGACGAAGAACAGCGCCGCCAGCAGCAACAGCAGCAGGGCGGCGAGCAGCGCCAGCCCGGCGGCGACCAGCGTTCCGACCAGGACCGCGATCCGCAGCAGCGCTGACCATCGGCCTGCACAGAAAGGGCCGTCCCGTGGGGCGGCCCTTTTCCTTTTCGTGGCGGGAACGTGCTTCAGAAGCGCGCCTTGATGGTTCCCCCCCATGTGCGCGGATCGCCTGGCAGGCCAGTAATCAGCCCGGTGTTGCCGGGGCCCACGAAAAGCTGCTCCATATAGTTGCGGTCGAAGGCGTTACGGACCCACGCAAAGATATCGATTCCGCGGTCGGCACGAAACCCGGCGCGGAAGTTCGACAGCGAATAGCCGTCGACCCAAGTGTAGGCGGAAGGTGTCGCATTTGACGAGAAATTCGATCGGTAGCTGCCGTCATAGCCGACGTAGAATTGCCCCTCCTCGCCGAACAGCAAGGACGGCGCATTGACCTCGGCACCGAATGAGAGGGCCCATTTCGAAACTCCGGGCAGACGTTGCCCCGAAATATCACAATTGGCCGGGCTGGTGCTGCCGCCCGATAGCTCGGGCGGGCATGGCGCATCCACGAATCTGGTATATTTGGCGTCGGTGTAGGCGCCACCCAAATAGGCGCGAAATCGGTCGCTCGGCCGGAACGAAAGGTCGGCCTCAACACCCTGTGTCCGCACCTTGTCCGCGTTCGCGAGATAGCCGCGCAGCACGCCGAACTGGCCGTTGTTCACATTTGCCTGATAATCCTTGATGTCGGTGCGGAAGATCGCGAGATTGGCGGTCACCCGGCCGTCCCAAACTGCGCTTTTCAGCCCCGCCTCATAGTGATTGACCGATTCGGGCCTGATTGTAGCGGCGGCGAGCAACGGATCGCCGACGGCATCACCAGGAACGCCATTCTGGTTGATCCCGCCGGATTTGAATGTCTTGGCATAGGTGGCATAGACAAGAATATCAGGTGCTACCTTATAGTTAGCGGTCAGGTCGTAGCTGAAGTTCCAGTCGCTGAATTCCGGTGCATATTGCTGCGGCGCGAAGACGGCGAGGCGGGCGACGGAAATCGGATCGGTCAGCCCCTGTGTCACCGGCGACCCGTCACCGGCAAAGACGAGCCGCTGATAATAGCCTTGTTTCTTGTCATAGTTGAGCCGCACGCCCGGCTGGATCGTCAGCCGATCGGTGATTTTCCAGCTGAGTTGCCCGAACAGCGCGGCGCTCGTGTTCTTCAGATACTGGGTGTTGCGCGCCGTCAGCCCGTCGAGCACGGTGGGGTCGTTCGACAGAGGGTTCGCCGGGTTGATCGTCCAACGGCTCGACGCGGCCCCGTGCTGCTCCGTACCCTGCGTGTCGATACGCTGGTAAAAGACGAAGGCGCCAACGACGAAGTCGAAACGATCGCCACTGTGATTGTAGCGCAGTTCCTGCGTGTATTGATCCTGCTGCGACGGATTCTGCGACCTTGTGACGATTGGCAGGCCGGTGAAGTCACGGTCGTTTTCGGGCTGCCAGTCCCAATAGCGCCACGCGGTCACCGAGGTCAGCGTGCCCGGCCCGACGTCCCATTTGATGCGCAGCGAGACGCCGCCGATCTCGTTGCCCGCGTTCAGATTGGCATCGAGATCGGTGAGCCGGTCATAAGGATTTTCGCTGGGAAAGGCATAGCTCTGTGCGGCAGCCAATGCCGCGAACTGGCGGCTGAGCGGACGCTGCGTGGCGCCGGTCCGGACAAAGACCGAGCCGCAGCACACCGCTTGCTGCCGGTTCCAGTCGCCGGCGAGGCTGATGTCGAGATTGTCCTTCGGTCGCCAAAGCAATTGTCCACGGACACCGATATTGTCCTGGCTCTGGATATGGCGGTCGGTGGTGACATTATAGATCGTGCCGCGGCGACTGGTCGACGAGACAGCGATGCGCGCCGCAAGGCGGTCTGACAACGCGCCCGATATTGCCGCCTTCGCCTGCGTGAAATCGAGATTGCCCAGGCTGACCTCCGCCTTGCCCTCGAAATCGAAGGTCGGCTGATTGGTCGTGATGTTGATCGCGCCGGCCGTGGTGTTCTTTCCGTAAAGCGTGCCCTGCGGCCCGCGCAACACCTCGATCTGCGCCACGTCGAGGAAGTCGAAGGTCGAAGAGGCGACCCGCGAATAATAGACATCGTCGACATAGATGCCGACGCCCTGTTCGATGCCGTCGTTGGTGAGGCCAAACGGCGCGCCGATGCCGCGAATATTGACCGCCGTGTTGCGCGGGTTCGACGAATAATATTGCAACGTCGGCGTGAGCTGGGTCAGGCGGCCAACGTTGAAACTGCCCGTGTTGTCAATCTGATCGCCGTCGACGACCGAAATGGCGATCGGTACATCCTGTGCGGTTTCGCTGCGGCGCCGCGCGGTGACGACGATGTCGCCGCCATAACTGCCACCCTCGGCTTGCGCGGCCGTATCATCGGCGGCAGCCGTGCCGTCGTCGGTTGCCGATGCTGCGGCGGGAACCGACGCGATAGCCAGAGCCAGGGAAAGCGCAAAGAAGCTTGCCGGAAAGCGTCGGCGGGCAGACGGATATTTTGCGGTCATGACAATTTCCTGTTGCAAGAAAATTGCCACATCCGGCGGTCCGGTCTGCGGCTTTTAGGCGGGGAATATCCCCGTTGGGAGCGGTTGAAATCAGTTGGGATAGCGGTGCCGTTCGGTCACATCGACTTGCACAAGTCGTCCTTCGTGTACGGTCAGCTGGATCGCCCCGAACTTGAGCTTGTCGAGCGCTTCGAGCACCGTCTGGATAGCGCGGCGCTTCGGTTCGGGCTCGTTGTTGACGGTTTCCTTCGAGAGACTCATCGCCATGCCCTTTCCTTTTGGTTTCGCCCGGCAAGCATAACCAAAGTGATTTAGTTGACAATTATGGATTTGCTTTTTGCGTCCAAAGGTTCGGTTGCAGCGCCCAACCGATTCAGCTGTGCGACGGGCTGATGGGCTGGGCCACGCCGGGGATTGCGCGCGAGTCCCAGTGCTGGCAAAGGCGGCATCAATGAGCAAAATTCACGAACTGATGGCCCGCGGAACCGATCTCCTCGGCAGCGACTACGCCATCCTCTGCGGTGCGATGAGCTGGGTTTCCGAGCGCCGTCTGGTCAGCGCGATCAGCAATGCCGGGGGCTTTGGCGTGATCGCCTGCGGTGCGATGACGCCCGAGCTTCTGGATAGCGAAATCGCCGCGACCAAGGCGATGGCGACGCGCAATTTCGGCGTCAACCTGATCACCATGCACCCGCAGTTGTTCGAGCTGATCGATGTGTGCGCCAAGCATGGCGTCGGCCACGTCGTGCTGGCAGGCGGCCTGCCGCCAAAGGGCAGCTTGGAAGCCATCAAGGCGTCGGGCGCCAAGGTCATCTGCTTTGCGCCGACGCTGGCGCTCGCCAAAAAGCTCGTGCGGTCGGGCGTCGATGCGCTGGTGATCGAAGGGATGGAGGCGGGCGGCCATATCGGTCCCGTCTCGACGAGCGTACTGGCGCAGGAGATCCTGCCGTCGCTGGCCGATGAACTTCCCATCTTCGTCGCCGGCGGCATCGGCCGGGGTGAAGCCATCGCCGCCTATCTGGAAATGGGCGCGTCGGGGGTCCAGCTCGGCACCCGCTTCGTCTGTGCGACCGAGAGCATCGCACATCCCAATTTCAAAAAGGCGTTCATGCGCGCCTCCGCGCGCGAAGCGGTGGCGAGCGTGCAGATCGACCCGCGCTTGCCGGTGATCCCCGTTCGCGCGCTCAAAAATGCTGGCACGGAGGCCTTTACCGCAAAGCAGCGCGAGGTTGCGAACAAGCTCGACGCGGGCGAGGTCGACATGGCCGCAGCGCAGCTTGAGATCGAACATTATTGGGCGGGCGCGCTACGCCGCGCCGTCATCGACGGCGACGTCGAAAACGGGTCGTTAATGGCAGGGCAATCTGTCGGTATGGTATCCGAAGAAGAGAGTGCGGCCGAAATCGTCGCATCGCTGGTGCAACAGGCCGAAGCGGCCTTGCACGCCCGGGGTTGATGCCGCATTTGTCGCGGTTGGGGAGTGGGTCATGAATTTGTCGCGTAAGATCATCGTAGTCGGCCTGCTGGCGAGCGTCGCTGCCTGTGCACCGAAACCTCCGCCACCGCCTCCGCCGCCGCCCGCGCCGCCGGTCGTGATCATCCCGCCGCGTCCACAGCCGCCGGGCAATGCCTCGCTCACGCAGATCCTTCCCGGCCGCGGAATTGATGGGAAATTCGTTACCGCAAACAGCGGCGTTACCGGCGAACGCGCCTTCTGGCAGCTCAAAATCGGGCTCAACGTCGCGGCAATCGGTTGCCGCGGCCTTGAGGAATCGACGCTCGTTGCCGCCTACAACACGATCATCAAAGCGCATGGCAAGACGATCCGCGACACCGAAAAGGCGGTGATCCGCGACCTTGGAAAGGAAACCAGGACCAACGGCACCGCCGCGCGCGACCGGCTGTCGACGCAGCTTTTCAATTATTTCGCACAGCCGCCGGCACAGCGCGCCTTCTGCGCACGGGCGAACGAAATCGCGCAGATCGTCTCTACGACGCCAAGCGCGCAGCTTGTCGAGCAGGCGCCGTCGCATCTGGGGCGCCTCGACGAACCCTTCACCGACTTTTACGAAGCCTATGCCCAATATCAGGCCGACGTTGCGGCGTGGGACGCGAAATATGCACCGCGCCCCATGCCGATGGCCGAGCCGGCGCCGACCGCATCGGCAGTGCCCGCCGGCCCCAGCGACCCGGCCGCGGCGTCCGTCATCCCACCGTCCGGCCATTAAAGCGGGAGCCGCCTGCATAGGAATAGATAGCGCAATCGCGCGCGAGCTATTGGCGCGCGCCGTATCCTTCTGATAGCAGGAAGGCGATGACCAACGCCCCACCCCCGCCCTCGTCGGCCGCGCAGTCCGCCCGCAACATATTGACGCGGCTGCACGAGGTCATGGCATCGCGTGCCAATGCGCAGGGCAAGCTCAATCAGGTCGTCGGCATCATCGGCGAATGCCTCGATAGCGAGGTCTGCTCGATCTACCTGCTGCGCGAGGGCGCGCTCGAACTTTACGCGACGCGCGGGCTGAAACAGGAAGCCGTGCACGTCACCCGCCTTGGCCTTGGCGAAGGACTTGTGGGGACGATCGCCGAGCACATCGAAACGCTGAACCTCGACGAAGCGGCGGCGCATCCCGACTTCTCCTACCGCCCGGAAACGGGCGAAGAACTTTTTCACAGCTTTGCCGGAGTCCCCATCATCCGCCGCGAACGGGCGGTCGGCGTGCTCTGCGTCCAGCACGCCGATCCGCGCCGCTATGACGATATAGAGATTGAAACATTGCAGACGGTGGCGATGGTTCTCTCGGAACTGATCGCCAATGCCGACCTCGTCGACACGGCCGCGCGAACCGATGCCGCCGCGACCGACCAGTCGGCGCAGCGGCTGAGCGGGCAAAAGCTGGTCGACGGCATGGGCGCCGGGGTCGCGGTATTTCACCAGC
>JBGTUD010000158.1:0-6774 GCA_041939405.1 Sphingopyxis sp. | reverse complement strand
TCCATCAGGCGCTTGATGTTCATCGCCGTGTTGCGGCGAAGATCGCCTTCAACCGTGTGGTCGGCGTCGATCGTTTCACGGATCTGGAGCACTTCGGCGTCCGACAGATCCTGCACGCGGCGGCTGTGGTCGATGCCCAGCTTGTCGGCGATGTCGACGGCGGTCTTGCGGCCGATGCCGTGGATGTAGGTAAGCGCGATGATCACGCGCTTGTTGGTGGGCAGATTGACGCCCGCGATACGTGCCATTGGTAACTTTCTCCTGCTCCACAGGGCCGCTGGCAACGACCCCATCTCAAAGCGTCTGTTTTCCAACGCAAAAAACGGACCACGAATGCGCCGCTGCGCTTCGCCGTCCGGTCAGGCTGTCGGAATGGATGGGCAACTAAGCTGAGTCGTGCAGAAAGTCAAGCGAAGCGCAGGAAATCGCGCCGACACGCTGCGATGTCGTTCGTCATGGGCGAGAGGGCCGGGCGGTTTCGAGAACCAGACGGTTCGGTCGTCAATGGCCGCCGTTGTTGCGACGACCGCTAGCGGCCGGAATAGGACACCTCTTCCCTTGTCATCCCGGCGAAGGCCGGGATCTCACCCTATCGGTTTACGGCACCGGCGAGATCCCGGCCTTCGCCGGGATGACGAAACTGAAGATGTCCGCTCACCACCCCAAGGCCGACACGCTGACTATCCCGGCCGTTCGCGTCAGGACGGCGTCGTCAGCGCGACCGCGCGATCGTGCAGGCGGCCGACGACGGCGCGGTGAATGCCGGGTGCGCAGGCGATCACGCCGAACGCCTGCGCGCGCGGCGTGTTGAAAATGAGCGGATCGCCGAACGCATCGCTCACCGCCGCCCCGGCTTCGGTCGCGATCAGCGCTGCGGCGGCGACGTCCCATTCGAACCCCCAGCGCAGGGTTGCGACCAGGTCGGCGCGGTCGTCGGCGACCAGCGCCATGCGCAGCGCGATGCTGTTGGGCTTGGTCACCATGATCAGGTCGCGGTCGATCTTGGGCAGGCTGTCGGCGGGCACACGCGCGCCGTCGAAGATCATCCGGCGGCTGGCGCGCAAGCTGTCACCGTTCAAGGTGGCGCCCTTGCCCTTTTGCGCGACCCATAATTCGTCGAGCGCGGGGGCATAGAGTACGCCGAGTTCGGGTGCGCCGTCGACGACCAGCGCAACCGACACCGCCCAGCCGGGGCGGCCGCGGATGAAATCGCGCGTGCCGTCGATCGGGTCGACGCACCACATCGCGCGGCGCGACAGCCGCTCCTTATTGTCGGCCGTCTCTTCGGACAGCCAGCCCGCCTCGGGAACCATTGCGCCCAGCACCGCCTTCAACCGTGCGTCGACGGCAAGGTCGACGTCGCTGACGGGGTTGTCGTGCGACTTGTTCCAGACGTTGACGGCTTTCCCTTCGCCGCGCCAGCGCGCCATCGCCATGTCGCCGACCTCGCGCGTCGCGGCGATCACGGCTTCGAGGTTGCGGCCGGGCACGGCGGGGCCCTCAGCTCGACGCGACGGTCATGCCGTCGATGCGCAGCGTCGGCGCGTTGGTCGCGTGGCGGAAATGCAGGTCGCTCGCTGGAACCAGCGCGGCAAACATATCGACCAGATTGCCCGCGACGGTGAATTCGGCGATCGGTCCGGCGATCGCGCCATCGCGGATCAGAAACCCTGATGCGCCGCGGCTGTAGTCGCCCGTGACCGGGTTTACGCCATGGCCGATCAATTCGGTGACATAGACCCCCTCGGCCACATCGGCCATCAGCTCGGCAGGGCTCTGCGCGCCGGCGGCGAGATGAAGATTGCTCGCCGCAACGCCCGACGCGCCGCCGCCGCGACTGGCATGGCCGGTCGGTGTCAGGCCGAGCTGCCTTGCCGATGCGCTGTCGAGCAGCCAGCCCGTGATCTTGCCGTCCGCGACGATGTCGCGCGCCGCGGTCGGCAATCCTTCGCCGTCAAAGGCGCGGCTGCGCAATCCGCGCGGCCGGTGCGGCTCGTCGCGGATGAGGATACTGCTGTCGAAGAGCCTGTCCTTTTCCTTGCCCAGCAGAAAGCTTGTCCCGCGCGCGATCGCGGGACCGGCGATCGCGGCGAGCAGATGGCCGACGATGCCGCCGCTGACCCGGGGATCGAAAAAGACGGGCAGCTTTGCGCTCGGCGCCTTGCCCGGACTGAGCCGCGCGACCGCGCGGGCACCCGCGCGCGCGCCGATCTCGGCGGGGCTTTCAAGGTCGGTCAGATGATGCGCGCTGTGCCAGGCATAGTCGCGCTGCATCGCCGCGCCTTCGCCCGCGATGACGCTTGCCGACAGGCTGTGGCCGCTCGACCCGTAGCCGCCGGCAAAGCCATGGCTGGTGGCGAGCGCAAAGCGCGTGCGGCTGTGGCTTGCGCTGCCGCCTTCGCTGTTGGTGACGCCCGCGACCGCGCGCGCGGCGTCCTCGACCGCCAGCGCGGCCTCGCGCAGCGCCGCCGGGTCGGCCTCGCTCGCATCGTCGAGGTCGAGGTCGGGCACCGGGCCCTTGAACAGCAATTCCTCGGGAGCAAGGCCCGCATAGGGGTCTTCGGGCGCTTCGCGCGCCATCGCGACGCACCGCTCGACCAGTTTGGCCAGCTCGCCCGCGTCCATGTCGGCGGTCGAAACGCTCGCGCTGCGGTCTCCGACAAAGGCACGCAGCGAAATATCCTGCCCCTCCGACCGTTCGACGTCCTCCAGCGCGCCGAGCCGCATCGTCACCGAGGTGGCGGCGTTGCAATAATAGAGCGCATCGGCGGCGTCGGCGCCCGCCTTGGTCGCGGCGTCGCAGAGCATCTGCGCGCGGTCGAGGGCTTCGGAAACGGTGAGCATGTCCGCGCCCTATACGGCGCGCGGCAGGGCGTCAAAATCTAAAGCGACGGTTCAGCCGATGATCGCGGCGATCGCGTCGGTGGCGGCCATCGCCCCGCTGATCCACAGGAAGGGCAGGGTCAGCGCGGCGATCCACAGGCGGCGGACATCGCGGCGGAAGCGGGCGTGAAGCCCCCAGCTCGCCAGCGCCTGACGGCTGAGGTGATACCAGCGGCGTTCGGTCGACCGCGCAACGGGAAGCGCGAGCGCGAGCAGCATGACGAGTGCCACGACGGTGAAGGCGGAAGGGGCCCCGGCGGCAACGGCGCTGGTGACGAGCCAGATCTGGATCGCGGCGAAAACGAGGAGGGCGGCGGCGGCGTGCCAGGTCATTCGGCGGCCCAGGCTCCGCGCGGGCGGAACGCTTGCAGTCGATCGGCGCCAAAGGCGCGGTCCGAACGTCGATGCCATCTTGTCAGCCTCCCCGGCCGGCGATTCCCAGAAACGCCACGATTTGCCCCAAAAAATCCCAAGTCAAGACAGGTTGGCAGCGATTCGTTAAAATTTTTGTTCATTTCATCGCGGAATCGGCACGCAATCGCGCCGGAGCGCCAAATCGTTACAGATATGGCGCCAAGCGGCTGGAAATTCTTGGGGAGCAAGGCTGTCCGACGCCGCTCGTCGATCCCAAAACGGTTTCCGTCGAAACCTTGCATCCGACCATGCCGCCCCTAGCGTCTATCCTGGCTACGCGCTTTTCAGCACAGGGGAAATCATCGATGCGTTACCTTGCCACCTTGGCGGCCATTGCCTTGCCGCTCGCACCCGCCCTCGCGGCAGAAGCGCCCGCGCCCGCCGTCGAGCCCAAGCCCGCCGCGCTCATCGCCGACGGCGTGCCCGATGTGCCCGCCGAGCTGCCCGCGGCGACGCGTCCCTATATGGAAAATCGCGGCGCGGGTTTTGCGGGGTGGCATCCGGTCGACAAATCGATGCTGATCTCCACCCGGTTCGGCAACACGTCGCAAATCCACCGCGTCGCGGCGCCGATGGGCGCGCGCAAGCAGATGACGTTCGAAGCCGAACCCGTCGCCGGGGCAAGCTGGGCGCCCAGGACCGGCGACATCATGCTGGTTCAGAAGGACATCGGCGGCAATGAATTCTATCAAATCTATGCGATGAAGGACGGGCGGCTGGAGCTGTTGACCGACGGCAAGAGCCGCAACAGCCTGAATGCCTGGAGCAAGGATGGCGAACTGGTCGCCTATACCTCGACGCGCCGCAACGGCCGCGACAACGACATCTATATCATGAACCCGCGCAACCCCGCATCGGCGCGGCTGGTGGCCGAGGTCGCCGGGGGCGGCTGGTTCGTCGCGGGCTTTTCTCCCGACAAAAGCTGGGCGCTGGTCGGCAAATATACCTCGGTCCAGAAATCGGACCTTTTCCGGCTCGACATCCCCAGCGGCGCGATGACGCCCATCGGCGACCATCGGAAACAGGTTTCGCTGGGCGGCGCGTCGATCGCTCCCGACGGTACCATCTGGGCAACGAGCGATGAAGGCAGCGATTTCCAGCGGCTGGGCACGATCGACCCCGCCAGTGGCAAATTCACCCCGCGCGGGCCCGCCGAAAAATGGGACGTTTCCAGCTTTGACATTGCGGAAGACGGCAGCTTCCTTACCTATGTCGTCAACGAAGCGGGGATGAGCAAGCTGCGCCTGTTCGATCCCAACAGCGGGACGGTGCGCAATGTCGACACGCTTCCCGCCGGTATCATCGGCGGGGTCGCCATCGCGCCGTGGGGCGAAATTGGCGTCACCTTCACCTCGGCGCGCAGCGCGGCCGACGCCTACAGCATCGACCCGCGCACGCTGGCGGTGACGCGCTGGACCGAAAGCGAGACCGGCGGGCTCGACGTCACCAAGAATGTCGAACCTGAACTGGTGAAGGTCAAAAGCTTTGACGGGCTGGAGGTGTCGGGTTTCCTCTATCGCCCCGACCCCGTCAGATTTCCCGGCAAGCGGCCGCTGATCATGAGCGTTCATGGCGGGCCGGAGGGACAGTCGCGCCCCGGCTTCATGGGGCGCAACAATTATCTGCTGAATGAACTGGGGATTGCGCTCTTCTATCCCAATGTTCGCGGTTCGACCGGCTATGGCAAAAGATTCGTCAGCCTCGACAACGGGCCGTTCAAGCGCGAGGACAGCGTCAGGGACATGGGGGCCTTTCTCGACCGGCTGGCAAAGGACGACACACTCGACGCGGCGCGTTTCGGACTGACGGGTGGAAGCTATGGCGGCTATATGTGCTACGCGGCGGCGATCCACTATGCCGACAAGCTGCGCGCGAATCTGTGCGTCGTCGCCATCTCGAATTTTGTGACATTCCTTGAAAATACGCAGGATTATCGCCGCGATCTGCGCCGCGTCGAATATGGCGACGAGCGCGTGCCCGATCAGCGCGCCAAGCTGATCGAGATTTCGCCGCTCACCCGTGTTGCCGAGATCAAAAAGCCGCTTTTTGTCGTCACGGGCGCCAACGATCCGCGCGTTCCGGCGTCGGAGGCCGACCAGATCGTCGCGGCGGTGCGCAAAAATGGCGGCAGCGCCTGGCACCTCGTCGGCACGAACGAAGGGCATGGCTTCGCGAAGAAGGAAAATGCCGACTATCAGTTCTGGACGTCGCTGCTCTTCTGGAAGCAATATCTATTGAATTAAGCTCAAGCTAGCCGTCATCCCGGCAAAGGCCGGGATCTCATCGCTGCGTCATCAAGCACCGTCGAGATGCCGGCCTGCGCCGGGATGACAATAAGCGGATTAGGGTTGCGGCGGCGTCGGCAGCGGCGCGGCGTCGGTTTCGTCGGGCGCGGTTGGGGCGGGGGCGAGGCCGCTGGCCTGCCGTTCGAGCTCTTCGGCCGCCTTCTGCCGCTCGGCCAGCGCGCGTTCCTCGGCGACGACCGCGGCCTCGACCTCGGCGGCGGCGGCGTCGATACCGGCCAGGCGTTTCGCGCGTTCGTCGGCGATCATCGCCTGCCAGTCGGTCTTGTCGGCGGCCTGCCGTTCGGCGCGCGCGCCCGCCAGCAGCGCCTGGGTGCAGCCGGTGAAACCGCCCAGCCCGACGGGCGAGCAGCTGTCGGTGCCAAAGCGGCCGACGCGTTCCAATGCGACGACCTTGTTCGCCCACGCCTCGTTGCGCGGGTCGAGCGGATTGCCGCGAAGCATCGGCGGAACGCGATAGCGTTCGCTTTCGGGCAGCCGGTTGCACACGACAATCTCGTCGGCGCTCGACGCTTCGCACTTGTCGTCGCCGTACACGATGACCTGATTGATCTTTTCGGCCTCGGCCGTGGCTTCCTGCGCCATGGCGGGCAGCGCCGCCGTGCTTCCGGCAAGGATCAGCGCGAAGAGGGGAAGGCGGGCCATCGGATATTCCTTTTCAATTCGGCACGGCTTGGCATCGCGACCCTGCATCGGCCATGAACGACGCGGAGCCTTTTGTATCAGATACGTTTCGAGAGCGCGATGGCTGCACGGCAACCGGCGCGGATCGCGGCACTCAGCAACGGATAGCCGGGCGCGCTTTCGGCGCCCGCGGCCAGCGCCGCCTGCTTATGCTCCAGCTCCTCGGCCCGGAAATCGGCGACGGCGTCGCTAAGCTCGGGGTCGCTGTCGCCCAATTCGTCCAGTTGCTGCCGGTAATGCCGGTCGATCTCGGTCTCGACCGCGGCGGTGCACGCCATGGCGGCGCGCGGGCCCATCGCGGCGGTGATCGCGCCCAGAGCAAATCCTGCCACATTCCAGACGGGCTGAAGCGCGGTGGGGCGCACACCGCGGCGCGCAACCATCGCGTCGAAAAATTTGCGATGCCGCTCTTCCTGTTCGGCCATATGCGCGATCTCGCGCGCCATCGGATGCCGGTCGCCCATCACCGCGAGCTGACCGGCATAGATGC
>JBGTUD010000157.1:0-6796 GCA_041939405.1 Sphingopyxis sp. | reverse complement strand
TGCGGGGATTGAACTTATTATTCAGGATGAACCAACGTTGCTTGGTCTGACGTAATCATCGGCGAGGATCAGTCGCTTGAACGCGGCCGATCCAGTGACGTTGGTGCGCTCACCGATATTGACGAAGCTGGAGGAAGAGAGGGTTTCGGTCATGGTCTTCTTTTCAATCCCCTCCCCTTCAGGGGAGGGGTTGGGGTGGGGGTCGCAGAATAGAGTGGGGCCGATTGGCCCACCCAGCTGCGACTAGGGAACAAGTTCCCAAGTCTCGCTACCCCTCCCCTCAAGGAGAGGGGTGAAGTCAGGCGGCCGCCATGGTGAATGGCTCGAGCCCGGCGAGCCGCGTGCGGACGGGAACCTCGGGCAGCCGCCGCGGCGCCAGCCCCTCGATCGCCTTCGCCATCGCCGCGATATGCGCGGGCGTCGAGCCGCAGCAGCCGCCAAGGATATTCACCTGCCCATGCTGGGCCCATTCGCGAACCAGCTCGGCCGTCGTTTCCGGCATCTCGTCATATTCGCCGAGCTCGTTCGGAAGCCCCGCGTTCGGGTAAACCATCACCATCGCATCGGCGAGGTCGGACAATACTTTCACATGCGGGCGCAGCTGCGACGCGCCGAACGAGCAGTTGAGCCCGATCGTCAGCGGTTTCGCATGGCGCACCGCATACCAGAAGGCCTCGACCGTATGCCCCGACAGGTTGCGGCCGGAAAGGTCGGTGAGCGTCATCGAGATCATCAGCGGCAATTCGCGACCGACCTTCGCCTCGGCCTCCAGCGTCGCGGCGATGCCCGCCTTGGCGTTCAGCGTGTCGAAGATCGTTTCGATCAGGATGAAATTGGCGCCGCCTTCGGCCAGCGCGACGACCTGTTCGAAATATACATCCTTCAATTCGTCGAAATCAATCTCGCGAAAGCCGGGGTTGTTAACGTCGGGCGACAGCGACAGCGTCTTGTTCGTCGGGCCGACCGCACCTGCGACGAAGCGGCGGCGGCCGTCGATCGCTTCATATTTCCGCGCGGTCTCGCGGCCCAGCCGGGCGCTTTCATGGTTGATGTCGGCGACCAGATGTTCGGCGCCATAATCGGCCTGGCTGATCCGGTTCGCGCTGAACGTATTGGTCGAAACAATGTCCGACCCCGCCGCCAGATAGGCTTCGCCGATCGCGGTGACGACATCCTGCCGCGTCAGCGCAAGAATATCGTTATTGCCCTTTTGGTCGTGTGACAGGCCGAGCGATCCTGCATAGTCGGCCTCGTCCAGCTTGCGGTTCTGGATCTGGGTTCCCCAGCCGCCGTCGGTGAGCAGGATACGTTCCTGCGCCGCGGCCACCAAAGCTTCGCGTGGGCTGGTCATGCGGCCTGATCCTTCTGTGTCGACACCGGCCGCATCCCCAGCAGATGACAAATGGCATAGCTGAGTTCGGCGCGGTTCAATGTATAGAAATGGAAATCGCGTACACCGCCCGCGTAGAGGCGGCGGCACATTTCGGCGGCGATCGTCGCCGCGACCAGCTGACGCGCCGCGGGATGATCGTCCAGCCCGTCGAACAGCGACACCATCCAGGCCGGAATCGCCGTGCCGCACATGTCGGCCATGCGCCGCGTTTGCGATACGTTCGACACGGGCAGGATGCCGGGGATGATCGGCGCGTCGATTCCCGCCGCCGCCGCGGTATCGCGAAAGCGCAGAAAGCTGTCGGGCGAAAAGAAAAATTGGGTGATCGCGCGGTTCGCCCCGGCATCGATCTTGCGCTTCAGATTGTCGAGATCGGCCTGCGGGCAGTCGGCATCGGGGTGCACCTCGGGATAAGCGGCGACCGAAATGTCGAACGGCGCAATCGCCTTCAGCCCCGCGACCAGTTCGATCGCATTGGCATAGCCTTGCGCGTGCGGCCGATAGGGCTCGCCGCCCGGTACATCGCCACGCAGCGCGACGATATGCCGCACCCCGGCATCCCAATAGGCGCGCGCGACCTCGTCGATCTCGGCACGCGACGCCTCGACGCAGGTGAGGTGTGCCGCAGGAGGGACCTGGCTTTCGGCCGCGATCCGCGCGACCGTCGCATGAGTGCGCTCACGCGTCGATCCACCGGCGCCATATGTCACCGACACGAAACGGGGGCCGAGCGGCTCAAGCGTACGGAACGTATCCCACAGCTGCGCCTCCATCTTTTCCGTCTTGGGCGGAAAAAATTCAAAGCTGACGCCGACGTCGCCCTCCAGATTGGCAAAAAGCGGCGATGCGGCCGCGCGGCGCGCCTCCGCCAGCGCATTGAGATTCGACGTCATGCTGCAAGCCTCTTATTCTGTCCGCCGTCGCTGACGGGGGGCTGATCCTGGTCGCTCCGCCGGCGGCCAAGCCAAAGCTTGACGGCCAGTTCACCGCCCTCAAGCGTCTGCGCGGTTTCGAGCAACAGCCCCGCGGAGGCGAACCAGCCGCGGATCTGGGCATCCGAAAAGCCGAGGCGGGCGTGGGCCGCCAGCGTGCGTAGTTCTTCATCCTCGTGCGGCGCAAAATCGACGATCAGCAGATGCCCGCCGCCGCGCAGCACACGGCTGGCCTCGGCGACGACGCGGTCGGGCTCGTGCGCAAAATGCAACGCCTGGTGAATGACGACGCTATCGACGCTGGCATCGTCAACGGGCAAATCCAGAAAATCGCCCTGGAGGATGTCGATGGGCACCGGCTGTCCCTCCAGCTTCGTGCGCGCGATGCGCAGCATTTCGGGGCTGCGGTCGAGCGCCGTGATACGGCGCGCGGTGGGCGCAAAAATCTCGGCCATCCGGCCCGTCCCGGTCCCGATGTCGAGAAGATGGCCAAGCCGGCGGTTGTGCATCATCGCCAGCATCGCCGCCTCGACCTCGCTTTCGGCGACGTGGCGCGAACGAATGGCATCCCATTCGGCGGCATGGTCGGCGAAATAACGCGCCGCCGCGGCAGCACGTTCGGCGCGCACCGCAGCCAGCCGCCGCGCATCGTGCGCGATCACGCGCGTCTCGCGCGGCGAAAAAGGCCATTTGTCGGCCTGAGCAATGACGTCGGCGACCGGCCCGCCCCCGACGATACGCAAAAACACCCAGCTCCCTTCGCGTCGCCGTTCGACGATACCGGCTTCGACCAATATGCGGACGTGACGCGAAACGCGCGGCTGGCTTTGATCGAGGACCACCGCCAGTTCGCCGATCGCCAGTTCCATTTCGCGCAGCAAGGCAACGACTCGCAACCGCGTCGGGTCGGCCAAGGCACGAAAAATGTCGATCAGCTCGCTCACGAGGCATCATATAAAGCTTTCTTTATATCCGGTCAACCAACGATCAAGGCGCGATTTCCGCGGCGCCGGGCCCGCCGGCTCGCCGATTGCGGCAAAAGGCGGGAAACAAGACGAAAAGGTCGTTGCACCCCTTTTGGCGAGGCGGTAATTCTGCGCGCGATTGGCATTTTTCGGGATCGAACCGTTCCTGTGCCGGTCGGTCAGTTCAATTGAGAGGGGTATTCCCACATGAAAAAATCGATCACTCTGTCGCTCGTCCTTGCTGCTTCGCTCGGCCTTGCTGCTTGCGCCGAAAAGGCGGCCGACGACGCCGCGACCACCGACGAAGCGGCTGCGACCGTCGAAGGTGCGGCCGACGGTGCGATGGAAGCGGCCGAAGGTGCTGCTGACGCCGCTGCGGCGGCTGGTGATGCCGCCACGGCCGCAGGCGACGCGGCCGCTGCCGGTGACGCCGCGACCGCTACCGACAAGGCTGCCGAAGCCGCCAACGCTGCCAAGGAAGCCACCGACGCTGCCAAGGGCGCGATGGAAGAAGCCACCAAGTAAGCGTCTGCCGGCTTGGAAACGAAAAGGGGGGTTGCCGGTCCGCCGGCGGCCCCTTTTTCATTCAGGCCGCTTTGCGGTTACAACGACCGGACGGCAGCGCGGTTGCCAAGCCGCGGATCGGCCGTTAGGTCTCTCGTCATGGCCCGACGCTGGCCATTGCATTCGAAAGGAAACCCATGCGCAAGATCATTATCGCTTCGATGGCCGCCGCGGCCTTCAGCCTCGCCGCCTGCTCGGAAAAGACGCAGGACGCCGCCGCCGACACCGCCGCTTCGGCCGGTGAAGACGTCGAAGCCGCGGGCGACGCCATGGCCGAAGGCGCTGCCGATGCAGCCGCTGCGACGGCCGAAGCCGCCGACGACGCCGGCAATGCCGTCGAAGGCACGGTCAACGCCGCGGGCGACGCCGCCGCGGCCGCTGGCGACAAGATCGCCGAAGAAACCGCCAAGGCCGAAGCCAACGACAAGCAGTAAGTCGTCTGCTTGCCTTTGGGCAGATTGGGGGCTCCATCCAGCGCGGATGGAGCCCTTTTTCATGGGAACGGAGCGATGGAAAAAACCGGAGCATTGATGATCGCGCTGGCCGGGCTGGCCGCGGCAGCAGGATGCAGCCGCACGGACAACGAACCCGGCCCCGGCGGCGTAACGGTGAGCGAGGCCAAGGCGCTCGACGATGCCGCCGCAATGCTCGAAAGCCGCGATAGCACGGCGAGCGGCGAAGCGGCGACGGACGATCAGGGCAAATAGGCGTTGCGCGGAATTGCCTTTGGGTTAGATTTGGCGAACCTCGCGACTGGCGCTGAAGATGGAGACCCATCGGGGAGCGGGGCGGGCCGGGTGCCCATCAGCCGCGCGCCTGGGTGATCCACGATCAGACAAGGACCATCCGCATGGCCGACACGCCCGTGACAACCATCCTATTCCTGCTGTTTCCCGGTATCACCCAGCTCGATTTCACTGCGCCCGCGCAGGCGCTCAGCAGAATGCCGGGAGCGGTGCTCGCGGGGGTCGCCGCCGCCGCTGCCCCGATCGCCACCGACAGCGGCTTTGCGATCGTCCCGACGCATGACTTTGCCTCGGCCCCGCAAGCCGACATCCTGTGCGTACCGGGCGGGCATGGCGTCGCCGACGCGCTGCGCGACGCAGCGACCGTCGACTTCCTGGCGCGACAGGCGGCCAGCGCCACATGGGTCACGAGCGTCTGCACCGGCGCGTTTCTGCTCGGCCGCGCCGGGCTGCTAACGGGCAAGCGCGCGACGACGCATTGGGGCTATACCCATTTGCTGCAGCTGGTCGGCGCCACCCACCAGCCCGGCCGCGTCGTCGAGGACGGACATATCATAACCGCGGGCGGCGTGACGTCGGGGCTCGATTTCGCCCTGACGCTGATCGCCCGATTGCAAGGCGATGCGGTGGCGCAGGCGATCCAGCTCGCGATCGAATATGACCCCGCGCCGCCCTTTACAGGCGGCCACCCCGACCGGGCGCCCGCGGCGGTGACCTCGGGGCTGAAACGGCGGGTCTATGACGATGCCGCGGCGCGAATGGAGGCGGCACTTCGCGGCTAGCGACAATCGGCGAGCGCAATTTCATATAGCTTCGGCCAATATTTTCCGGTGACGAACAGCCGCTTCGCCTTGGTATCCCAGGCGATGCCGTTGAGCACGCTGTCGGTGCCGCCCGCGCCGGCATCGGCCTTCAGGCCCGAAAGATCGACGAGCGAAACGATCGTGCCGGTTGCGGGGTCGATGCGGACAATCACATCGGTCATCCACAGATTGGCCCATATCTGGCCGTCGATTGTTTCGAGTTCGTTGATCATCGCGACGGGACGCCCGGCAAAGCGCACGGTGACGCGGCGCTGTTCGGCCATGGTCGCCGGATCGAAAAAGCGCAGCTCGGGCGTTCCGTCGCTGAGAACGAGGCTGTCCCCCACCATCGTTACCCCCCACCCCTCACCCGCGTATCGGAAGGTGCCGAGGGGCTTCAGATCCTTGAGCCGCCAGCGATGGCCGATGCCGCTTTTCCACGTCACGCCGATAATCTGGTCGCCCCAGCGGGTAATGCCTTCGCCGAACTGGTCACGGGGAAACGGCGTCTGGACGAGCGCCTTGCCGCTTTTAAGATCGAGCCGCGCGATCCGCGACCGGCCATATTGACCCGTGGCTTCGTAAAGGTGCCCGCCGTGCCAGAACAGGCCCTGCGTGAAGGAGGATGTGTCGTGCGGATAGCTTTGAACGATGCGATAACCGCAGCGTTCGACGGGCGCCGGAGCAGGCGCAGTCGCGACCGGCGGTTCGGCGAGCATAGCGAGAGCGAAGACGAGCATCATCGGCGCTTAGCTATGCCGCTGAGGCTGAACAGGCAATGTCCCGCCTCGCCTATTTCCTCATCCCGGATCAAGCCTGTCCTGAGCCTGTCGAAGGGTCCGGGATGACGAGGAGTTAGAGTGAAAACAAAGAAAAAGGGCCGGAGGATCGCTCCCCCGGCCCGATTTCGACTTGGCCGTTGGGTAAGTCGGCATGGGACCCCCGCCTTCGCGGGGGTGACGACCTTGGGGGGTCGTCAGAAGTCCATGCCGCCCATGCCGCCCATGCCGCCGCCGCCCATGGGCATCGCCGGCTTGTCTTCGGGCAGTTCGCTCACCGCCGCTTCGGTGGTGATGAGCAGTCCCGACACCGACGCGGCGTCCTGAAGCGCGGTGCGCACAACCTTGGTCGGGTCGATGACGCCGGCGGCCTTCAGATTTTCATAGGTATCGGTCGCGGCGTTGAAGCCCTGATCCTGGTTGTTTTCGCGCAGCAGGTTGCCGGCGACAACCGCACCGTCGTGGCCGGCATTGGCCGCGATCTGGCGCAGCGGCGTCTCGATCGCCTTGCGAACGATGTCGATACCGCGGGTCTGGTCGCGGATGATTACCGCCGGTCAGGTCAAGTTTTCGCACCACGCACGCAAGCGCCTGAAGGAACGTTACAATATTAC
>JBGTUD010000156.1:0-6828 GCA_041939405.1 Sphingopyxis sp. | reverse complement strand
GGTAAACGACCAGCCTAAACTGCGAGCAATAATCGGCCGTTTACTGGATAACACGCAAATCGATTCACAGCCCGTGGATTCCTTGAATGCCGTACGCTCGCTGTTGAAACGAAAAGGTTTTGATTTGTGTCTGACCGCACTGAAACTTCCAGATGGTTCTGGCCTGGACCTGGTTCGAACGACACAGAAAGGTTCGTCATCACTACCGGTCGCCGTTATGGCCGTAACCGGCCACAATGGCGCTGCGGACCTAGCACTGAAACACGAAGCTTTTGATTTTCGCTACAAACAATTCGGCCTTATCCAGTTGCAAAAGCTGGTCGAAAGGGTGCTGAAGACTGCAACCTATGCGAAAGTAGAGAGAAGATCCCGGCATCGACTGCTGGGCGATTCATTCGCGATGCGCGAAATTCGTTCCAGTCAACTGTGGAGCAATCCCCGCGGAACTCATGGAAAACGAATTTTTCGGGCACGAGAAGGGTAGCTTCACCGGCGGGTCATCACCTAAAACCGGTTTCTTTAGGAGCACCGACGGAGGACCATTGTGACTAGACGAAGTGGCTGATCTACCTCAGCCGCTACAGGTCAAGCTACTGCGTTTCCTGCAGGAACGCACGATCGAACGTATCGGTGGGCGCAAAGCGATCGCGGTCGACACGCGCATCGTGTGCGCGACGCACCGCGACCTCGATGCGATGATTGTCGAGCAGCGTTTTCGCGACGATCTTTATTACCGGCTTGCCGAGATGGTGGTGAAAATCCCCTCGCTCGCCGACCGCCCGGGCGACGCGGTCCTGCTCGCCCGCCATTTCCTGCATCACTACGCGCCCGAGATGAACCCCGGCGTGCGCGGTTTTGCGCCCGACGCGCTTCAGGCGATCGACGAGGGGCGCTGGCCCGGCAATGTGCGCGAGCTGGAGAACCGCATCAAGCGCGCCGTCATCATGGCCGATGGCAAGCTGGTGACCCGCGACGACCTGGATCTGGCGGCGGAGGAAGGCGGCGGCAAGGAAGCGTGGCTCAATTTGCGCAGCGCCCGCGAAGCCGCCGACCGCGTGGCGATCCGCCGGGCGATGATGCAGTGCGACGGCAATATCTCGCACGCCGCCAAACTGCTCGGGATCAGCCGCCCGACGTTGTACGACCTGCTCAAACAATATGGGATGCAGGGCTGAATGGGTCTTCGCCGCCTCTGGACGCGCGCGCTGCTCGTTGCGGCGGCGACGCTCGCGGGATGCGGCGACGGCGGCGATGCGCCGCGCGCGCAGCTGGAGGCACGCCGTGCCGCTTTGCAGCGGGTGATCGCGGACGATCCGCAGGCGATTGCCGAGCGCGTTGCGCTGGCGCGCGTCGCAATCCTGCTCGGTGACGGCATCGGCGCAGAAGCGGCGGTGAAGAGCGCGCTGGCCCAGGGCGCGAACGGCGCGGCGCTACGCCCCTTGCTGGCGCGAGCTTATTATCTGCAGGGTGATGGCCGGCGAGCGCTCGCCGTGCTCGACGAAGGGCCGGTCATCCCAGAGATGCTGGGCGAGGCCGCGTGGGTGGCGGGCGACGTTCATCTTGCCGCTGGCGACCTGGGCCGCGCGCGCGACGCCTATGACCGCGCCGTCCACGAACTGCCACGCAGCGCCGCGCTGTGGGTCGATGTCGCACGCTTTCGTCAGGCGAATGCCGACACGCGCGGCGCGCGCGATGCGGTCGATTATGCGATCGAGCTCGACGGCCGGAACAGCGCCGCGCTGGCGTTCAAGGCCAATCTGGTGCGGACGACCGACGGGCTGGGGGCATCGCTCGCCTGGTACGACAAGGCGCTCGCCGCCGATCCCAGCAATGCCGCCGCACTGATCGATCAGGCGGCGACGCTTGGCGACCTTGGCCGTTATCGCGCGATGCTGGTCGCGCTGCGCCGCGCCGCGGTGCTCGCGCCGCGCGAACCGCGGCTTTATTATATGCAGGCGGTGCTCGCCGCGCGCGCAGGAAATTATGTGCTGGCGCGCAGCCTGTTGCAGCGCACGCGCGGCGAACTCGATACCGAGCCGGGCTCCATGCTGCTGAATGCCGTGGTCGAGCTCGAACTGGGCGGCGAAGCGGTCGCTGCGAGCTGGGCCGAACGGCTGCTTGCCGAACAGCCGCATAATTTCACCGCCCGGCGCATTCTTGCGGCCGCCGAGTGGGCGGGCGGCGACCCGGATGCGGCGCTGGCCGCGTTGCGGCCGCTTGTGGCGCGGCCCGATGCCGACAGCTGGTCGCTGCTCCTCGCAGCACGCGCCGCCGCGGAGCTGGGTCGCGAGGGCGAATCGGCGGATTATCAGGCGCGCGCAGCGGCGCTGAGCCGCGGCGAAGCGGTGCCTTTTGCGGTCGACGCCGATTATGGCCTGCTGTCGGCGGCGGCCGATGCGGCGCCGCTCGATCCCGTCAAGGCGGTCCCGGCGATCTCGGCCGATTTGTTGCGCGGCGATGCGGCGCGCGCGATCGGGCGGGCGGCACGGCTGCGCGACGCGAACCCTGGGGTGGCCGACGCGCATATCCTGCTCGGCGATGCGGCGCTGGCGGGCGGCCGTTATGATCTGGCGATCGAGGCGTATCGCGCCGCGCGCGACCTCGATGCAGGCGAGCGTACGACCCTGCGGCTCGCGAATGCGCTTTATCGGGCGGACGATGCGGCCGGGTCGGGCGCGGCGATTCTGGCGCTGCGCGACCGCCAACCGTCGAGCATCGCCGCGGATCGCATTGCGGGCCATCTGGCGATGGATCTGGAGCATTGGGAGGCGGCGATCAGCCACTTCGATCGCGTGCGCCGCCGGATCGGCAACCGCGACGCCGTTGTGCTGCGCGAACTGGCGCGCGCCTGGGCGGCAAAGGGCGACGATGCACGCGCGCTGGCGCTGATCGATCGCGCCTATCGCCTGCAGCCGCTGAACGCGGGGATCATGGAATTATATGCGGTGCTGCTCGAACGGCGCGGCAGGCAGCAGGCTGCAGCGGATCTGCGCGACAAGGCGGCGCAGATCGGGCGGTAGGTTGGGTGTCGGGTATCGACCGAAAGCTGCCCTCAACTCTATCGTCATCCCGGCGAAGGCCGGGATCTCGCCGGTGCGGAAAATCGTTAGGGTGAGATCCCGGCCTTCGCCGGGATGACGGATAAAGGAAGGTCAGGAAACCACCCCAAATCGGTCGAACGTCTCAGGCTTCGGTCAAATCCAGCAACGTACGGGCATCGAGGCCGATGCGGCGCATCTGCTGCGCGACGGGCGGCCAGACATTGGTAAGAAAATCGTCGCGCATCAGCTCGCGAAGCCGTTCGGTTGCGCCATCGGCGACGAACATGCCGACGCCGCGTTTCACCGTCACCAGCCCCTCGTCCTGAAAGGACTGATACGCCTTGGCGACGGTGAGCGGGTTCGCGCCTTCGTCGGCGGCAAGACTGCGTACCGAGGGAAGCATGTCGCCATCGCGATAGGTACCGTCGAGAATCGCGCTGGCGATAACATCGCGCAGGCGCTGATATACGGGCTTGGACTGATCGAGCATGGCGCCTTAATGCCATAAGACAGCAGCACAGTCAAATGCCGCTTGTTGCGCGCACGCCCTGCATCACGACATTAAATGTCCCACTTGCGAACAACCGCATCATATTCGGGCCTCGGCCGCTCCGAAAGCGGCGCGCCGGCGGTGCCGAAGAAGAAATAGCCGACAATCGTGTCGCCGTCTTCCGCGCCGAAGGCGGCGGCAACGTCCGCATTATAGGCGGCCCAGCCGGTCAGCCAGCTGCCGACAAAGCCATGGGCATGGGCGGCATGAAGCAGGTTCATGCCGACCGCGCCGGCGGACATTTTTTGCTCCCAGACGGGGATTTTTGCTCCCGGAACCGGGGTGGAAATCAGCACGAGCAGGGTCGGCGCCTGATGCGCAAACTGGTCGAGCGCAGAAAGATCCATACCGGCAGCGCCGGGATTTTCCTTGACCCACGCGTCCTTGAGCAGAGCGGCGAAGTGCGCGCGCTGATCGTCGGCGACCGTGACGATGCGCCACGGCGCGAGCTTGCCGTGGTCGGGGGTGCGCAGGGCGAGCTCGATGATGCGGCGGAGCTCGGCGGCGTCTGGGCCCGGCGCAACCATATCGCGGGCCTTTCCCGATCGGCGCGTGGCAAGGTGGGCGAGCAGCGAGGATGTGTCATTGAACATGGCGTGCCATGTGGCCTTTGAAGTGGCCTTGCGCAAGTGTTGCGAGCGATTCGCAACGAATTGCGAGGCGGAGGCGATAGTTTCCCGCGCAATTAGATTCTTCCCATACGCAATTTTCGCGCTAGGTTGCGCCATTCGCGCGGTGGGGAGCCGCGCCCATGATAATCGGGAAAAGGGACGCTTTGATGAAAGATATGGGCCTTTGGGACGAGGGCGACTGGATTGCGGTCATCGCGCTGGTCGTTTTGGGAGCGTTTCTCAGCGCCGGCGCGCTGATTGCCGGCAGCAAGAAGCCCGAATTCGCCGGCCACCCCAAAGGCCTGTATATGTTGTTCTTTGCCGAAATGTGGGAGCGTTTCTCCTATTACGGCATGCGCGCAATCCTGATTTTCTATCTGACGCAGCACTGGCTGTTCAGCGACAGCAAGTCGAACCTGATCTATGGCGCCTACACCAGCCTCGTGTACATCACGCCGGTGCTCGGCGGCTATCTGGCCGACCGCTATCTCGGCCAGCGCAAGGCGGTGCTGTTCGGCGGGCTTCTGCTCGCGGTCGGGCACAGCCTGATGGCGGTCGAGGGTGTCGGCGGACAGGATGATCCGACGATCAACGTCTTCTGGGCGGCGCTCGCGTTCATCATCGTTGGCTCGGGTTTCCTGAAAGCCAATATCTCGGTGATGGTCGGCCAGCTTTACCGCCTGACCGACGTTCGCCGCGACAGCGCCTATACGATCTTTTACATGGGCATCAACGTCGGCGCGGCGCTCGGTACGATCCTGGTCGGCTATCTTGGCCAGCGGATCGGCTGGGGCTATGGCTTCGGCCTCGCAGGCATCGGCATGCTCGCCGGCCTCGTCGTCTTCGTGCTGGGCAAGGCGGCGCTGAAGGGCGCCGGCGAAGCGCCGGCCCCGCTGTCACGTTCGCGCGAATGGACGCTCTACGCCGTCGGTTTCGGCGCCGTCGCGGTGATCTGGGCGCTCGTCCAGTATCAGGATGTGATTCAGAATTTGCTGCTCGTTTCCGGCATCCTGCTGCTCGGCTATGTCGTTCTCGCCGCGACCTTCCAGCTTCCCTACGGGTCGATCGGTGCCGGGCCGCGCGGACGCGTCAATATGGCGGTCGGCGGGCTTGTCCTGATGCTGTTTCTTCCGCTCGCGCTGATCCTGAACCTTGGCATCGCAAGTTCGCCCCTGATCTTCGGGCTTGCCCCCGCTGCGTGGGTGGCGCTGGCCGGCTTTGTCCTGCTGCTCGCCGTGATGGCGATGGAGAAGATGAGCCGCGAAGATCATGCGCGCGACCGCATGTTCGCGATTTTGTTCCTGATCGCGCTCAATCCGCTGTTCTGGGGGCTGTTCGAGCAAGCTGGCGGGTCGATGAACCTGTTCACCGACCGCTACGTCGATCGCGGCGCGGTGCCGGCGTCGATCTTCCAGTCGATCAACCCGATCTACATCATCCTCTTCGCGCCTTTTTTTGCCGCACTCTGGCAATGGCTCGGCAAGCGCGGCATGGAGCCGTCGGCGCCCGCCAAGTTCGGGCTTGCGCTTGCGCAGATGGGCCTCGCCAATCTTGTCCTCGTCTGGGGCGCCCAGGCGTTCGGCGTCGAGGTGATGACGCCGGTGCTGTTCGTCTTCCTCTATTATCTGCTCGCGACGACCGGCGAGCTGTGTCTCAGCCCCGTGGGGCTCAGCGCGATGAACCGGCTGGCGCCGACCTTCCTCGCCTCGCTCATCATGGGCGCATGGTTCTATATGACCGCGGTGGGCAACTTTGTTGCCGGCAAGATCGGCGAGGCGACCGGCGGACACGGCGGCGAGATGAGCAAGGCCAAATTGCTCGAAATCTATGAGCTGTTCGGTTGGATCGCGATCGGTGCGGCAGTGGCGGTGCTGCTTGTCAGCCCGATCGTCAAGCGCTGGATGCACCTCGACACGCTGCGCGACCGCGACGACGGCCTGGCGGGCGTCGGAGAGGCCGAGCCGCAGGCAGGCGGCGTTCATCCCGAACCCAAAGGGGCGTAATCGATGATCCACGGTGTGAAGGGCAGCCTGCTGGCTGCGGTGTCGCTGGCGCTTGTCGGCTGTGCGGCGACCGGCAAGGAAACGGCCTCGGCGGGAAGCAAACCCGCCGACGCCGAAAAGCCCGCAAAGTTCGACAAGAATCCTTATCCGTCGACGTACAAGCCCTATCCGGGACGGCCGACGGCGGTGCGGGGGGTGACGATCTTCGACGGCGAGGGCGCACGCATCGACAATGGTGTCGTGCTGTTCGCGGATGGCAAGGTGGAGGCGGTCGGCGGCGCCGACACCGCGATCCCGGCGGGTTACGATGTGATCGACGGCAGCGGCAAATATCTGACCCCCGGCATCATCGACATTCACAGCCATCTTGGCGACTATCCCTCGCCCAGCGTCGATGCGCACGACGACGGCAATGAGGCGACGTCGCCCACGACGCCCGAAGTCTGGTCCGAACATAGCGTCTGGCCGCAGGATCCGGGGTTCAGCCGTGCGCTGGCGAACGGCGGCGTGACGGCGCTCCAGATTCTGCCGGGCAGCGCGAACCTGATGGGCGGACGCTCGATCACGCTCAAAAATGTGCCGTCGCGCACGGTGCAAGGGATGAAATTCCCCGGCGCGCCCTA
>JBGTUD010000155.1:0-6845 GCA_041939405.1 Sphingopyxis sp. | reverse complement strand
GGCGAGGGGTTGGCGGTGCCGGCGGGCACCTGCAGCTTGATATAGCCGCTGATTTTCTTGGCCATGATGGCCTCCTTTCTTTCTGTCGCCGCGAACCGGGGTCCGGGGCTCAAAATAAGCGGTCAAGCAGAGGGTTATCACGCCTCCTCCCGCGCGGAATCGCAACCATGTCTGATGCGAAGCGGCGCGCATAGGCGCAAAGCGGGGAAATAGCAAGGGTGCGCGCGGATAAGAGAGAGCGATATCCCGGCCTTCGCCGGGATGACGATTGTGAGGAACGGTGCCTTTCTTCGTCGTCCCGGCGAAGGCCGGGATCTCGCCCCGTCAGCTCTCAACCCACCGGCGGCCGATAGCGCACAAGCCCTTCCTGCACCGCAGTCGCGATCAGCGTGCCATCCTGGCGATAGATCGACCCGCGGCAGAGGCCGCGATCGCCGCCGGTCCACGGGCTGTCCATGACAAAAACGAACCATTCGTCGACACGCACCTGCCCATGAAACCACATGGCGTGATCAAGGCTGGTCGATACCATACCCGGCGACCAGAAATTGACCCCGTGCGGCAGCATCGCCGACGACAAGAGCCCCATGTCGGAAGCGAAGGCGAGAAAGCCGGTGTGAACCAGCGGATCGTCGCCGATCGGTGCGGCGACGCGGAACCATTGATAATGCTGCGTCGCCCGTTCGGACGCGGGCGGTCGATAACTGCGCACCTCGAACGGCCGCCGCCGCGCCATATGCGCGAGGTGCCGGTCGGAAATGTTGGGATCGGCCGCGATGAAGTCGGTGAAGTCCCAGCACTCCTCCGGCTTCAGCAGCCCTTCGGGCATCGGCACCTGATGCGACAGCCCCTCGGCGGGAATCTGAAAGGAGGCGGTGAGGTTGAAGATGACCTTGCCATCCTGGCGCACGACGACGCGGCGGTTCGAAAAGCTGCGCCCGTCGAAGTCGCGGTGGATGCGAAAGTGAAGCGGCTTGGTCTCGTCGCCCCCGCGCAGGAAATAGGCGTGGAGCGAGTGGACGCGCTTGTCCTCTTCCACCGTGCGCGCGGCGGCCATCATCGCCTGTGCGATCACCTGCCCGCCGAAAATGCGGTCGCGCGCGGTGGTCGGCAGCGCGGGATAGGTGAACTCATCCTCCAGCCCCGGCACGGGGTCGAGATCGAAAAGCCGCGCGACCGCGCCGACGACCTTGGCCGCATCGACGCTGGCGTTGATTTCGCGCGCGCGGTCGATGCGCGCCTGAATCTCTGCGGGAGAGAGGGATGTCACGGTTCCGGGCCCCTTTCGTCATTCCGGCGAAAGCCGGAATCTCCCGCTATCGTTCCGCAATGCCTTGCGAGATCCCCGCTTTCGCGGGGATGACGACCTGTTGGGTCGTCACTTCATGCGTTCGACCTGCTCGAAATCGAGTTCGACGGGCGTGGCGCGGCCAAAGATCGAAACGCTGACCTTGACGCGCGCCTTGTCGAAATCCAGTTCCTCGACCACGCCGTTGAAGCTGGCGAAGGGACCTTCGAGCACCTTGACCTGATCGCCGATTTCGTAATCGACGCGGATTTCGGTCTTGGGCCGCGCCGCAGCCTCTTCCTTGCTGTTGAGGATGCGCGCGGCTTCGGCCTCGCTGATCGCCTGCGGCTTGCCCGACGATCCGAGGAAGCCCGTGACCTTCGGCGTGTTCTTGACGAGGTGATAAACATCGTCGGTCATCGTCAGCTTGGCGAGAACATAGCCGGGGAAGAATTTGCGTTCGGCCTGCACCTTCTTGCCGCGCTTTACCTCGGTGACGGTTTCGACGGGCACCTCGACCGCCTCGACGAAGTCGGTGAGGCCCATGCGTTCGGCCTCGGCAAGCACCGAATCGCGAACCTTGTTTTCGAAACCCGAATAGGCGTGAATGATGTACCAGCGCGCCATAATTGTCCCTGTCCTGTGTCGTTGATCGCGGGCGTCAGCGCGCGAGCGAGGTCAGCCAGCTGACGATCGCGTTGAAAACCGTATCGACGCCCAGGAAGAAGAGCGACAGGATCGTCGCCATGATCAGCACCAGGATCGTCGTCTGCACGGTCTCGCGGCCGGTGGGCCACACGATCTTGCCGGCTTCGGTCTTTACCTGATTGACGAACTCGCCGATTTTGACCTTCGCCATGCCCGTTCCGTCCTCGTAAGCGTCAAACTAGCCGGTCAGATGGGTTGCCGTTCCCGGCGCGTCAAGCGCGCTGCGGGCAATAGTCCGCCCACCCTCCCCGAGCATGTCGGCGAAAGGCGGAACGAAAACGGCGCATCTGTCCGAATGAAAGCGGCCTTTACTTGGGCGGCGCAGCGATTGCAAGCGCGGGGTCGTGCGCAAAAATACGCTGGATCAGGAGCAGCAGCAGGATCATGGCCGCCCAGCTGACCGTCGGCTGAAGCGCAAAGAGAAGATGCAGTTCGCGCGCCGCGGTTTCGCCCTGCCCCGGCTCGAAACCGACCAGGTCGAGCATGAGATAACTGACCGCGATCGCCGCCGCGACGCCGAATTTCTGCATCAGATTGAGGAGCGCGAACAGAAAGGCAGCGCGCGACCGGCCACAGCGTTCGGCGTCGCGCGGAATGAGATCGGCGAGCATCGAATGGATGAACAACAGCCCCACAAACCCCGTGCCCAGCATCAGCGAGAAGACCACCGCCTGCGCAAGTCCGCGCGGCGACTGCCAGAGCGTTGCCACCAGGAGGGTCGAGATGAGCAGCGCCATCACGATCATCATCGGCGGCTTTCCCAACCGGCGGGCAAGAAAGGTCCACACGGGCGACGCCAACGCCCCGCCGACGAAACTTGCGAACAAAAGCACCGCGCTCTGGGCGTCGAGCCCGAGCACCGCATCGGCGAAGAAAATGAACAGCGCGGTGAGCGACCCAAAGGCAAAGCTGTTCAGAAACTGGATGCCGAAAAGCAAGATCAGCGCCGGAAAGCCGAAGGACGCGCGCATTTCCTGGCGCCAACCGAGCCCCGGCTCGGCGACGATGCGGCGGCGCGGAATACGGCCGATCGCATAGAGCGCGACCGGTGCCATCAGCAGGAACAGGCTGGCATAGGCAATGATCCGCCCTTGCAGGCTGATCGACGGCATCAGCAACTGCGCCGCCGCGGGCGCGGCGAACGCCAGGATCAGCGCGATCTTCGCGAACCAGTCGCGCATTCCGTACAGCATCGCGCTGTCGGCAGGCGTACGCACGAGCGCCGATCCCCACGAAAGCTGCGCCACCTCGTACAGGCTGAAGCTCGAATAAAAGAATACCATCGTCAGGAACAGCGCGGCAAACGGCAGGCGATCGCCGACCGTCACAAGCGCGAGGAGCAGCAGGGTGAGGGGCACCAGCGCGATCAGCATCCAACGCCGATGCGCGCCAAGGCCCGTACGAACCCGATCGACCATCGTGCCGATGAGCGGATCGACCACGCCGTCCCAGATCGTCGTGAGCGAAAAGAGCAGCCCGACAAGCGCGACCGGGATCACCCCACCTTCGGCAATATAGGGCGGAAGATAGACGCTGAACGGCAGCGCCAGCATCGCCGTTGGCCCGGCCGTCGCAGCATAAGCAGCGACCACGCGGGGACGCAGCGTCGATACGGGTCCGCCTGCAACGGCCGAGGGCAAGGCGGTACTGGCCAAAGCGCGGCGCTCCCCAAACAGGAGGCGCGATGCTTTCAGCTATTGACAGCTATGTCAATGACGCATCGCCAATTTTGAAATGCGAAATAAAGGGCCGCAGCCGCCAATCGATCTCGGCGCGGTCCGGCCACTCCTCCTCGATCCCTGCCAGCGCATTGAGCATCGAATCGCCGAACACGATGTTGAGGAACAATTTGGCCGCCGCCTCGGGGTCGTCGATGTCAGCCTCGCCCGCATTGGCCCAGCCGGTGAAAAGTTCGACCAGCTCGTCGATCGCGGGCACGCGAAGATCGCGGTAGATACGCGCGGCAAAGTCGCGGTCGCGGACGCTTTCGGACACGAGCATCCGCATGAGCGCGATCGCGCGCGGAGACCGCATCTCGTCGCTTCGCTGATAGGCATAGTCTTTAAGGATGGCGACGTGCGATGTCGCCACCGTCGCCGTCGGTTCAAGCGGGCGGAATGCGGTTTCGTCGGACCATCGCGTCGCGATGGCGCGCAACAGGCCCTGCTTGTTCCCGAACAGGTCATAAAGCGTCGCCAGCGAGCCGCCCGAACGGCGGACGATGTCGGCAAGGCTGGTGCGATCATAGCCCTGTTCGAGGAACAGGGCCTCCGCCGCGTCGAGAATGGCGCTGTGCCGCCGCTCGCGCGCCGATACTGTATCTATCTGAGATAAAATCTTTTCCGGTATGTGCAATTTTGCAATTCCTCTTCCCTTGCGCCGATCTGTAATTTAGATTACACGCCGCGCTGGCGCAAGCTTTCGCCTATAAGAACATCCTGCACAACTGCGATTTTTTCGAGGATCCGTATGAGTCGCATCTCTCCTCTCGCCTGCGCCGCCGGCGCAGCGCTGACGCTCCTCCTGGCCGCCTGTTCGCCGGAGCCGCCGCCCGCGCCGCCGCCGCCCGAGGTCAATATTGTCACGGTCCGGTCGCAGCCGGTCCCCAATGTCATCGAGCTGCCCGGCCGCGTGCAGGCGTATCGGACGTCCGAGGTGCGCGCACGCGTCGACGGCATCGTCGAACGCCGCCTGTTCAACGAGGGCAGCTTTGTCCGCGCGGGGACCGCGCTGTTTCGCATCGATCCGCGTCAGCTGATCGCGAACGCCAACGCGGCGCGCGCGCAGCTGGCCCGCGCACAGGCGACCGCCGCGAACGCGCGCCAGGTCGTTGCACGCTATCAGCCGCTGCTCGCCGACCAGGCGATCGGCAAACAGGAATATGATGCCGCCGTCGCCGCGCAGCGCACCGCCGAGGCGGACGTGCAGGCGGCGCAGGCCAATCTGGAATCGGCGCGCCTCAATCTCGGTTATGCGTCGGTCACGGCGCCGATTTCGGGCCGCGCGCGCCGCGCCGAAGTTACCGAAGGCGCGCTGGTCAGCGCGGCGCAGGGCACGCTGCTCACGACGATCGAACAGATCGACCGCGTCTATGTCAATTTCGGCCAATCGAGTTCCGACCTGCTGGCGAGCCGCCGTGAAATGGGATCGGGCAAGGTCAGCGTGCCCCAGCTCGAACGCGTCGAAGTCCAGTTGATCCTGGAAGACGGCACCGCCTATCCCGTGGTCGGCCACCTCGACTTCCTCGACCTGTCGATCGACGAGGCGACGGGAACGGCGGCGCTACGTGCCGAGTTCCCCAATCCCAACGCCGCGCTGCTCCCCGGCCAGTTCGTGCGGGCCCGCATCTTTGCGGGCAACCGCGCGGACGGGATGCTGATCCCGCAACGCGCGGTCAAGCTCGCCGCCGATTCAGCCAGCGTGATGGTGCTCGACGCCAAAAATGTCGCGACGCCGCGGCCGATAAAGCTCGGAACAATGGTTGCAGGCCAGTGGGCCGTCCTCGACGGGCTGAAGCCCGGCGACCGCGTGATCGTCGATGGGCTGCAAAAGGTACAGCCGGGCCAGCCGGTGCGCGTGGCCCAGCCCAAGGGCACTGCCTCCACGCCCGACGCAAAGCGCTGATCCGGCATGACCCCCCGCTTCTTCATCGACCGGCCCATCTTTTCGTGGGTCATCGCCATCGGCATCCTGCTTGCCGGGATCATCGCGCTGCGCGGGCTTCCCGTGGAGCAATATCCGTCGGTCGCGCCGCCGTCGCTGACGATCGGCGTCACCTATCCGGGCGCCGATGCCCGCACGCTCGAACAAAATGTCACGCAGGTCATCGAACAGGAACTGAACGGGGTCGAGGGCTTCCTCTACATGGCCTCGACCAGCGAATCGAACGGCACCGCGTCGATCAATCTGACGTTCGAGGCCGGGACCAACATCGACAACGCCCAGATGGAGGTTCAGAACCGCCTGCGCCGGGTCGAGCAGCGACTGCCCGAAGACGTGCGTCGTCAGGGCATTTCCGTGACCGAGGCCAATTCGGGCTTCCTCCTGATCGTCGCGATCACGTCGAAAAGCGGCAACACCGATCCGATGGAGGTCAACAACTTCGCCAACACACGTGTGCTCGACGAGCTGAGGCGCGTGAACGGCGTCGGCAATGTCCAGGCCTTCGCGCCCGAATATGCAATGCGCATCTGGCTCGATCCGCAAAAGCTCGCGTCCTACGGCCTCTCCGCCGCCGAGGCGCTGCGCGCGGTGCAGGAACAGAACAGCCAGACGCCGGGCGGCCAGCTGGGCGACCAGCCGATCGCCAAGGGCGCCGAGCTCAACGCCGTCATCACGACGCAGGGCCGCTTCACCCAGCCCGAACAGTTTGAAAGCATCATCCTGCGCGCCAATCCCGACGGGTCGGCGGTGACGCTGGCCGATGTCGGCCGCGTCGAGCTGGGCGCCGCGAGCTATCTTTTCTCCTCCGAACTCAACGGCAAGCCGATGGCCGGCCTTGCCGTCCAGCTGACCCCCGGCGCCAATGCGCTGTCGACCGCCGCGGGCGTGCGGGCGCAGATGGCGGAACTGGAAAAGGGTTTCCCGCCCGACATTACCTGGTCGATCCCTTATGACACGACCCCCTTTGTCGAGCTGTCGATCGAAGAGGTCGTGAAAACGCTGGTCGAGGCGATGGTGCTCGTCTTCCTGGTCATGTTCTTGTTCCTGCAGAACTGGCGCGCGACGGTCATTCCCACCGTTGTCGTGCCGATCGCGCTGGCGGGCGCGTGCCTTGGGCTTTGGGCATTCGGTTTCTCGATCAACGTGCTGACATTGTTCGGCATGGTGCTGGCGATCGGCATCCTCG
>JBGTUD010000154.1:0-6859 GCA_041939405.1 Sphingopyxis sp. | reverse complement strand
TCCATGGTGTTCGACCATCACGGGACCGTCGAAATCACGGCGGACCTGCTGAACGGTAAGGGCCGTGCCACCGAGGTCGTGCGCTACGCTGATATCGTCACCTTCACCTGTCTCAAGGCCTTTGCTTTCGATCAGAGGTTCGAGCGCAAGGATGCGCACGACCTGATCTACTGCATCGAGAATCTGGAAGGTGGCGTCGGCGCGGCGCAATCCGCATTCGCGGCTGCACTGACCGGTCCGCATGCCGAGGCGATACGCGAGGCTCTTACTCGCTTGGCGGCTCGCTTCCGCGATCCCAATCCCGACGAGAGCTATTTGCGCGACGGGCCCGTCGCCGTGGCAAGTTTCGAAGACGACGAAGCCGATGTCTCGGCCGACCCCGATCTGCTGAACGCCCGGATCTTGCGGCAGCGACATGCCGCGGAGATTATGGCCGACTTCCTCAGGGCATTCGAAATCTGATGACGAAGGCTGTGATCGCAGTCATGTTCCGGCACATTCCAGGAGCTTGACTGTGAACAGAGCGATCATAGTCGGCGCGAGTTCGGGGATCGGCCGAGAGCTGGCGATGCTGCTCTCGCGTCATGGCTACTCGGTTGGCGTCACCGGTCGGCGCTGCGGCCTGCTCGCCGATCTCGCTGGCAATTCTTCCGGTTCGATAATCTACGAGGCATTCGACGTGGCCGACACGAACGCGATGCAACGCGGGCTCGCCGCTTTGATCGAGCGGCTTGGCGGGCTCGACTTACTGGTGATCAGTGCCGGGGTCGGCCACATAAATGCCCATCTTGGCTGGGAGGCGGAACGCGAGACGATCGCTGTGAACGTGGAGGGGTTCGCGGCCGCGGCCAATATCGGCATGCAGCACTTCCTCGCTCAAGACACTGGTCACCTGGTTGCCATTTCGTCGATCGCGGGATTAAGGGGCGGCGGCGACGCGCCTGCCTACAATGCGTCCAAGGCCTTCGTCTCCAACTATATGGAGGGGCTGCGTCAGAACATGGCGCGCCGGGGCCTGCCGATTGCAACGACCGACGTGCGGCCCGGCTTCGTCGACACCGCGATGGCGAAGGGTGACGGACTCTTCTGGGTTGCTTCGCCTGAAAAGGTGGCGAAGCAGATCTACAGTGCCATTCGCGCCCGCAAATCCCATATCTATGTCACCAAACGCTGGAGGCTCGTCGCGGCCCTGATGAAATTTCTGCCGAACGTCATCTACGACCGCCTCTAGCCGCTCGCGATCACCGCCCGTGGCAGATTTTGAATTTCTTGCCAGAACCGCAGGGACATTTTTCGTTGCGGCCGACCTTTTTCCTCGGCTCAACCTCCCTGGGGGCACCGCGACGCTGATCGAACAGCGCCTGCAAAGGGGCAGGAATCACAACCTGTCGCTGCGGGGGACCGCCTTTGCGCCGAACCTCGCGAATGATGGCCTTCTGCTCCTGGAATGCCGCGCGATGGTTCGGATCCATCGCATCCTCGAACGGCAGCAGCCGCTCGACCTCGTTCGCCGCCGCATCATGGTCGCCGCAGTACGCAAGAACCACCGCATATAGAGCGCGGGCTTCGAGAACGGGCCCCGCGAGGCCCGCGCCTTGCAAGATGGGGAAGATGTTCCGTTCGAAGGCCTCGCGGGCGCTTATGAAGTCGTTCACCCAGACCAGTTCTTCGACAAGATCGAGACCAACCCGGACGAATGACTGGTAGGATTGCGACAGTTCGTAGAATTTCATCGCATGGATACGTGCGAGAGTAGATCGCTGGCTCTTCCGGCCCAAGGCCTGCGCGAAAAGATCGTGACTGTCTGCCAGATGTTTCAGCCGATCGGTGAGATCTTCGTCTTTGGGAAGAAGCTCCCGAAGTTCGGGGGCGTTCCGTCCTATCACATCGTCGGGCCTGATCCCGAGCTCCAGATAATATTCGCCGATGAGGGCGAGTGCCTCACTTACCGCTGTATCGTTGTCGCCTAGCTTGAACAGGGCGAGGGCGCGATTGTAACGAAACACGCGCAGATGTTCGGGCTGGTCGGGAAGTCGGTCCGCAACTTGGTCAAGCATGGCTCGGACGCCATCGATGTCGCCGAGCTCGGACAAGAGCAACATCCGCTTCATGCCCCAAGCCATCCACTCCTCGTCGCCAAGCTCGTTCGCCCTCAGCAGCGATTCAATCTCGTCGACGCGCTCCCGGCCGGCCTCATAATCTCCCTCCCGCAGATCGTTGAAGACCAGGCCGTCGAGCGCCCACAGTCTTGTCTCGGCATCTCCGTTCGGATCGGCCGCGATCGTCAGCAGATAGGGTTCGATTTCCGGCCAGACCCCGAGTTCGTGGAACAATTCGTCTGTGGCAAACTGCACCAATATTCTCGCCTGACCGAGAAGCCCGAACAGACGGATGAGCAGTCCTAACTTCGCGAGGCTCCAGTTGGTCCGGATCGAGCTTACGATGACCCGCTGCAGCGAGCCCAGGGCTTTCTGCTCGAAGTCCTGACCCTTTGCCGAGACGTCCGCCTTGCCGAGAATCCTCACCGCGTCGTGAATTTTTAAGCCGCTATTCCCGAATAATTCCAGCGCACCCGTTGCGGGAAGCGCGCGCAACCGGGCCGTGGCCGCCTTCGCGTCGATGTCGCATGCGGCTTGAAGCAAGGCACTGGCTTCGTCCCTCGAGAGCGCGACATCGGCGAGGCTCAGGACCGCGATCGTTTCTCTGTCGGCCGGCGGCAAGCCTTCGAACGCGCGCCTCAGGATAATCTCTTGAGCCGTCTCGACGATATTGGTCTGCTGCTCGATCTCCGTACAAAAGGCCCGAATATCGCCGCCATATTCGCGCGCCGCGATCGTCGCCGCGTTGAGCACGTAAAATGGCAGGCCTCCGGTAATTCTGGATAGCCGCTCGCAATCGCCGAAATCGGCACGGCAACCAGCATCTCGAACTGCCGCCGCGATAGTGTCTTCGTCCCAGCCGTTCAGAGTCTCGGCGTGGATACCCAGTCCTGTTTCGAGTTCGGCGATGTGCCGGCCGGGTTGGCTCAGCAGGACAAATCGGAGATTGGGGGCCCGTGCTACCAGCGCCTCTATATCGGCCGCGGGAATGCGGTGGCTGTTATCGATGACGACAGCCGCGTGAAGGCCGTCTTCGCCGAGCTTGATGCTCAGTGCGCTCACCATATCTAATCCGCTCGCGCCCGGCAGAAGAATTTCGCCGAGCTTGTCGTTGGAGCGACCGAACATCTTCGCCGCCACTTCGCGCGCTACCGCTGACGCGAGCGCGGGTCCCGGCGTGTCCCCAACGTCGAGATAGGTGACCGGGAGCGCAGCATGGACCGCGGCCTCGGCCATCCAGGCGGTTTTCCCCGAGCCCGAAAGTCCCGCTATGATGCGGACGGGCTGGTCACTTAGCAGGGCGGGTTCGTCGACCTGGGCGCGGTACACCGGGGGCGGCGCCGGAAGCTGCTGCATCTGGACCACGAGCTGCTCGAACAGGTCCGGCAATTCCTCGCGGGAAAAACTGTGATCCTCGCGTGGAAGCGTGCCAGCGGATGCGAGCATGACCATGGCGGCCAGCTTCCAGGTCAGCGTCTCCGGCCTGAGCAACCCGAATGGCAGCTGCGCCGCGAGATCCGAGCAATATGCAGCCATACCGGCAACATTGTCGGCAGGTCGAGGCAGGCAATTGTCGGAGGGCTCGGGACCGCCTGGCCAATGCAGCTCGACATCGTCAGGCCAGTCATCCGCGGCAATCATCTTGAGCAGGGCTGGCGACGGAGGCGCATTCGTCGCGATCACGAATCTCGCATCGCCAGCTCGCAGGCCGTTCTGATGCTCGGCACGTATGTCCTCGAAACGCTCTAGTGCTCCTGAAATATCACTGGGATTGAGGACGTCCTGCCGCGTTTTGACCTGCGCATAGATACGGGCTTCCGGAAGCTGGACTTCAATGTCCTCGTCCCGCTCGACGATGATATGTTCGGCTCCCGCCTTTCCCGCGAGGAGAAGGCACGCTGCCGCGTAAAGATGCTGGTAAAGGAAACCCCTGTGTACGGCCTCGATCCGGATGAGTTGGCGCTCGTCGAGAACGAGGAGTTCGTCGACCGGCGGCTGTGGGCGTCCTGCCTCATCCTCCGCGCGGTCATCGGCCGCATTATGACCGGAATTGTCTCCGGGATCTTCTGACGCGGTCATCGTGTCGTGAAGGCTGCGACGACCTTGTTCGTCCCGTCCATGAGCAAGCCGCACTGAATGTCGGCGACGAGGACCGTCGAATTCACCGTGATATCGGTCGGATTGCTGATCGTCGTCTTGCCATAGGGGTAGGTGGCGCGAACGACATTCGGGAGCTTTGGCACGACAACAAAGGCAATCTTGGCTTGGGGTTTGAAGGATTGCGCTTCGGCGACGCTCATGGGGACGGTCCCGATGAACCCACCCTTGTTGGCGATGAAAAGCTCTTCGCCATAGCGCGCCGGTTCACCCTCGAAGATTGCCTTCTCGGTCCGGGTAATCTTGCTGATGGTGGCCTTTGCCCCGAAGCCATTCTGCGCGGAATAGGTGCCGGTCGTGACCTCGCTGCTCGAAATCGTCACGTCGAGGTTGCTGAGCGTGCTGGCCTTCGGACTTTCGACCTTTGCATAATAGAAGGTGTCCCAAGCGCTGAAGTTCGTATTGTCGAACAGATAGGACTTCACCTCAAAGGCTCCGAGATCAGCATTATAGGCCAGATATTCCGCGCCTTCGATCTTCTTCGAGATGATGAGGGGGCCGGAGCCGCCCGCTGCTGCAAGCCGGGCGCGGTATGCATCGCTGGTCTCGAATTCGTCCTTCGGCGCGACGGGCTTGATGGACGCTATAGCCTGGTCGAAGGTCTGCGGCTGCACCGTCGTGCCCGTATAGGCTGCACAACCCGATTGCGCCTGCGCCAGTCCCGGCGCGCAGATCAGCGCCGCAGCCAGAATGATTTTCCTCATTGGTTTTGCTCCCCCTTGAGCCCGTGCAAAATATCGAGACTAACGCTCCAGGCGGACGCGCAGGCGCCGTGCGCGCTCGCGAAACGCATGTTCCCCGCCCTCGAGAATGTCGCAGACCATCTTGCGGATCGGTGCATCTTCGAGGCCGCCGCTCGCATAGGCGATATCGGGCAAGCCATCCCCCGGATGCGGGCCCGCCGATGCAACGATGACCTGATCGGCGTCGGTGTTGATCACGAGATTGGCGTTATGCGTGACGATGATGACCTGGCGTTTCGCCTTGGCCTTGAGGAACAGGCCGACGAGTTCATCATAGATCGACTTGGGATCGAGGTTTTCCTCGGGCTGATCGATGATCAGCGGCCGCTCATCTGCATTGTCGAGCGCGAGGTACAGCAGCAGGAGCACGATACCGCGCGTGCCCGGCGAAAGTTTGCGGATATCGACCCCATCATAGTCGACGCTGTACCGAACTTCGATATGATCGGTGCCATAGAGCCAGCGCGCAAACAACTTGAGCCAGCCGCGGAATGCGGCGGCATCGCTACGCTGCGCGAGAGCATGTTCGAAGAAGCTCTTCTGATATTTTTGGCGAAACTCCTTCAGCGCCTCGGTCACTTCTTCGGCGGTTCCGCTCTCCCAAACGCCGCGAAGCTCGTCATTCGCAGCCTCGAGCAATTTACCTTCGCCGCGAAACGGACCCTGTCGGCGAAGGTCGAGCAGATCCTCGCCGCGCTTTGCCCATTCCGCCATGTCGGGGCGGCGGGTGACCGTGAATGCAAGCTTCCCGAGCGTCCCGCCCGTCTCATCCATTCGCGCCCGGATGGGTGCGTAAAGGTCGTTGAGGACCTGTTGTTCCGAAAACACCGCTTCGAAAATTCGCCGGTAACTTGTCTGCCTTTCCGCAGGTAGTCCCTTGGCGCGCTCCTCTGCGCCCTCATAGTCCTTCAGCTTGTCCTGCAGGACCGAGAGCAATTCGGTCTCGGTCGTGATTTTCGCCGACAGGGAATTGAACCGTTCGCGCGTTTCCTTGTCGACGTTTATGATATCTCCGAGCCGCCGGATTTCGGCATCGAGCCGGCCCAAGGGCAGTTTCGTCAGATCGGCATCGTCGGCGATGAGTGGGGTCGCTGGATCGGTGATTGCGATATCGGTCCCGCGCCACCCGTCGCGGTTCTTCCGGGTGGAGGACAGGTTGTCGTTGATGATGCCGTCCACATTGCCGCTGTACTGCGTCAAAAACGGGTCCCACGCCTCTCCGGCTATGCCGGCATCCTTGTGGCGTTCTTGCGCATCGCGCAGATTTTCGGGCGCCTGATGGGTCCGGAAGTCCGAAACCTCGTCCTGGACGAGTAGCAACTTCTGCTCGCGATTGGTCAGTCGCCTAACCCGCGCGCGCACTTCGTTTGCCGCCTCGGTCAGGCCTTCGAGGCGCTTGATCCGGTCCTCGCTGCCTTTGCGGACAAGCTTGCCGCGGTCCTCGGTGAGCTGGGTGATCTTGAGCTTCTTCTCGTCGACCTGCTTCCGAATGGCCACGATCTGAGATTGCTTCTCGAGCTCGATGTTGATCCGGTCGGACAATTCCTCGAGCTTCTGTTCTTCGCGGCGTCGCGCCTCGCGGAACCGGGCTGCCTTGAGGTCGCGAAGGTCCGCAAAATCGACGGCGCCCTCTCGCTCGGTCGGGCTGTGCGCGTCAAAGACCACGCGCTCGACTTCCGACAGCAGGCCATCGGTCATTCCCTCCGGTGAGCAGAGCGATTCCACGAACTGCTGTGTCAGGTATCGAGCGCGGGCGTAGCCGTCCCATGCCGCCGCGGCATTATCGAGGCCGCGTTCGGTGACAACGCCATTGCCCCAATCGAGCTTCACCGTCGCATCGTCGAGATATTCGCTCGCCCG
>JBGTUD010000153.1:0-6885 GCA_041939405.1 Sphingopyxis sp. | reverse complement strand
GCGGCCCCAGCCGCGCTCGACCATGCCGGGAAAGCAGGCCTTCGCCATGTTGAAGCAGCCGCCGAGGTTGATACGCATCACATCGTCCCAATCGGCATAGCTCATCCGCGCAAGCGTGCCGTCGCGGGTGATCCCCGCATTGTTGACGACGATGTCGATCGGGCCGACTTCGGCCGCCACCTGGGCGCAACCGTCGAGGCACGCCTGATGGTCGCCGACGTCCCATTTATAGGTCCTGATGCCGGTGCGTTCGGTAAAGGCGCGCGCCTTTTCGTCGTTGCCGGCATAGTTGGCGACGACGGTAACGCCCTGCTCCTGAAGCTTCAGCGAAATGGCTTCCCCGATCCCGCGGCTGCCGCCGGTGACGATTGCTATGCGTGCCATCGATTCATCTCTCCCACAGATTTGAATCGTTGATTAGGGCGCACCGGCGCGCGCCGCAAGTTGACCGGAACGTCAATCGCAAAGCTATTCAGCGGACTAGCTGCGCCCGCGCGCTGGTGAAGTCGCCGATGGCGAGTGCCGCCCCGGCGATGGTCACGACGAGCATTTGGTCATCGCCGAAGCGGCGGCTCATCAGCCCGCTGGTCGGCAGCGCGAGGAGCACCGGGTCCTGGTCGAACAACCCGCCAACGGTCGCCATTTCGCGCGCGGCGAGGTTGCGCCATAGCGGCTCGAAATAGGCGCGCGCGGGCCCCGACAGATTGGCAGGATCGGCGGACCAGGCGTGTTTGGCGCGATCGAACAACATGGTGCGATAGTCATCGACCCAAAGATCGGCGCCGGGGCGATGCGTCGTCAGCGGCAGCGTCGCCAGATCGGCGGTCGCTTCGCTGCCCGCGGGGGGCGCGCTGTCGGCGGGCACGGCCCACTGGATCGCGTGGAGCGCCGCCATCACCGCCGTCGCGTCGCCCACCGAAAAGGGTTCGCGCACCGCGCTGTCGTGGATGATGGCGACGATCTCCTCGGCGCGCGCACGCGCTTCGCGGTTGATCGCGGCGCAACGTTCGAGCATCGCGGCGGTCGCGGCATCGGCATCGTCGGGGGCGGCGGGATCGGTGACGAGCCGATCGAGCCGCGCCTCGAGGATCGCCGCCATGGCGGTCAGACTTCCCCAATCGAAGGGATGGAAGGCCGGGTCGGCGATGTCGTAGCCGGTCGCCGGGGAATCGCCGCCGTCGGCTTCGCGCGCGTCTGCATCGAGCGCGTCGGCCTCAATCGCGTCGGGGGCGACAAGGTCGACGGGCCATTGCGGAAAAGCGCGCACCGCAAAGGAAGCGAGATCACCCTCGCCGAGCCCGCCATAGGGGGCGAACCATCCCTCGGCATCGTTGAGCGCATAGGGCGGCGCGATCGGACCCGCGGGTTCACCGATGTGCAGGACGCGCACATCGGGCCGGTGGCGGTGAATGAAAAAGGCCAGCGCGCCGTGGCGCGGACCCAGCCCGCCCCACATCTGGCGCGGCAGGGCGGCACAGTCGATCTGGGCAAGGAAATTGGCGGCCTGGCCATCGATCTGCGGCCAGGTCGCGCCGCTCGCCAGCCGCGGACGGCCGCCGAGCCAGCTGCGCGTCGAAACGGCGTCGCGCGGCGGAATTTGCGGGATCAGGCAAAGCGTGATGGCTTCGGCGTCCTCGTCGGCGAACGCTTCCTGCGCCGCGGTTTCGGCTTCGGACACGGCGGTTTCCAACGCGTCTTGGTCCACTGCGGGGGCGGCCGCTGGCGCCGCGTTAGGATCAGGTTCAAACCCGGCGTCGAACGCGCCCTCGCGCGGGGGTTCGAGCGGCGCCTTTCTGCTGATCCGCGCGAGCCGTGACGGCGCGATTTCGACCTCGGCGATTTCGGGGGCTTTGTGCGCGCGTTTGGGCAGGCGGCCGGCGCGCGGCGCACTCAGCGAGGGCTTGGCGGGCCGACGCGCGCGCCAGATTGCAAAGGCGATCAGCATGCCCAGCAACAGTGCCCCCGCCAGCATCAAGGCGGCCAGCTCTACTTCGGTCATCGCGTCACTCCATAAGTGATCGCGGCCGCACCGTATTGGCGCCACGATGGAGCAATTTACCCCATGGTCCTAAACAGTTGGTAAGTGACGCGATCAGATCCAGCCCGCCAGCTCGCGGCGAACGAGCGCCTCCAGCATCGCCATGCCCGGCGCATCGGCGTTGAGGCAGGGGAGGTAGGCAAATTTCCTGCCGCCTGCGGCCATGAACTGTTCCTCGCCGCGGATTGCCAGCTCTTCGAGCGTTTCGAGGCAGTCGGCGGCGAAGCCGGGGGCAAGCACGGCGACGCTTTTTCCTGCCTTTGCAAATGTTTCGAGCTGGGCGTCGGTTGCGGGTTCGAGCCATTTGGCGCGGCCGAAACGCGACTGGAAAGCGACCTCGACCGGGCGGCCCAGCGCCTCCGCCAGCCGCCGCGCCGTCTTCTGGCACTGACAATGATAGGGATCGCCAAGATGCAGCGTGCGTTCGGGCATTCCGTGAAAGCTGGCGAGCAATATGTCGGGCACGAAATCGAGCGCGGCGAGCCCCGTCTCGACCGATGCCCTGAGCGCGTCCAGATAGGCGGGATCGTCGGCATAGGGCGGCAGGAAGCGCAGCGCGGGCTGCCAGCGCAGCGTCTTCAGATGGTCGGTAGCGGCATCGACGACGGTGGCGGTCGTTGCGGCGCAATATTGCGGATAGAGCGGTGCGATCAGGATGCGGCGGCACCCCGCGGCGGCCAGGGCGTCGATCGCGGGGCCGATCGCGGGTTCGCCATAACGCATCGCATGGGCGACCTCGACCGCCTGACCCAGCGCGGCTTGCAAGGCGGCGGCCTGCGCGCGGGTTATCGCGGCCAGCGGCGACCCTTCGTCGGTCCATATCTGGGCGTAGGCGTGCGTCGATTTCTTTGGCCGGGTGTTCAGAATGATGCCGCGCAGGATCGGCTGCCACAGGATCGGCGGGATTTCGACGACGCGGCGATCCGAGAGGAACTGAGCCAGATAGCGGCGCACCGCGCGCGGTTCGGGCGCGTCGGGGGTGCCGAGGTTGATGAGCAGCACGCCGACGCGCGGCGCCGCGATGACGGGATGACCGCTGGGGAGGGTCATAGCGGGTGCGCCGACAGCGGGATGCGGCGGATGCGGCGCCCGGTCGCGGCGTACATCGCATTGGCGATCGCGGGGGCAACGACGGGCACGGCAATCTCGCCGAGGCCGCCGGGTTCGCGGTCGCTGTCGACCAGTTCGACCAAAATCTGCGGGGTCTGCGACAGGCGCGGCAGGCCGAGCTGGCCGAGTTTGCGCGCCGTCGCGAGCCCGCCTTCATAGTCGGTCGTCGCGCCCACGGCGGCGGCAAGGCCGAAGATCAGCCCCCCCTCGATCTGCTGGCGCGCGATCACCGGATTGACGAGGCGCCCCGCGTCGACGACCGCCACCAATTGTTCGACCTGCAGCCCCTTGTCGCTTTGCCGGGCGGTTGCCATCAGCGCGATATGGCTGCCGCGCATCGAATGGCAGGCAAGGCCCTGCGCGCTCCCCGGCAGGCCCCCCTCCCAGCCGCCGAGGCTGGTCGCGGTCAGCAGACAGCGCGCGAGCAGCGGCGCGTCGCCGAGCATCGCCATGCGATAGGATAGCGGGTCCGATCCCGCGCGCGCCGCCATTTCGTCGACGAAGCATTCGGTGAAAAAGGCGGTATAGCTGTCGGCATTGCCGCGCCAGCGGCCCGTCGGCAGGCCGATGTCGGCGGGGCAATGATCGACCGCGCGGTGCGGGATGGCATAGCGCGTCGCGGCGCCTTCGACCGCCGCGGCATCGGGGCGGCCCGCGGCGGCGCGCTGTGCCGTGTCGGCGGGAATATTGTCGAACAGCCGCGCGTGGACTTCGTGGTTGGTCGAAGGGACGGCGATCCGCGTCACCAGCGCGTCGATCCCGCCCGCGGCGTTGAGCGTCGCGGAGAGCCTGGCGCGCGCGGGTGCGCGCGGCGGCAGGCGCATGATCTCTTCGGCGCGCGACCAGGCGAGCTGGACCGGGCGTTTGATCTGACGTGCGATGATCGCCGCCTGCACGGCGACGCTGTGGTCGAGGCAGGCGTCGAACGATCCGCCCGCCATCATCGGGAACAGCGTGACGTCGCGGGGGGGCAGGCCGATTGCGCGCGCGACCGCATCGCGGCACTGCGTCGGCGCCTGCGTCGCGACCCAGATCCTGAGCCCGTTGCCGTCGGGTGCCGCGGTCGCACTGCGCGTTTCGATGGGGGCGTGGAGCGCCGGGGCAACGGCATATTCGGCGACGATACGCGTGCGTCCCTCCATCGCTTCGGCGACGTCGCCTTCGCGGTGGATGCGATAGCCATCGGCCTTGAGCGCCGCTTTCAGCGCCTTGTCGATGCGGTCGGTCGCGATCGGCGCGCCTTCGGTCTCGAAGACGGGAGCAAAGCGGTCGAGCGCCCGGTTCGCCGCCCACCAGTTGCGTGCAACCGTGGCGACCCAGCGGTCGTGCGTGACGACATGCAGCAGGCCCGGCGAAGCAAGCCCCGCCTTGCGGTCGATGCTTTTCAGCCGGGTCGCGCCGAGCGGCCCCTGGCGGATCGCGGCAAAGACCATGTCGGGCAGGCGGATGTCGGCGGCATAATTGGCCGACCCGTCGATCTTTGCGGGAAGGTCGAGCCGCGTCAGCTCCTTGCCGTAAAGCGGATCGGCGGTCGAGGCGCGATAGACGGGTTCGGCGGGCGGCTCGAGCGTTGCGGCGGCGGCGGCAACCTCGGCAAAGCGGAGCCGCTTGCTGCCGTGGAGCACGAAACCGTCCTGCGTGTCGCATTCCTGCCAGTCGGCGTCCCAGCGATCGGCCGCGGCCATCATCAAGAGGGCGCGCGCCTGCGCCGCGGCGGCACGGCACGGCTCCTCGAACATGCGCACCGACGAGGAATTGGCGGTCAGCATCACGGCATTCCGCACCGCCCATTCGCGGCGGACCCATCCGCGCACGTCGGCGACAAAATCGGGCACGCCCGTGCGCGGCGTGAACACCGCACTATCCTCGTCGACGAGCAGCGTATTGGCATAGAGCGGGCTGATCGGGGCGCTTTCGACCGCGATCGTGCGCCAGTCGGCGCCCAGTTCGTCGGCCATGATCTGCGGCAGCAAGGTGGTGACGCCCTGGCCCATTTCGCATTGCGGCACGATCGCGCTCACATGCCCGTCGTCGCCGATCTTCAAAAAGGCGTTGAAAATATGTTCGCCCGGCGCGGCGGTCAGATTGGGCCGGTAATCACGCGGCCACAAACCCCATGCGATCGCAAGGCCCCCCGCGGCGGTCGCGCCGACGAGCATCTGGCGGCGGCTGACTTGCGGCAGCCGCGATTTGCGCTTTCCAACCGTGTCGCGAATGCCCGCCATAGCCAACGCTGATAAGCGGGGCGAGTCCGGAGAGCAAAGGCTTTTGGCGCGTGCGGTGCCGACCCAGCTTTGCTTTCGTCATTGCGAGCGCAGCGAAGCAATCCAGAGCGGTATACGCCACTCTGGATTGCTTCGCTGCGCGGCTAAAGCGACCAACCCCAAGGCGCAGGCGGTGGGGCGACCGGCTGGCGATAATCGAAGGTCACGCGGAAACGGCGTCCCTCGCGGTCGAGGCCATAGGTGAAACCATCGGCGGTCGTTTCGATCGACCAGATATTCCCGTTCGACACGCTGCGCCCGGTGCGGGTGAACAGCGCGATCGATTCGGCGTCGACGGGGAAGGTCTGGCGGCTCGCGGTGCCGGGGACGGTGGTTTCCCCGCCATACATCGTCAGTTCGTCCGCGCTGCCGTCGGCATGGCGATGGTCGTGCTTCAGGCGAAGGCCGGCCGGCGTGCGCGTGACGATCCAGGTGCGCGAGCGGTCCCAGCCGCCGTCGGGGCCGAGCCCCTCGATATGAAAGGGGATTTCGATCCGGTCGGGGGTGCAGCGGCGGACGTGCATCACCATCGCCTTGCCGCGCATTGCGGCATCGGCCTCCTGATCGCTCGCGAGGCGGCCCGCATAGGCCTGGCCGCACCGCGCCGCGAGCGCGGCGAAAAAGGCGTCTTGGGGATCGTTAGCGGCCGTCGTCGTCGCGCATCCGGCGAGCAGCGCCATCGCGAGTGCCCCGAAAGCAGTTTTCATTTCAAAAGCCCCAGTCGCGGCACTTCGACCTTGGGGCAGCGGTCCATCACCACCATCAGACCCGCCGCGGCGGCTCGCTCTGCCGCGGCTTCGTTGACGACGCCGATCTGCATCCACACCGCCTTTGCGCCATGAACAATGGCTTCGTCCACGGCAGCGGCGGCGGCGGCGCTGTTGCGGAAAATATCGACGATTTCGGCGGGCGGTTCGACGTCGGCGAGCGTCGCGACGACGGGCGCGCCGTGGATTGTCGTGCCCGCGTGGCCGGGGTTGACCGCGATCACGTCATGGCCCTGGCCCACCAGAAAGGCGAGGACCCCGTTCGACGGTCGCGCAGGGTTGGGCGAGGCACCGACCACCGCAATGCGGCGCGGTTGCCCAAGCAGTTCGCGGATTTCGCCTTCGTCGTTGATCGCCATTATCTGCCCTTTCCTGTGCTCAGCCAATCGGCGACCTTGGCCGCTATTGCATGAAATGGCTCGCCTGCGGGGTCGGTTCCCGCCGCGGGCGGAACGCCGCCATCGCTGGCAAGGCGGATGCCCATCGACAGGGGGACGCGGCCGAGAAAATCGAGATCCATCGCCTTTGCCGCCGCCTCGGCGCCGCCGCTGCCGAACGGATCGCTGACCTCGCCGCAATGGGGGCAGGCGTAACCCGCCATATTCTCGACCAGCCCGATGATCGGCACCCCCGCCTGCTCGAACAGGCTGATCGCGCGCGCCGCGTCCATCAGCGCCAGGTCCTGCGGGGTCGAGACGATGACCGC
>JBGTUD010000152.1:0-6967 GCA_041939405.1 Sphingopyxis sp. | reverse complement strand
GCGGCACATAATCGCCGCCGACCATATCGAGCACGACGTGAACCCCCGTACCGCCGGTAAACTCCTTCACCGCCGCGACATAATCCGCGCTCGAATAATCCACGGCCAGGTCCGCGCCGAGCGCGCGCGCCGCATCGCATTTTTCGGCGCTGCCGCAGGTGACGATCACCGTGATGCCGAACTGCTTGCACAGGCCGATCGCGGTCGTGCCGATGCCGCTGGTGCCGCCGTGGATCAGCACCGTGTCCCCGTCGCGCACATAACCGCGCTCGAACAGATTGTGCCACACGGTAAAGACGGTTTCGGGCAGCGCCGCCGCTTCGGCCATCGTAAAGCCCTTGGGCACAGGCAGGCAGCTTCCGGCGGGCGCCGTGCAATATTCGGCATAGCCGCCGCCCGCGACGAGCGCGCAGACCGCCTGGCCCAGCAGTTCGGCATCGCCCCCCGGCCCGACCGCGACGACGGTGCCCGCAATCTCCAGCCCCGGCAGGTCGGACGCGCCCGGCGGCGGCGGGTAAAATCCCATGCGTTGCAGCACGTCGGGGCGGTTGACCCCCGCGGCGGCGACGCGGATCAGCACCTCGCCCTTCGCGGGCTGCGGCACCGGCCGCGTCACCGGCTGCAACATCTCCGGTCCCCCCGGCGCGCTGATCGCAACGGCGGTCATCTCTTCTGGCAGGCTGGTCACGCTCTGAAATCCCCCACTGGTCCGGTTCCCTTCCCCCTGCCGCGCCTTATTGACAGTGCGGCGGCACGGGTCAACAGTCGCGCTTCATTTCAGGAGGATGGCCATGGACGATGACGAGCTTCCGCGCCGCCGCGACGATGCGCTGTCCGCGCTCGTCCGCCAGCCGCTCGACCCGCTGTCGGTCGACGAACTCGACGACCGCATCGCCGCGCTCGAAGCCGAGATCGAGCGCGTCCGCGCCCACCGCCGCGCCGCGACGAGCCAGAAAGCCGCCGCCGAGGCGCTGTTCCGCAAGGGTTAGGGCAAGGCGGCCGGTCAACCCCACCGTCGTCATCCCGGCCCTTCGACTGCCTTGGCAGGCGCTCAGGATAAACTTCAGCCTTTGGCTGAAAGCCGGGATATCGCCTGTGCGTCAGGAAGCAAGGGCGGGATTCCGGCCTGCGCCGGAATGACGGTTACATATAACCAGACTGAATATCCGCGCTAGGCCGCGCGCCGGGCGCGTCCGCGCGGGGCACCGCGCGAACCGAACAGATCCTCGATGTCGACCGCCTCGGCGAATTGCACCCCGGTGCGGTTGTCCGCCGACCAGCGCGCTTCGGCGTCGATACGCTGGCCGGGACCGAATTCGAGCGACAGCGGCGTCCCCGGCGGCACGTTCCACAGCCCTTCGACCAGCGCGCCGCGCGGCGCGATGTTGCGCACGATCGCTTCGTACCGATGACCGCCGCTTTCGACATGGATCGTGCGAAAGACGGTCAGCCGCGGCGCCCGCGCACTTTTATATCCTTTCGCCTCGACGCGTCCGCCCGCCGCGCGAAGCAGCGCCAGCACCTCGGCCAGCTCCATCGGTTGCCCATAGATATAGCCCTGGACATGGCTGCACCCCAGGCCGCGGATCAGTGCCAGATCGTCGTGCGTTTCGACCCCTTCGGCGGTCGTTTCCATGCCGAGCGCGCCCGCCAGCCCGACGATCGACGCGATGATCGCGGCATTCATGCTGCTCTTGTCGGCGGCGCCGAGGACAAAGCTCTGGTCGATCTTGATCTTGTCGAACGGCGCCTTTTTCAAATAGCCGAGCGCCGAATAGCCGGTGCCGAAATCGTCGAGCGCCAGGCGCACGCCGGTGCGCTTCAATTTCTGGAACATCGCAAGATTTTCGGCGCTTTCGTCCAGGAAAACGCCCTCGGTAATCTCCAGTTCCAGCTGTTCGGGCCGGATCCCCGCCGCCGACACGGCGTTCACGATCGTCGCGGGCAGCTTTTCGTTGGCGAACTGGCGCGGCGAGACGTTGACCGCAACGCGGTATCCCGCGCCCAGCTCGGCAATCGCGGCGCAGGCGGTCCGGATGATCCATTCGCCGATCGGGACGATCAGGTTCGATTCCTCGGCGATCGGAATGAATTTCGACGGGCTGATCGTTCCCGCGGTCGCATGATGCCATCGGATCAGCGCCTCGAACCCCGTAATCCGCTCGCTCGCGACGTCGACGATCGGCTGATACAGCAGCTGCAATTCATCCTTCGCCAGCGCGTCGCGCAGCGCATCCTCGATCGCCCGGCGCTCGCTCGCCTGATTGTGCATCGCATCGGCATAGAAGCGATAGATGCCGCGCCCCGCATCCTTCGCGGCATAGAGCGCAAGGTCGGCGTTGCGGACCAGCGCCGATGCCCCGACCCCCTCGCCGTCGGACACGGCGATACCGATCGACGATCCGATCCGCACCTGTTCGCCTTCGATCGCGAAGGGCTTGGCCAGGCTCAGGATGATCGCATTGGCGATAGCGGCAATTTTTTCCCGCTGGTTCAGCTGGGGCAGCACGATCTGGAACTCGTCGCCGCCGAGGCGTCCGACCTGCCCCTTGTCGCCGACGATCTGCGTCAACCGCGCCGCGACCTGCTGGAGCAGCTGGTCGCCGACGGGGTGGCCCAGCGTATCGTTCACCGCCTTGAAACGGTCGAGGTCCATCAGCAGCAGCGCGCAGGGCTGCGGCTGGCCGATATGCGTTTTCAGCGCGCGTTCGAGCAGGTCGGTGATGTGCCGCCGGTTGGCGAGCCCGGTGAGCGTGTCGTACCGCGCCAGCTGGTTGATTTTATGCTCGGACCGTTTCTGGTCGGTCAGGTCGGTGCCGCTGCCGCGAAACCCCTGAAAATGGCCGAGCGCATTGCTGATCGGATGCCCCGAGATCGACCACCAGCGTTCCTCGCCGGGCGCCGCCGCCTGCACCGTCAGCTCCTTGAACGGCGTGCGCGACGACAGGCTGAACCCCAATGTGCGCTCCTCGCTTTCATCGTTGCTCAGCCGTTTGCGGATGATGTCGGTAAAGGGGCGGCCGAGCAGGTCGTCGAGCGGACGTCCGATCCGCGCCGCGACGGTGGGCGAAATATAGACGAGCTGCCCGTCGCGGTCGGTTTCCCAGAACCAGCCGCGCCCCGCGCGCTCGAAATCGCGCATCAGGTTGAGCGCGCGCTGCTGGTCGCTGATCGCGCGCCGCGCGGCCTGGGTCGCGCGCCGCTGGTGCCGGATATCCTCGCGCATCATCACGATGAGCAGCGCCAGAAAGACGGTACCCGCGAGCGCGAAGGGCCACGACGCAACCCCGATCGCGCCGCCGAACGCCACCGCGCCGGCAAAGCTGAAGAACAGCGGCCGGACGATCGACACCGCCGATGCCGCGACCAGAAGCGATCCGATCAGGATGGCGGTAAAGGCGTCGAAATAGCGGCTGCCATCGGGCACCGCGAGCGCCGCGAACATCGCCGCGGCGTTGAGCAAGGTGCCTAGCGCGACCAGCGCGACGCACGCCGCCGCCACCTGCCGCACGCGCGCCGCGCGCGCCGGTCCCGGCCTGCGCATCGCCTGGCCAACCACGCTCAGCGCCGTGTCGCACGCCAGCCCCGCGGCCATCGCCAGCCATAAGGATGGACGATCGAGGAACCCCGCAAGCCCCGGCAGAAAGGCAAAGGTCGCAAAGGCGAGGAGGCGGCCGATCAGCACATAGGGCCACAGCTTTGCCGCGCGCAGCACGCGCGCGAGGAACTCGGGCGAATCGAACGGCGATTCGCGCGCGGTCACGTCGCCGCCGACGGGCCGTATGATGCTACGCCGAACCCCCAATGCCTTGATCTTCCCCGCTCGTCTGGTCGCACCTATCCAGTGAGCGGAAGGGGTTTCCAAAATCTTACCGGCGCCGCGTCATTGCACCCGTTGCTGTGCCAAAACGGAAGGGGTTGGGTTTCGCTTCGCAACTTGTTATGCTGGCGCCATGCCCGCCGTCCGCCTCTTTCCGCCCGACCGCTTTTTCGACCGTGCCGAATGGTCCGCGCTCACGCGCCCGTCGGCGTGGCGCGGCGTGTGGCTCGTCGCCCATGCGTGGATCGTCAGCATCGCGCTCGTCGGCCTTGCCGCCTGGTCGCAGAACCCCGCCGCATGGCTGGTGGCGATCATCTTTGTCGGGGGACGCCAGCTCGGCCTCGCGATCCTCATGCACGACGCGGCGCACGGCGCGCTGCACCCCGATCGCAAGATCAACAATTTCCTCGGCCAGTGGCTGACCGGCGCGGCGGTCGGATCGGACCTCATCGCCTATCGCACCTATCACCTTCAGCATCACAAATTCACCCAGCAGGCCGAAGACCCCGACCTCGCCCTGTCCAGGCCCTTCCCCACCACGCGCGCGAGCCTGTGGCGCAAGGTCGCCCGCGATCTCAGCGGGCAGACCTTCTTCAAGCAGCGCATGGCGCAATTCGGTTTCGCGCTTGCCGGCCTGAAAGCGATGCTGCGCGGCGAGTCCGCGGCGAAGGCGGGCGCGAGTACCAAGGCGGGGACGCCGTTCAACAAGCAATCGGACGATGGCGTGACGTCGCCGACGATCGATGTTGCGGGCGCGATGGCGGTGACGCGCGCGGTCGGCCGTTTCCTTGTCGTCCAGGCGGTCCTGCTCGGCGCGTCGCTCGCGCTCTATGGCTGGACGCCCTATCTGCTCTGGCTCGCCGGATTGGCGACGACCTTCCAGCTGTATCTGCGCATCCGCAACATCGCCGAACATGCCTGTACGACCACCGGAAGCGAGGACCCCTTCACCCATGCCCGGACGACCTATGCCGGCTGGCTCGCGCGCGCGACGGTCGCTCCATATTGGGTGAATTATCACGCCGAACATCATCTGTTCATGGGCGTGCCCTGCTATCGCTTGCCAGCGGTCCACGCCGCGCTCGGCCGCGCGGGCAAGCATGACGCGATGACGATCGCCCCGAATTACGCCGCCGTGCTGCGCCAGGTCACCGCGGCGGGCTGATCGGCCGCGGCACAGGTAGGCACGCCGAGCCCAAGCCGAATCACCATTTCCATAACGCGTCATCCCGGCGAAGGCCGGGATCTCGCCCTTTTGGCCTGACGCACCATCGAGATCCCGGCCTACGCCGGGATGACGGAATATATGGTCAGTCCTGCGCGACGAACCGCGCGCCGGCGCGGTCCTTCACGGTCTTTTCGGGGTCAAAGATCATCCCGTTCATCGCAACATAGACCCCGGGGGGCAGCGTCTGCACCGCCGCCAGCGCAAAGCCGACGTTGAACTCGGCATCGCTCGCGCGCACCGACGCGGGCTGCATCGCGCCCGTCAGCACGATCGTCTTGCCTTCGATGGCGGCCAGGACGCGCCCGGTGACCACCATCGTGTCGGTGCCGTGCGTCACCAATATGCGCGTCGCATCGCTCGCCGCGACCGCGGCGCGGATCGTCTCGCGGTCGGCATCGTCCAATTCAAGGCTGTCCTTGCGCATCAGCTGCGTGACGCGGTGCGGCACATGGACATTATTCTCGCGCAGCATGTCGGGGATCGCCGCGGGGCCGATCTGGAATTCGCTGAGTGCGTCGAAATAGACCTTGTCGATCGTCCCGCCGGTGGTGAAAATGTCGATCACGCGCATTCATCCTGCACCGGCACCGCGGGCGTTCCGTCGGGCGCCGCAAAGGGCCGCTTGAAGGTAAAGGCCGCCGCGGTCGGCCCCTCGGCCTCCAGCATCGCCAGCCGCGCCATGCCCTCGGCGACCGTCGGGCGGTGCCCGGCGGGCACCCACCAGAGCACCTGATACACGCCGACATGCTCGAACCATTCCTTGCGCCGCCGCATGATCGCAAGATGGTCGGGGTCGCGATAGACAAAGGCCGCCAGCGCATCGAGGTCGCGCCACACCGACATGTTCGCGATCAGCTGCGGATCGTCGGTGACGGGCACGTCGGTCGCGTCGTTGCCGTCACCCGTCAGCCGCCAGACGAACCCGTCGCTTGCCTCGGCGATCGCATTCACACCGTCGAGCGCCTCCATGAAATCGCGGTTCGCGACATGCTCGGCGGGCAGGCGAAAGCGCGCCACGTTGATCTGCGCCAGTTGGAAAGCAGGGTCTGCGGTCATTCGGACCTCCTCAATTCCGTTCGCATCGAGCGAAGTCGAGATGCCCCTCGATCTTGCGCCGTCCCGATGGGTGTCTCGACTTCGCTCGACACGAACGGGTTTCTCCTATTGCCTCAGGCCAGCGCCTCGGCGATCAGGCGCCGCGTATTGTCGATCCCGAACAAGGCGATAAAGCTGCCCATGCGCGGCCCCGCGCTCGATCCGAGCAATGTCTCGTACAGCGCCCTGAACCAGTCGCGCAGATTGGCAAAGCCATGCGCCTCGTCCTTGCCGATCTCGTACACGATGTTCTGGATGTCGTCGGCCGCGGCATCGGCGGGCAGCGCGGCGAGCTTTGCATCGAGCGCTTTCAGCGCCGCGACCTCGCCGCCCGCGGGCTTGCGCCGCTGCAGCGTCGGCGCGACAAAATCGCGGTTATACGCCATCGCATTGTCGATCAGCCGGTCGAGCTCGGGATAGGTCGCCGCATCGGCGCCCGCGACATATTGGCCAAGGTAGCGCCAGATCTGCGCCTTCGACGCATCGGCGCCCATCACCCCGACAAGGTTGAGCAGCAGGCCGTACGTCACCGGCAGCACCGTCTCCGGAACATCCTGCCCGCGCGCGACATGGACATGATGCACGGGGTTGCCCAGCTTCTTGTCCGGCTCCTGCGCGGGATACGACCCGCGCATCTGCAGATATTCGTCGACCGCCTTCGGCACCACGCCGATGTGAAGCTGTTTCGCCGCCTTGGGTTCGCGATATGCGAAAAAGGCCAGGCTTTCCTCGCTGCCATAGGCCAGCCATTCCTCCATCGACAGGCCATTGCCCTTCGACTTCGAAATCTTCTCGCCCTTTTCGTCGAGGAACATTTCATAGAT
>JBGTUD010000151.1:0-6977 GCA_041939405.1 Sphingopyxis sp. | reverse complement strand
GATGCTCTACCAACTGAGCTAAGCGCCCCAAGGGGAAGCGCGCCCCTGCCACAACGCGCCCCGGCTGGCAAGGAGGTCCGCGCGGTTCCGGCGCAGGCGCCCTGTCCTATTCGTCGAGCGCCTCGAAATAACGTACAAGCGCGTCATATGCGCCTTCGGCCAGCGCGATGAAGATGCGGCGCCCATCGTGCGGATCCTGCTCGCGCAGGAAAAGCCCGGCGTCGGTCATCGTCTTGATCCAGCGCAGCGCCGTGGTGGCGGGGACCGCGGCGGCGATGCAGAGGCTCGATACCGAAACCGGCTGGCGCTCCAGCCGCGCCGCATACAGGTCGAGCAGCATGTCCCACGCCGGATCGGCGAACAGGTCGGCGGGGAAATAATGTTCGCGCATCCGCCGCTGGCGCAGCATCCGTCGCACCTGCTTGGCACGCTGGCGGTCGAGCGTCCGTTCCTCCGGCACGAAACTGCGGGGTGTGGCGGCGAAGTCGCGCGGCGGCGAACGAAGTTGTCCGGCGAAATCGTCGGTATCGTGACGGTCCGGCTCGAAACCAATCGGCGCTCCCGGCAATCCGCCCTGCTGCCCGGCGAGTTCGCCGAGCATCCGCGAAATCCGTGCCACTTCTTCCTGCAAGCGATCGATGCGTTCCATCGCTTCATTGCGCGCGACGTCGCCGAAGGCGGCATGACGCGTGCGCCGCGCCGCCGCGAGCGCCACAAGCTTTTCCGACCTGTCGGCGTCGACTAGCATCTGTACATTGATCGAATCGGGGATGGCCGCGGCCACGCGGTCGAGCGCCGCCAACGTCGTTTCGCAGACGAGCGTGCAGCCGCTTCGTTCGATCGCGTCGCATATCCCGGCAAATGCTGCGGCCTCAACCGTTTCGGCAGCCGCCAACCAGACAATGTCGAGCGTGACAAGCCGACGGATAAAATCCGGTGCCTGCCCCGGTGTGCACGTCGCCGCGAGGCTTACATCGGCCAGCGCTGCCTCCGCCGGCTCCGCGCCCCGGCGCCCCACGAACAGCAGCGGCGAGGCAACGCCGCGCGGAATCACCCCGCCAACACCCGCAGCGGAAGAACTCCCGTCTCCGACGGCTTCCCCGTCCGGCATACTCAACCAAGGCTGTATCCCATGATCCATCATGACGTCATCCCCAACTCACCGCTCCACCTTGGTGTGATCCTGCCGTCATTTCGGCGGCATTCGCATTTTGTTCGTTCCCATCTGCCGCCAATCCGGAGCAAAATGCCAATGTCGCCGAATGAGGCGGTAATCATCCTGCGCGTTTCATCCATTTTGGACTTGTTTTGTTCTCATCGTCAACCCTTTATTCACTCTTGCCAAGCCGCTGCGTCGCGCGCAGGCCGCATGGGCGATGCTCCGGCGCCCCTCACTCCTTACCCGCGCGATATGGCGGCGGCGACTTCGTGTGGCACTGGCCACCCTATTGCTTGCGGGACTGACACTCGCCGCATGGTTCTGGCGACCCGTCCCGATGGCCTCCGTTCCGCTCGTCCAAGTGATCGATGGCGACAGCTTGGCCGTTCGCAGCGGCGATGCGCACCTGACGATCCGCCTGTCCGGCGTCGACGCGGTCGAATATCGCCAGCTTTGCACCCGCGCGGGAAATGGCTGGCCGTGCGGTCGCGAAGCGCGCAGAGCGCTCGAACGGCTTGCCGGACGGGGGCCGCTGCTCTGCACCCTGTCGGCCAAGGACCGCTATGGCCGCACGCTGGCAACCTGCCGCACCGCGCCGGTTCCGAATGGCCTCGACCTGGGCGGCGAAATGGTGCGACTGGGGTGGGCCGTCGCGATCGGCGACAGCTATATCGCCGAAGAATGGGAGGCGCGGGCGGCGCGGCGGGGCATCTGGCAAGGCGGCTTCGCGACCCCCGCCGACTGGCGCGCCGCCCAAGACCGGCCCGCCGCGACCCTCGCTTCGCCCGACATCTGAGCCCCACCAAATGGCAATGCCACCTTTGCCTCGCCATGGTTTCGGGCTAGGGCGAACGGCATGAACAGCCTGTTTCCCGTCATGATCGGCGGCGCGATCGGCGCCGGTGCCCGCCATCTGGTCGGGCAGGCGATGCTCGTGCGCCTCGGCCCTGGCTTTCCCTGGTGGACGCTTTCCATCAACATCGTCGGCAGCCTCGCGATGGGGCTCCTCGTCGGCCTGCTGGCACGTGGCGGCGCGGGCGGCGAGACGACCCGGCTCTTCGTCGGCGTCGGCATATTGGGCGGATTTACGACTTTTTCGTCGTTCAGTCTGGAGTTCTGGCTGCTTTTCGAACGCGGACAGGCGGGTCAAGCCGCAGCCTATGTGTTGGCATCGGTCGCCGGTGCGCTGCTCGCCTGCGGCGCTGGCATGATCGCCGTCCGGCATTTCCCGGCATGAGCATGCGCAAGGCACCACTCGACGGCGCCGTCATAGCCGAAGAGGATGACGGCATCCGCCTCGACCGCTGGTTCAAGCGTCACCGTCCCGGAACACCGCACGCCTTGCTCGCGCGCTGGGCGCGATCGGGACAGCTCACGCTCGATGGCCGGAAAGCCGATGTATCCGACCGGATCGAAGCGGGCCAGACGCTCGCAATGCCGATTCCTCCGGTCGAAGCGGACGCGCGGCCGGCGCGCAAGGGACGCCCGCTGACCCAGGCCGACATCGAGCTTGCCGAATCGATGCTGGTCCACCGCGACGGAAGCGCCATCGTGCTCAACAAGCCGCCGGGTCTGGCGACACAGGGCGGCACCAAAACCGAGAGCCATGTCGACGGGTTGCTCGACGCGCTTAAATATGACGCGCCGGTGCGGCCCAAGCTCGTACACCGGCTCGACAAGGATACGTCGGGCGCGCTGCTGATCGCGCGCACGCCGCGCGCCGCGGCCTATTTTGCCAAGAGTTTTTCAAACCGCAGTGCCAAAAAAACCTATTGGGCGATCGTCGTCGGGGTGCCCGACATCGCACAGGGCGAAATCGACCTGCCGCTCGCCAAGCAGCCGGGGTCGGGCGGGGAGAAGATGCACGTCCACGACGGCGGGCTACCGTCGAAGACCCGGTACCGGATCATCGATCGCGCGGGCAACCGCGCCGCATGGGTCGAGTTGCAGCCGCTGACCGGGCGTACGCACCAGCTGCGCGTCCATATGGCGGCGATCGGCCATCCGATTGTCGGTGACGGCAAATATGGGGGCAAGGGCGCGTTCCTGACCGGCGCGGTCAGTCGCAAGCTCCACCTGCACAGCCGCCGCCTGCGCATTGACCATCCGGACGGCGGCGCGATCGACGTACAGGCCGAAGTGCCCGAACATTTCGCCGCCAGCCTCGACGCACTCGGCTTCGATCCGGTGCTCGGCGACGTCGGTATCGACGATGTCGCCAAGGGGCCGCCCCCCAAGGCTGTGGCAAAAGCAGCGGCGAAGGCGCACGCAAAACAGATCCGCAAGGCACGACGCGGCGAGCGGCGTGGACGCACGGCGACGAGCAAGCCGACCGATCATGTCGGCAAACCGAAACCCAAGACAAAGGCGAAACCGGGCAGGCCCCTCGCGCGGAAACCGGGCGCGAAAAAGCCCTCCGCACGCCCCGCGCGGCCGCGCTGATGCATCCCAACGGTGCCTTTCGTCCGAAACAGGATGCGCTTGCGGCATGGCTGGTGCGCGAGATCGGCTTTGCCGCGATCTTCGCCGCCACGCCCGACGGGCCGCGCGTCGCACACGCGCCGGTCGTGCTGAGCGACGATGCCGCGACGCTGCAATTCCACCTCGCGCGCGGCAATGCGCTGACACGGCATCTGGACGGCACGACCGCGCTCGCGGTGGTGCAGGGGCCCGACGCCTATGTCAGCGCAAGCTGGTACGCCGACGCCGATCAGGTCCCGACGTGGAATTATGTGGCGGTCGAGATGGAGGGTATCGCGACGAAACTGGACGAATCCGGGCTGGTGGCGCAGCTTGATGCGCTGTCGGCGATCCACGAAGCGCGCGTCGGCGCGAACCCGCCGTGGACGCGCGGCAAAATGAACCCCGCACTGTTCAGCAGGATGACCGGAGCGATCACCGGCTTTGAGATGCGGATCAGCGCGTGGCGCCCGACGATCAAGCTGTCGCAGAACAAGTCCCCCGACGAACGCGGCCGGGTCATTGCCGGGGTCGAGGCGACGGGTCACGGCGCGCTGGCCCAGTTGATGCGCCACCTTGGCGGCGATAGGGACAGCGCATGAACCGGTCCGACGATGCTCTCGCCAAAAAGCGCTTCTTTGCGATAACAATCATGCGTCTGATGGGCGTCGCGTTCATCGCGGTCGGCTTCATCCTGATCCGCGGTGGCTTTACGCTCGCGGGCCAGCCGACCGACCGCTGGATCGGGGTCGCGATCGTGCTGGTCGGTGCGTTCGATTTTGCGGTGATGCCGCTGCTTCTTGCGCGCCGCTGGCGGTCGCCGAAAAGTTCGTGAAGCGTTTTTGGACGGAAGTGGCCGTCGTCCCCGAGGACGCGGGCTGGGGCATCGCGCTCGACGGACGGCCGGTTCGCACGCCGCAGCGTGCGCCGTTGGGGGTCGCGAGTGCGGCGCTGGCCGATGCGATCGCCGGTGAGTGGCGCGATGTTGCGGACAGGATCGACCCTGCGGCGATGCCGATGACGGGACTTGCCAACGCCGCGATCGATCTGGCCGCACCCGACATCGCCGCCTTTGCCGCGCCGGTCGCAGCCTATGCCCAGAGCGATCTTTTCTGTTACCGCGATGCGCGCGACGCCGCGCTGCAGGCCGAACAGGCGGCGGCGTGGAACCCGCTGCTGGCGTGGGCGGAAACGCGCTACGGGATCGAATTTGCACTGACGCAGGGCGTGCTGCCGATCGATCAGCCCGCAGCTACGGTTGCCGCATTGCAAGATGCGGTGCGGACGCTCGATATGTGGCGGATCACCGCGCTGACGCCATTGGTGACCATAGGAGGCTCGCTCGTCGCTGGGCTCGCGCTCCTCGACCGCGCATTCGACGCCGAGGCGCTGTGGCAGGCGGTCAGCCTCGACGATCTATACCAGGAACGCCGCTGGGGTGCCGACAGCGAAGCGCAGAAGGCGCGCGCAGGCAATAAGCGCGCGTGGGACAATGCGGCGCGCTTTTTGAGCTTGCTGGGCTGACCGTCGCCCCCGCGAAGGCGGGGGCCGCTGGCGACCTCGCGCTATTTCGATAGCGGCCCCCGCCTTCGCGGGGGCGACGGTTAATCGACAAAGTTCGGCTTGCGCTTTTGCATGTGGGCCATCACCGCCTCGATCTGGTTGGGCTTGCGGATCACGAGCAGCTGTTCGTCGCTTTCGGCCTGCAATATCTCGGCATCGCTCGCGTGCCCCAGCATGTTGCAGAGCCGCTTGGCGCCGCGGATCGCGTGGGGGTTCTTGTTCGCGATTTCCGCGGCAAGTTCCATCGCCTTGGCGTACGGATCGTCGGCGACATGCGTGGCAAAGCCCAGCATTTTTGCTTCCGACCCGTTGAATTCACGGTTGGTGTAAATCAGCTCGCGCAGCACGTCGTCGGCAACCTGCGTGCGCCACAGCGCCATGCCGGCGACGTCGGGAACGAGGCCCCAGCGCATCTCCATGATCGCGATGCGCGTATCGGGGTGGACGATGCGAATGTCCGCCCCGGCCATGATCTGGCTGCCTGCGCCGAAAGCAACGCCATGCACCGCGGCGATCACCGGCACCGGCAGCTCGCGCCATCCCCACGCGGCATATTGTGCATTGTTCGCAATGCCCTTCGTCCGGTCGGCCAGGCTGCCGCCCGCGCTGCTCGTGCCCGGATCGCGATCGTTCGACAGGCTGGAAAGGTCGAGGCCGGCGCAGAAAGCTCGCCCTTCTCCCGACAGTATGACGACGCGCAATCCCGCGGTCGCCTTCAACTGGTCGACCGCGTCGGCGAGTGCCGCCCACATTGCACTGTCGAGCGCGTTCATCTTGTCGGTGCGGATCAGCCGGACGTCGGCGATACCGTCATCGAGCATGGTAATCGAAATGCGGTCCTTCACGGGCGAGTCCTTTTCAATGCAGCTTCGACGAGCGGAAGCTGGTCGTTGCCGAAATACATATCGTCGCTATCGACAAAGATCGTCGGCGAGCCATAGCCGCCGCGCGCGATGACCTCGTCGGTGTTCGCGCGCAGCCGCGCCTTTACCGCGTCGCTACCCGCCGCCGCGATCAGCGCGGCGCCATCGAGCCCCTCGGCGTCGGCGACCGCCGCGAGCACAGCGGGATCGTCGAGATTTTCCTGCCGGTCGAAATAGCTGACAAACGCCGCGCGCGCGAACCGCACCAGCGCCGCCTGCTCCTCCTCGAGCGCGCAGCAGAAACGCATCGCCGCGATGCTTTTCGCCGGGTGCCACCGGGACGGAAAATTCATCGGCACACCCGCGAGCCGCGCCCAGTCCTTGAGCACTTTCCAGCTATGCCGGAGCCGCCGGTTGTCCGCCTGTTCGCGCGCGGCATAGACGGCGGTGTTCACCGCGTTGAACACCCCCCCAACGAGGATCGGCCGATAGACGACGCTGGCTCCCGTGCGCTCGATCACGCCGGGCAGGTTGTGGAACGCAAGACAGGTCCACGGCGAGGAGAGGTCGAAGAAAAATTCGACGCGTGCAGCGACCATCGGATCAGGCCTCCGCCTCCGCCTTCGCCTTCTCCCAATATTGATCGCGAAGCAGACGTTTATAGAGCTTGCCCGTGTCGTGACGCGGCAAGGCGTCCATGAAATCGATGCGGCGCGGGATTTTCACCCCCGACAGTTTTTCGCGCGCATAGGCGATCAGCTCGTCGCGGAGCGCGTCGTCGGCATCCGCCATGTCGGCGGGCTGGACGACCGCGATCACCTCTTCGCCCATCTCCTCGTGCGGGCCGCCGACAACGGCGACGTCCGCGACTTTCGGATGGGTCACGAGGTGATTTTCGATTTCCTGCGGATAGATGTTCACGCCGCCCGATA
>JBGTUD010000150.1:0-6991 GCA_041939405.1 Sphingopyxis sp. | reverse complement strand
CATGTGCCGGGCTATGCGCTGTTCGACGACCGCTTCCCCTATCTCTTCAACAGCTATTATGAGGCAGAGGGGCCGCGCCACGCGCGCCCGCGGCGCGGCCTGTTGACGCGCCCGTCGCTGGATGAAATCCGCGACTGGCGCGCGCATGTCGATGCCGCGGTGCAAAAGGCGCTGCCCGGCCTTTCGGCCGCAGGGGCGGGCCTTGTCGAGCTCGGCATCCACCACGAGCAACAGCATCAGGAATTGCTGCTCACCGACATCAAGCACCTCTTCGCGCAAAACCCCATCGGCCCCGCGCTGTGGCCGCGCGGCCATGCAATCGCGCGGAAAGTTGCGCCGTTTTCCGCCATGAAATGGATTGAGGGCAAGGCGGGAATCGTTTCCGTCGGCCATGGCGGCGACGGCTTTGCTTTCGATTGCGAAGGCCCGCGCCACGATGTGCTGCTGGCCCCCCACGCGCTCGCCAGCCGCCCGGTGACGAACGGCGAGTGGCGCGAATTTATCGCCGACGGCGGTTATGATACGCCGTCGCTCTGGCTCAGCGATGGCTGGGCGTGGGTGCAGGCGGAGGGCGTCGATACGCCCGCTTATTGGCGGGACGGGCAAAATTTCACCCTCGCCGGGTGGCAGGACATCGATCCCGCAGCGCCGGTGACGCACATCAGTTTTTTTGAGGCCGACGCCTTTGCCAGCTGGGCGGGCGCGCGCCTGCCGACTGAGTTCGAGTGGGAAGCCGCGGTGGCTGCGCTCGACCCGAACGGCGGCGACCAGCTCGATGCTGCGGGGCCGGCGCAACCCCCGCCGGCGGACGGCGACACCGGATTGCAACAGATGTTCGGCAGCGTCTGGGAATGGACCGGAAGCGCCTATCGTCCCTATCCCGGTTTCCGCGCCGCGCCCGGCGCGGTGGGCGAATATAATGGCAAGTTCATGAGCGGCCAGTTCGTGCTGCGCGGCGGCAGCTGCGCGACGCCGCGCGGCCACTGCCGGGCCTCCTATCGCAATTTCTTCTATCCCCACCAACGCTGGCAGTTCACCGGCGTCCGGTTAGCCAAGGATCTTTGACCATGGGCGTTGTGCGTCAACTTCGGCAGATTTCGGCGGATGACGAGGGGGTCGACCTTGCCTTTCGCGCCGACGTCCACGCGGGCTTGTCGCAGCGGCAAAAGGCGATCCCGGCGCGCTGGTTCTATGACGCCACCGGCTCGGCGCTGTTCGAGGACATCACCGCGCTTCCCGAATATTATCCGACGCGCAGCGAAACCGACCTTCTGACACGGCACGCCGCCGATATTGCGGGCGCGATCGGCCCCGGCCGGGCGGTGGTCGAACTCGGATCGGGAAGCTCGACGAAGACCCCGTTGCTTCTCGCCGCGATCGACCCCGCGGCCTATGTGCCCGTCGACATTTCGGGCGACTTCCTGCGCGACAGCGCCGAAACGCTCGCGGCGCGCTTTCCGCGCCTTCCCGTCTATCCGGTCGAAGCCGATTTTACGCAGAAGGTGGCGCTTCCGCGCGAAATCTGTGCGCTGCCCAAACTCGGCTTTTTCCCCGGATCGACGATCGGCAACATGGTTGCGCGCACTGCGATCGACCTTTTGCGCGGCTGGCGCGAAATGCTCGGCGACGGATCGCTGATGCTCGTCGGCGTCGACCGGATCAAGGACATCGCCGTGCTCGAACGCGCCTATGACGACCCGGCGGGCGTCACCGCGGCGTTCAACCTCAACCTTATCGAGCGCATCAATCGCGAGCTCGACGGCGATATGGCGGCCGATAATTTCACCCATCGCGCGGTGTGGAACGACACCCATGCGCGCATCGAAATGCACCTTGTCGCGATGTGCGACATGAGCTTCACCGTCGATGGCAAAACCTATCGCATGGCAAAGGACGAGACGATCCACAGCGAGAACAGCCATAAATATGGCTCGCGCGACGCCAATCTGCTGCTGCGCGCGGGCGGCTGGACGCCGATCGCGACGTGGGACGATACCGACCCTGCCTTTGCCCTGATTCTCGCCGAAGCGACCGAGTTTCGCTCCGCGCCTTGATGGCTGCTCTTGACGGAGCCGGTCGATCACGTAGGGCAACCACCCAATCGTCATCCCGGCGAAAGCCGGGATCCCGCCGTTTCTGTGATACGCATGGGCGAGATCCCGGCCTCCGCCGGGATGACGGGTGGATCTCAAGATTTCTGTCGGAGAACAAGGTCATGATCGTCGGTGTTATCGGGGCAGGGCAGATGGGCGCCGGAATCGCGCAGGTATCGGCAGGTGCGGGCCACGACGTCCTGCTCGCCGACATCGACATCGCGCGAGCCGAAGCGGGGAAGGCAGGTATCGCCAAGGCCCTGGGCCGCCTCGTCGCGAAGGAGAAAATGACGACGGGCGACGCCGACGCTTTGCTCGCGCGGATCACGCCCGTCGCCGATCATGCGGCCTTTGCGCCCGCCGATCTGGTGATCGAGGCGGCAACCGAGCGCGAGGAGATCAAGCGCGCCATCTTCGCCAGCGTCGGCCAGCATCTGTCGCAAACCGCGATCCTTGCCTCGAACACCAGCTCGATCCCGATCACCCGTCTCGCGCAGGCGGCGCCCGATCCCGCGCGTTTCATCGGCGTCCATTTCTTCAACCCGGTGCCCGTGATGGGGCTCATCGAACTGATCCGCGGGCTGGCGACCAGCGACGCGACGCTGGCGGCGGTCGAGGCCTATGGCCGCGGGCTCGGCAAGGAAATCGTCCATGCGAACGACGCGCCGGGCTTCATCGTCAACCGCGTGCTGATGCCGCTGATCAACGAAGCGATCTTCGCTTTGGGAGAAGGCGTCGCCACAATGCAGGACATCGACGCCGGGTGCCGCCTCGGTCTCAATCATCCGATGGGGCCGATCACGCTCGCCGACTTCATCGGGCTCGACACCTGCCTCGAAATCATCCGCGTGCTGCAATCGGGCACCGGCGATCCCAAATTCCGTCCCGCGCCGCTGCTCGTCCAATATGTCGATGCGGGGTGGGTCGGCAAAAAGGCCGGACGCGGCTTCTATGACTGGACCGGCACCGAGCCCGTGCCGACGCGGTGACTGGGTACGCCCCCAAAATCATTGCGAGGGAGCCAAGGGTCGCCTGGTGCGTTGGACTCTGGAGAAAAGAGGGGAGCAACATGACCAAGCGCCACATCATCGCCATCGCCGTCGCGGCGACCGGCTTCGCTGCCGCGGTGCCCGCTCACGCGTTCCAGCAGGGGGCGCCTGAGGAATCGACCGTCGAGGGCACGGCCAATCATGTGACCGAGCCGTTCGACGGCAAGGAGGTGCCGCCGAAGCTGCTCGAAATCCAGGAGGCGCCCTATTCGCTCGCCGGCCTCGGCCGGTGCGCCGCGATCATTCGCGAAATCGGCGAGCTCGACGCCGTGCTCGGCCCTGATGTCAACGAACAGGTCGACAAGAGCCGCGCCAAAAAGCGCGAGGAAACCGCCGGGCGCGTCGCGGGCACGATCGCCGGGTCGATCATTCCGTTCCGTGGCCTGATCGGCGAGGTGACGGGTGCGAATGCCGAACGGCGCCGCTATGCGCTCGCGGTCTATGCCGGGACGGTACGCCGCGGTTTCCTGAAGGGCGTCGGGCTCGAACGCGGCTGCAAAGCGCCCGCCCGGCCCTGATGGCCTTGGTCAGAGCGGCGTGTAGACGACGCGGCAGGTTTCGGGCGCCGTCCGCAGCGCAGTGTTCCACGTCACCTCATTACCCTGTCGGTGCAGCCGCGCGCCGGTCCGATTCTCATATATCTGCCCGCTGTTGGATGGGGTCGATTTGAGCACCAATGTCCGGCCGCCGTTGACGCGGACGATGGCGCCATCGGTGACATAATCGACCTTCAGCCGCGTACCGCGGTCGCATTCATAGCTGGTGCCGGTATTGCGCGGCATCGACGAACAGCCCGCTGTCAAAAGGATCGCGGCACCCGCCGCAAGAGCGGTTGTGGTTTTCATGAAGCTCCCCCTTAATAACCCGAACGCACGCACAAGACGTCGGCGAGATAGACACGGCCGCTGACCGTTTCCATATGTTCGCGCGCCGACCCGTTCCAGCCGATCGAACGGCACCAGCTGTCGGCGGTGCGCGCCGCGCAATTGGCGGTCGACGATCCGCTGCTGCACGCAAGCACGCGCTGGCCGTTCGTGCCCGGCTGCGTATGGAATTCGGCGAAACTGCCGCGCGCGCTCTGCCCATTGGCGGGCGGATGCGGGTTCCAGCCGCCCCCACCGGCCGGGCGGATCGACTGGATGGTCAGTCCGCGCAGGATGTTGTTCAGCATCGGCGTATCGCGGTCGACCGTCCGGCAGTTGCCCCGATAGCGCGTCCGCTCGCACAATTCCCACCGGCCGCTCGCCACGCGGATCGAGTTGACGGGCCAGGCGAGGCCGAGGTTCGGTTTCGCCTCGCCGATGAAAACCGCGGGACCGCGAAAGCCGGCATCGCGATAGATGGTCGCCTCGGGCGGTCGATTCATCTTGTCATCGGGGGGCTGGGCGTTCGAGGCGGCGAGGAAACCCGCCGCGGTCGTCGCCGCAACGGCGACAAGGATCGATAAGCGACAGGCAGATTTCATGGCAGCCTCCCCGTTTGAACGATTTGAACGATACGACCCGGGACACTTATTTGTGTCGGCGCTGTACGTTATTTTACCGGGACTTGCAAATCTTCACGGTTGTGCCGTCCGGTCAGCCGACGGCCGGCACCAACCCGATCATCAGCCCCGCAAGCGCCGCCGACATCAGGTTCGACAGGCTTCCCGCGAGGAGCGCTTTCAGCCCCAGCCGGGCAATCATCGGGCGCTGGTTGGGGGCCAGCCCGCCCGTCACGGCCATCTGGATCGCGATCGAACTGAAATTGGCAAAACCGCAGAGCGCAAAGGTCGCGATCGCAACCCCGGTCATCGAAAGATCGCCCTGGACCTTGCCCAGATCGATGAAGGCGACGAACTCGTTGAGCACGACCTTGCTGCCGAACAGGCCGCCGACGATGGCGCTTTCGTCCCACGGCACGCCCATCAGCCACATCACGGGGCGGAAAATGGTACCGATCACGGCCTGGAAGGAGAGGCCGTCATAGCCGAACCAGCCGCCGATTCCGGCGAGCAGCCCGTTGGCAAGCGCGACCAGCGCGACGAATGCGAGCACCATCGCGCCGACCGCAACCGCCAGCTTGACGCCCGTTTGCGCGCCCTGCGCCGCCGCCATGATGATGTTCGCGGGCTTTTCCTCATCGTGGCTCGCCTCGGGCATGATCACAGGCTCGACGCCAAGATCCTTAGGATCGTCGGGCATCATGATCTTTGCCATCAGGATGCCGCCCGGCGCTGACATGAAGCTTGCGGCAAGCAGATAGGGCAGCAATTGTTCGCCGATCATGCTGGCATAGGCGCCGAGGATGGTGCCCGCGACCCCCGCCATGCCGACCGTCATCACCGTGAAAAGCTGCGAGGGGGTGAGCCCCGCCAGATAAGGACGGATGACGAGCGGTGATTCGGATTGGCCGACAAAAATATTCGCCGCCGCGCCCAGGCTTTCGACCTTGGTGATGCCCGTGATTTTCTGGATCGCACCGCCGACCCATTTGATCACCAGCTGCATGATCCCGAGATAATAGAGGATCGAGATGAGCGAGGCGAAAAAGATGATCACCGGCAGCGCGGCAATCGCAAAGCTGTTCGCGCCCATTTCGGGCGAGGCGAGCGGGCCGAAGATGAAATCGGTCCCCGCCTTGGCATAGCCGAGCAGGTTCGAGACGCCGTTCGACATCGCCTGGATCACCGCGCGGCCCCACGGCGTCCCGATCACCAGCACCGCAAAGCCCGCCTGGAGCAGGAAAGCGGGGATCACGACACGCAGGCGAATCCAGCGGCGGTTCGATGAAAAAAGGACGGCAATCGCCAGCAAGGCGACGATGCCGGCAAGACCGATCAGGCGTTCCATAATGTCAATGCGTCCCCCGCAAGTGAATAGGCCTGTCTAGCGGGCTCTGGCGGCAGGGCAAGGGGCAGGCGCCATGCGGTGCTTCGCGGTCTTTCCACGCTGTGCAAAAGCGACTATCGGGCGGCATGACCGAACCGACCTCGGCGGCATTGCCGCGCACGCTTTCGCCCTCGCTGTTTCTTTTTGCGATCCTTTACGGTGGGATGGTCGTGCTCGCGGGTGTGCTCGGGAACAAGCAGGTCGCATTGGGGAGCTGGCTGGCGGTCGAGGCGGGGATCTTCGCTTTCCTGATGCTCGTTGCGCTGTCGAGCGCAGTATCCGAACTGCACGGCCAGTCGGTCGCCAATCGCATCGTGCTCTGGGGTTTCGTACCGCTGGTCCTGTCGATCATGCTTACCGCGCTTGTCCTTGCACTTCCCGCATCGGGCGAAATGCAGCCCGAACGGCTGGCGGCGTTCGACATGATCCTGGGGCAAAGCCCGCGCCTGATGGCCGCGGGCATCGTCGCCTATGGCACCTCGCAGTTCCTGAACGTCACCATCTTTTCCAAGCTGCGCGGGCGCGCGGGCGCCGGGACCGGGACGACCTGGCTCGCGATCCGCGGCGCCATCGCCAGTGCATTGAGCCAGATCGTCGACACGCTGCTGTTCGTGACGATCGCCTTTTACGGCGTGTTCCCGATTGCCAACCTGATGGGCGGACAGATGCTCGCCAAGGTCGCGCTGTCGGTGCTCGTCATTCCTTTCGTCATCACCGGCCTGGTCGCTCTCGGCCGCAGCCTCGATGCGAAGAACGCCGGATGATATCGATGACCGACCCTTCGAAAATGCCCGATCTGCTCGCCAAGGCCGAAACGCTCGTTGAGGCGTTGCCCTATCTGCAACGCTATGCCGGCGAAACCTTCGTGATCAAATATGGCGGTCACGCTATGGGCGACCCGGAGGCGCAGCGCGACTTTGCCGAGGATGTCGTGCTCTTGAAAGCCGTCGGCATCAACCCCGTGGTGGTCCATGGCGGG
>JBGTUD010000149.1:0-7023 GCA_041939405.1 Sphingopyxis sp. | reverse complement strand
GGCGTGTGGGTCATCGTCTGCACCGTGATCGGCGCGCCGCCGCCGACGGGGACATTACCGACCATGATCTGCCGGCTTGTCCGCCGTGCGATGTCGCGCCAGGGGCGCAGGCCGGGATTGTGATCGCTCATGGTTACAGGCTCGATTGCAGGAGGGGCAGGCCGTTCTTTAGCGGCCCGGCGGCGGCTTGGCAAAGACAAGCAGGGGGCGGGCATGCTGTTGCGCGAAAGTCACACTCTGCCACGGATTCGTCGAATGGCGCAATTTTTGTTTGTGCATCGCAGCAATATCGGCAATTTCGAACCGTTCGTCGTCACGGGCCCGGATAAAGAGGTGTGGACACGCACGGCAGGTTGGGACGATCCGTTGAATCATAAGGGGGATCACCCATGAAGTTTCTTACCAAAGCGTGTTTCGGCATGCTGCTCGCCGCGTCGGCCCTGTCGACGCCCGCCTTCGCTCAGGAAGACGCCAGCGGCCCGGTCTCGCTTTCGGGCGGTATCTCGGTCGTGTCGGACTATCGTTTCCGCGGCATTTCGCTGTCGAACGAAAAGGTCGCGCTGCAATCGACGCTGACGGCCAGCCACGAAAGCGGCCTCTATGCCGGCGTCTGGGGCTCGACGCTGCCCGACAGCCCGGTCTACGGCAAATATGAGCTCGACCTTTATGCCGGTTTCGCGACCGAGATTGCGCCGGGCACGTCGGTCGATATCGGCGCGATCTATTATGTTTATCCGGGCAATCGCGACTGGGCGGGTCCCAGCGATTATGTCGAAGTCGTCGGCAAGCTGTCGCACGACATCGGGCCGGTGTCGGCAACCGGGATGGTCGCCTATGCGCCCGATCAGAAATCGCTCGGCAGCGACGACAATATCTATCTGAACCTCGGCCTTGGCTATGGCATTCCCGACACGCCGGTCACGCTGACCGCGGGGCTCGGCTATACCGACGGCTCGCTTGGCGCTGCTTCGGCCGACGGCAATTACCTCGACTGGTCGCTGGGCGTTTCCTTCGCCGCCGGGCCGGCGACGCTGTCGGTGCAATATATCGACACCGACATTAAAAAGACGGGCATCGGTGCCGTCGATACGCTGTACGATCCAACCGTGGTCTTTACGCTGGGCGTTTCTTTCTGATCGCCTGACGGGTCAGCGACCACGCGCGAAGGGGGCGGCTTCGGGGGATGCCGTCCCCTTTTTCGTGCGCGCGTTCGTGGTGGAGCCCTGGGTTCGCCCGATCTTCGTCGTCAACGCCAGCGCAGATTTTCGCGCGACAGTTCGGCGAGGGTTTTCACCCCCATCAGCTTCATCCCGCGCTCCATCTCGGCGCGGAGCAGGGCGATCGCACGCGCGACGCCATCCTCACCCGCCGCGGCGAGCGCGTAGAGGTAGAGGCGCCCGCCCGAACAGGCTTTTGCACCCACCGACAGCGCCTTCAGGACATGCGTGCCGCGGGTGATGCCGCCGTCGCAGATCACCTCGATCCGGTCGCCGACCGCGTCGACAATCTCGGCGAGCGCATCGAAGGGGGCGATGCTGCCATCCAATTGCCGTCCGCCGTGGTTCGACACCATGATCGCGGTGGCGCCGATGTCGACGGCGCGCTTCGCATCCTCGACCGCGGCGATTCCTTTCAGGCAAAAGGGGCCGTCCCATTGCTTGCGGATCGCCTCGGCGCGTTTCCAGTCAAGGCTCTGGTCGAGCATCGTCGTGAAATAGTCGGCGACCGATTTGGGGACGCTCGACCCTTCGGACACATGCGTCGCGAGGTTCGGCAGGCTGAATTTTTCTCGAAAAACATAGTTGAGCCCCCAGCCGGGCTTGATCGCGTAGCTCAGCATGTTCGATGCGGTGAAGCGCGGCGGCGAAGTAAAGCCCGAGCGGAGGCAGCGTTCGCGGTTGCCGCCGACGATGGTATCCACCGTCAGCGCCACGGCGTCGAACTTCGCCTCGCACGCGGCGTCGAGCATCGCCTTGTTCAGTCCCTCGTCATGGTGGATATAGAGCTGGAAAAGTTTGGGACCATCGGTCAGCGCGCCCGCTTCGGCAAGACTGACGGTGGCGAGGCTGGAGATGCCCGCGACCGTGCCCGCATTCGCGGCGGCGCGCAGCACCGCGCGCTCGCCCTGCCAGTGGAAAAGGCGCTGGAGCGCGGTCGGCGAGAGGAACAGCGGCATCGCGATCTCGCGCCCGAACAGCGTCGTTTTCATATCGACGCTTGCGACCCCCGCAAGCACGCGGGGGACGAGGTCGCAGCTGTCGAACGCCGCGCGATTGCGGCGGCGCGTCACCTCGTCGTCGGCGGCGCCGTCGATATAGTCGAACACCGGCCAGGGCAGGCGCCGCTTCGCGAGCGCACGGAAATCGTCGATATTGTGGCAGTCGGTCAGGCGCACGATCGTCTGTCCCCTTACATCGTCATCCCGGCGAAGGCCGGGATCTCGCCGGTGCGGCAGGACGAGAAGGTGAGATCCCGGCCTTCGCCGGGATGACGAATGATGGAGCAGGGGGCCATCAGAACACCGTCCGCCCCGCGACCGTGCCCTTGCTCGCGAAGCTGAAGCGCGGCTCGACCGCGAGATTCTTGTCGAGAATATGCGCCGCGACGCGCTTGCCGACCGCGGGGCCGTTCTTGAACCCGTGGCCCGATCCGGCGCCGACGAGCCAGACGCGCTCCTGCCCCGGAAAACGGTCGATCAGATAGTCGCCGTTCGCGCTATTTTCATATTGGCAGACGCGCGCGCCGATCAGCGGGGCGCCGGCGAGCCCCGGAAAGCGCCGCGCGACATAGGCGCGCGCGGCGGCGATTCCCGCGGGCGTCGGGTCGCGCTCCATCGTGTCGGGGTCGATCGCGGGGCCGTGCGTGTCGAACGCGATCTTGAACCCTGCGCCTTCGAGGTCGGGAATGCCGTAAACGATGCGGCCGTTGTTGAAGTCGGCCCAGACGGGAAGCTCGGGCGGGGCAAAGCGCGTGTCGCCCTGCGGCGCGCCGAAATGATAGACTTCCTGCCGCGTCGCGACGATCCGGCCCATCAACTGCTGCGGGAATAGTTCGGCGAGCCATGGCCCCGCGGCATAGACGAGATGGTCGGCAGTGCCGCCGTCGGGCAGCGTGTGGCGCTTGGTGCGTTTCGAGAAGAGCGGGGCGGGCATGACGACGCGCTCGACTTCGATCCGCGCGTCGGCGATCACCTCCTGCACGCCGCGCGCCGCGATCAGCGCGCCCGCTTCGGTTTCAAGGATGCCGGTTTCACCCTGATAAAATTGGATCTGGCGATATTGATTCTGGAGCCAGCGGACATCGCCCTGCTCGTACCCGACGCGGTTCGCCCGGAGCCAGGCGAGCGACTGCGCGGTATAGGGATCGCCGTCGGGCGCGAACCACAGGACCCCTGTGTTGTAAAAGATCGGCGTGCTCGCCGTCTCCGAAAGATCCTTCCAATATGCGAGCGAGTCGCGCGCCATTTCCGAATAGATGGTGTCGGCGCCATAGCCCATGCGAATGACGCGGCTTTCGCCCCCCGACGAGGATCGGGCATTGCCCGCGCCATAGGCGTCGAAGAGGCGGACCGACTTGCCCGCGCGCGCGAGGTGCCACGCGGTCCACGCGCCGAACACGCCGGCGCCGATGATCGCGACGTCGACATGCTGGACGCTGGGCCTCGCGGGTTTGCGCTTTTTGGATCGGCGTTCCTGGCGCTCGGCCGCGGCCGCGGCGGTCGCGACCGGCAGCGCGGCGATTCCGGCGAGGAGCGCGCGGCGAGAGGGCGTGTCAACGGCCAAGGGTCGCGCCCTCCTTTCGCTTGTAATAGCGATAGCCGCCGATCCAGGTTTCGAGCGGGGTCATGCGGCGAATTTCGTCGGGACTGGCGAGCAGCGGGTCGGTGTCGACGATCAGGAAATCGGCGCGCATTCCCGGCATCAGCGAGCCGATACGATCCTCGGCAAAGCCCGCATAAGCCGCAGTGCGCGTGAAGCCGTCCAGCGCGGTTTCGCGGCTCACCGCTTCCTCGGGGCGCCAGCCGCCAAAGGGCTCGCCCTTTGCATCGGTGCGCGCGATGGCGGCGGCGATGCCGGGGAAGGGGTTGGCGCTCTCGACCGGCACGTCGGAGCCGAAGGCAAGGCGGACGCCCGCATTCTGAAGGCTGCGCCACGCATAGGCGCCCGCGAGGCGGCCGGGTCCCAGCCGTGCCTCAGCCATCGTCCGGTCGCTCGTCTGGTGCACCGGCTGCATCGACGCGACGACTTTCAGGCTGGCGAAGCGCGCCATGTCGGCGGGGTCGATCACCTGCGCATGTTCGATCCGCCAGCGGCGTTCGCCGGGAAGATCGGTCGTAAGGTCGGCGATGGCCGAAAGCGCTTCGGCATTGGCGGCGTCGCCGATCGCATGGATCGCGACCTGGAACTTGTCCATCGACGCGCGCACCATCTTGTTGCGCAGCTGCGCGGGCGTGAGCAGCGGCAGGCCTTTTTGACCCGGCGCGTCGGCATAGGGGGCCTTCAGCCACGCGCCACGCGATCCCAGCGCGCCGTCGAGATAGAGCTTCACCCCCACCATGCGGAGCCGGTCGTCATAGAGCCACGGCGTCGGCTCGGGCCCGGCGATCATCGCCATATTGTCGATGTCGCCGCCATAGGAGAGAATACGCACCGCGAGCTGTTTCTTGTCGCCCGCGCGGCGATACGCCTGCCACTCCTCGATCGTCGTGCCCATGTCGGCGATCGCCGTGATCCCCTGTTCGAGCAGCTTTTGCTGCGCGAGGAGAAGGGCGCGGTCGAGGTCGCGCGCGAGCGGTTTGGGCTTGGCGCCGTCAATGAGGTGCATCGCAGCATCGACGAAGACGCCGCTCGGCTTGCCGCCCTCCATCTCGATCCGCCCGCCTTCGGGCGACCGGCTTGCGGCCGTGACCTTTGCCGCCGCCATCGCCGCGCTGTTCGCCCAGCCGGCATGGCCGTCGACGCGCTCCAGCCAGACGGGGCGGTTCGGGACCGCGGCATCGAGGTCGGCGGCGGTGGGGAAACGGCCGAGCCCCCATTTTTCCTGGTTCCAGCCGCGCCCGATGATCCACGGCATTTCGGGGTTTTCGGCGGCATATTGGCGGATCGCCGCCTGCGCCTCGGCCAGACTGTTCGTGTCCGACAGGTCTAGCAGCATCAACGAAAAGCCGAGGCCCATGACATGCCCGTGGGCGTCGATCAGGCCGGGGATCAGCGTCTTGCCCTTGCCATCCTCCTTGAAATCGGGGCGTTCGGGGCGCTTGTCCTTGCGGTCGAGCAGTTCCTTGACCTTGCCGTCCTTGTCGATGACCAGCCCGGTAAAGCGGACGAGCTTGCCCTCCTTGTCGAGCGTGATGCCGTTGACATTGTCGATCAGCGTGTCGGCGTGCGCGGGGCCGGCGAGGAGGAGAGCGATGAGGGCAGCCAATGATCCCCTCCCGCATGCGCGAGAGACAGCGAGACTTGTTTTCCTGAAGCTTAAAAAGCTGTGTGCTCCCGCGAAGGCGGGAGCCCATCTCGTGACGGCGCCATTTTGAACCGACCGGAAATGGGTCGTGTTGGGAGGCACGTCACTCCCAACACCCTTCGCGGGGACGCACCTGTTCTTTTCCCTTTGTGAAAGCAGCATTGCGATGCCCCTCACTTCGGCAGCCTCGTCACGAGCGAGCTGGTATCCTTGCGCCCGCCGCCCGCCTTTTGCACATCGGCGTAGAATTGGTCGACGAGACTGGCGACGGGCAGCGTCGCGCCGTTGACGCGCGCTTCGTCGATCGCGAGGCCCAGGTCCTTGCGCATCCAGTCGACGGCAAAACCGTGGTTCCACTTGTCGTCCAGCATGGTCTCATAGCGGTTCGACATCTGCCACGACCCGGCCGCACCCTCAGAGATCACCTCGACCACCGCGCGCCCGTCGAGCCCCGCCTTCTCGGCGAAATGCAGCGCTTCGGCCAGCCCCTGCACCAGACCGGCAATCGCGATCTGATTGCACATCTTGGTCATCTGACCGGCCCCGCTCTCGCCGATCCGGCGGCAGAGCTTGGCATAGACCTGCATCACCGGCTCGGCCGCCGCATAGGCCGCCTCATCACCGCCGCACATGATCGAAAGCTGGCCATTCTCGGCCCCCGCCTGACCGCCCGACACCGGCGCATCGACAAAATTCAGCCCCGCCGCCTTGGCCTCGGCGTAAAGCTCGGCCGTGACCTTCGACGACACCGTGGTGTGATCCACGAACACCGCGCCTGTCGCCATCCCGGCAAAGGCACCATCTGCCCCCTGACAGACCGAGCGCAGATCGTCGTCATTCCCCACACAGGCCATCACAAATTCGGCCCCTGCGGCGGCCTCGCGCGGGGTCGCGGCGTGCCGCCCGCCATGCTGGGCCGCCCATGCCTCGGCTTTGGCCGCCGTGCGGTTATAGACACAGACCTCATGTCCCGCTGCCGCCAGATGCCCCGCCATCGGATAGCCCATAACCCCGAGCCCCAGAAACGCCAGTTTTGCCATTGTCCCGTCCTCTCCCATACTGTGTGCCATTGTCTTGCCGGGGTTTTCTGACTATCCCCGGCAGGTGATGCAAGCGGAAAATAGGGCGGTGCCGGGGCATGTCAGGGGTCTTGAAATGGTTGTTGAGGTTGGCAGGCGGTGCCATCCTGCTGGCGCTGCTGGCGCTGGTCGGCACCTATTTCCTGCTGTCGCGCTCGCTGCCAGACTATGACAAGACGCTGACCGTTTCGGGCATCTCCGCCCCGGTCGAGATCGTGCGCGACAATGCCAATGTGCCGCATATTCTGGGCCAGACGGATGCCGACAGTTTCTTTGGGCTGGGCTATGCCCACGCGCAGGACCGCCTCTGGCAGATGATGACGATGCGCCGCACCGTGCAGGGGCGGCTTTCAGAGGTGTTCGGCCCCCGCACCGTCAAGATCGACAGCACCCTGCGCCGGCTCGACCTCTATACGCTCGCGCGCCAGTCGGTCGCGGCGCAGGATGCCGATACCTTGGCGGCCCTCAAGGCCTATGCCGA
>JBGTUD010000148.1:0-7032 GCA_041939405.1 Sphingopyxis sp. | reverse complement strand
CGTGCTCGACCGCCGGCTCGCCGAGCATGAATATATTGCGGGCGGGGACTATACGATTGCCGACATGGCGATCTGGCCCTGGTACGGCGCGCTCGTGAAGGGGATCGTCTATGACGCGGGCGAGTTTCTGCAGGTGCACGAATATAAGAATGTCCAGCGCTGGACCGACCAGCTTGCTGCGCGCCCGGCGGTGAAGCGCGGGCGGATGGTCAACCGCGTGACGGGCGATCCGGCAAGCCAGCTTCGCGAACGCCACGACGCATCGGATTTCGAGTTGCGCACGCAGGACAAGCTGGAAGCGGCCGAATAATAGGAATTTTCGGCAAGCCGGGGCGGGGCGTTCGTTAATGTTCCGGCAGGCAGGACGCGCTTGCGCCGGATAGTGTGCGCCCAGCGCCGCCGGAACTTGCGTAAAATGCGAAAAAAGGGCGCCGGGACCTCTCGACGCCCTTTTCACGCCATGCCGCGATACTGACCGGCATGACGGCCTCGACCCGAATTTCGCGGATAGCCCGCCCGATCGCCCTGACTGGTGCGACCCTGGCGCGCGGGGAGCGCGGCGCCGCCATCGTCGAAATGGCGATGGTGTTGCCGCTGCTCCTCGCGTTGCTGATGGGCATCCTCGTCTATGGCCATTATTTCATGCTCGCGCACACGGTGCAGCAAGCGGCGAACGATGGTGCGCGCGCGGCGATCGTCGGGCTCGACGCCGCCGATCGCCGCGCGGTCGCACAGCGCGCGGTGGCGCGGAGCATCGACAGCGCGGCGGGAGCGCACAGCGTCGCCGTGTCCGAAACCGCCGAGGCGATCACCGTCGCCGTGACCTTTACCGCCGCCGAGACAGGTTTTCTGCGCTCGGTTTTCGTGCCAGCGCCCGATCATGTGATCCGCGCGCAGGCGACCTTTGAATTGCCGGTCGATTGAGCATGGCGATCCGCCCGCTCCTTGCCGCGCTGATCGCCTGCCGCCGCGCGGGCATCAGTATCACCGCGGCGGTCGGTATGCCGATGCTGATCGGCGCCGCGGCGCTCGCGGTCGATGTCGGTTCGCTCTACCTCGACCGGCGCAAATTGCAGGGGATCGCCGACGCCGCGGTGCTGGCGGCGGCGGCCCGGCCGGGCGAAGAGCGCGCCGCCGTCGAACGGGTCATCGCCGCCAACTGCACCTGCACCATCCGGATCGAGACGTTGGCGGCGGGCACCTATACTGCCGATCCGGCGCGCGACGCCGAAGCACGCTTCGCGGCGGGCGGCGCTGCGCCCAACGCCGTGCGGATCACATTGACGCAGGATCGCCCGCTGTTCTTCGGCAGCTTCCTCACCGGTCGGCCCGACAGCATCATTCGCGCCACCGCGACGGGCGCGCGGCGCGGCTATGCCGCCTTTTCGCTCGGATCGCGCGTCGCTGCCCTCAATGGCGGGGTGGCCAATGCTTTGCTGTCGGGGCTGACCGGCAGCACGGTCAATCTGTCGGTGATGGACTATAATGCGCTCGCCAACGCCGACGTCGACCTGCTCGCCTTTTCCGAAGCGCTCCGGACCGAAGTGGGCGCCGACGTCCTGACCTTTGGCCAGACGCTCGACAGCCAGGTGACACTGCCGCAGGCCGTATCGGCGCTGGCAAGGGCGTCCGATGGCGAGGTGGCAACCGCGCTCGAGCATATTGCCAATGCCGCCTTGCCGCGCAGCCTGGTCCCCTCGCGCGCCATCGACCTTGGCCCGCGATCGTCGAGCATTCGCGTCGATGCCGCGAACCCCGTCAGGGTCAATGCGCTCAGCCTCCTGCGCGCGATGCTGCTTCTCGGCAGCGCGAACCGGCAGGTCGACCTGTCGCTCGCGAGCGAGCTTCCCGGCGGGTCAGGCGTCGACGTCGCGCTGCTGGTTGGCGAACCGCCGGCGGATTCGCCGCTGATCGCCGTGACCGACACTCACGATGTCGTCATTCGCACCGCCCAGGTGCGGTTGAGGATCGACACGCGCGTCACCACCGCGCTCGCGCGCGTGCATATCCCGTTGCTCGCCGAGCTCGGATCGGCATCGGCGCGGATCACGGAGATCGACTGCGCCCCGAACGCCGGCGCCGCCGTGACCTTGGGCGTCGTGACGTCGCCCGCGATGGTCGCGATCGGCAGCGTCGAGGCCGGCGATTTCGCCGATATGCGGCGCCCGCTCGCCCCGAAACCCGCGCGGCTCGTCAAATTGCCGCTCGTCAGCATCGACGCGCAGGCGGAAATGACGCTGTCCGACCTTAATGAAAAGCCCGTTGCCTTTTCGCGGGGAGAGATCGATGACGGGACGGTGAAGACGGTATCGAGCAGCGGGCTGGCCGCCGGGGCGGCGAAATCGCTTGCCGATGATATGGAACTCGACGTCAAAGTCCTCGGCCTGGGGCTCAACCTGGGCGCGCTGACCAAGGTGGTGGGCGAGACGGTGGAACTGGCCGCGCCGGTGCTCGACAGCATTTTGGGCGATCTCACCGGCCTGCTCGGCCTGCATGTCGGTCAGGCCGACACGCGGGTGAATGCGTTGCGGTGCGGTCGCGCGCGGCTGGTCTGATCGACTGCGTTTCGGCGCCATACAGGACATAATCACCCGGCAAATCATCCTTTCCCGACCCAATGTCGATGGAGCGTGCGCCATAAGGGCCAAAGGATATGGGATGATCGGAGGTATCGAGTGGCGACGGCGCAGGAACCACAGCGTGTCTCGGCGGCGGATTTCATTCGCGGCTTTGCCAATTGGCGCTTGCAGGCGGCGCGCAAACCCGTCGTGGTGACGCACCACGGCAAGGATGCCCATGTGCTGATCTCGCTCGACGATTATCGCCGGCTCGGCGACGAAGGCGAGGGCGCCGTCGCCGCACGGGCCAATGCGTTGCAGGCATCGCTGGCGGCGCTTGTCGAGTCGATCCGCGACGCAGTGCTTCTGGTCGATGGCGAGCGGCGCGTCGCTGCGGTCAATCCCGCGGGATGCGATATGCTGGAACGGCCCGCGTCGGACCTGATCGGCTGCCCGCTGGCGGAGGCGTTGCCGGGGCTTGAAACCAGCCTGCTCATGCATCGTTTGGCGCGCCTGATCGACCATCGCGAACGCTTTACGGGCGAGATTCCGGGGATATTGCGGCCGGGGCAGTGGCTGCGCGTCGACCTGCTCCCCGTTCCGACGGGCGGGGCCATTGTCCTGCGCGACGTGAGCGCGGCGATGGACGAACATGCAGCGATTGACGCGCGGTGCGCCCTGTTCCGGGCAATCGAGGCGAGCGGCGCGGTCGGCCATGCGCAGATTTCGGTGCGCGAGACGATCGAGGCGGCGAACGATCGGTTGATGGCGATGGTCGGGGTCGATGCGACGGCGATCCGCCGCGTGCGTTTTTCGGCATTGTTGCCCGTCCGCCAACGTCAGGCCTTTGTCGAGGGGCTGGAGACGATCTTTCGGACCGGCCAACCCGCCCGGCTTTCCACCGAGCTGATGACGCGCGAGGGGAAAACGGTCCCGGTCATGCTGTCGATCGCCGAGATTCGCAGCGCCTATGCCAGCGAAGGCGCGATGATCGTCGTCACCCCGCGCTGAATCCAGCTCCTGTCTCCGCTGCCTCAGCGCTGGACAAGTCGGCCGCGCCGCGCGATCATTCTCCAGAACCGTTGCAAGCTGCAACTTGCCGTTTACGTAAAGGTGAGCGCTCGATATAGAGGCGCCAGTGCCCAATGGGAGAATCGATATGGACATGGAGTTCAGCCCCGAAGATCTGGCCTTTCAGCAGGAAGTGCGCCAGTTCATCGCCGACAATTACCCCGCGGAGCTTCGCGGCAAGCAGGATGAGGGCGAGGAATTGTCCAAGGAGGATTTTCTCCTCTGGCACAAAATCCTGCACAAAAAGGGCTGGATCGCCCCGGCGTGGCCGGTCGAATATGGCGGCACCGGCTGGACTCCGACGCAGCGCTTCATCTGGTCCGAAGAGACCGCACGCGCCGACTGCGTCCGCCTGATGCCCTTCGGCCTCGCGATGGTCGGCCCCGTGATCTACACCTTCGGCACTCCCGAGCAGAAGGCGCATTTCCTGCCGCGCATCCTGTCGGGCGAGGATTGGTGGTGCCAGGGTTATTCGGAACCCGGTTCGGGGTCCGACCTTGCCTCGCTCCGCACCACGGCGGTTCGCGACGGCGACGATTATATCGTCAACGGGCAAAAGACCTGGACGACGCTGGCGCAGCACGCCGACTGGGGCTTTTTCCTTGTCCGCACCGACAAGGACGCGAAGCAGCAGGAAGGGATCAGCTTCCTTCTCATCGACATGAAATCGCCCGGCATCACCGTGCGCCCGATCATCACGCTGGGCGGCGAGCATGAAGTCAATGAAGTGTGGCTGGAGGATGTGCGCGTTCCCGTTTCGCAGCGCGTTTATGAAGAAAATAAGGGCTGGACCTGCGCCAAGTTCCTGCTCGCGCACGAACGCACCGGCATCGCGGGCGTCGCCGCGTCGAAGCGCGGGATCGAGAAGGTGAAGCAAATCGCGCGTACCGAGGTCGACGGCGACAAGCCGCTTCTCGCCAACCCCTTTTTCAAGCGCAAGGTCGCCGAACTGGAGATCGATCTGACGGCGCTCGAATTCACCGAATTGCGCAGCCTTGCCGGCGAGAATGCGGGCAAGGGGCCGGGGCCCGAATCGAGCCTGCTCAAGATCAAGGGCAGTGAGATTCAGCAGCGGCTGACCGAACTGACGCTCGAGGCCGTCGGCCATTATGGCGCCCCCTATTTCCGCGGTTTCGGGGAAGGCGACAATGAGCATCCGATCGGGCCCGACTATGCCCACCGCGCCGCGCCCACCTATTTCAACATGCGCAAGACGACCATTTATGGCGGGTCGAACGAGATTCAGCGCAACATCATCGCGAAGATGGTTCTGGGGCTTTGATCAGATAATCGACGTCATCCCGGCGAAGGCCGGGATCTCGACCTCTCGCCAATGACGCTGCGGCGAGATCCCGGCCTTCGCCGGGATGACGGTGAAAATGAGGATAAGATTGTGGATTTCACCTACACCGAAACGCAGGACATGATCCGCGACACGCTGTCGCGCTTTCTGGCCGACACTTATGATTTCGAAACGCGGCAAAAGTTCATCAATTCGGACAGCGGCCGCGATCCCGCGATCTGGACCGCGCTGGCGCAGGACCTCGGTATGCTCGGCGCGCCTTTCGCAGAAGATCATGGCGGGCTCGGCGGCGGCGCTTTGGAAAATGCGATCGTCATGGAGGAACTGGGCAAGGTCATCGGGATCGAGCCCTATCTTCCGACCGTGGTGATCGCGGGCGGCGCGCTGAAGGCCGTCGGCGGTGCGCAGGCCGATGCGATCATCCCCGAAATCATTGCCGGTAACGCGATCATCGCCTTTGCCTATGCCGAACCGCAGGGGCGTTATGACCTTGCGAACCTCAAAACGAGCGCGAAGAAGGACGGCGCGGGCTATGTGCTGAACGGGCACAAGAGCGTCGTTTATGCCGCGCCCTGGGCGACGCATCTGCTCGTCACGGCGCGCACCGGCGGCGGCCAGCGCGATCGCGACGGCGTTTCGCTGTTCCTGATCGACGCAAAGGCGCCGGGTATCGTCCGTCGTGACTATCCAACGGTCGATGGCAGCCGTGCGTCCGAAATCTATTTCGAAAATGTCGCGATCCCCGGCGATGCGCTGCTGGGCGGCGAAGGCGCCGCGCTGCCGCTGATCGAACAGATTGTCGACGAAGCGACGGTGGCGGTCTGCGCCGAGGCGACGGGCGTGATGCAGAAGCTTCACGAAGGGACGCTCGAATATACGCAGCAGCGCAAGCAGTTCGGCGTCCCGATCGCCAAATTCCAGGTTCTCCAGCACCGCATGGTCGACATGTTCATGGAGGTTGAGCAGGCGCGTTCGATGACGATCATGGGCACGCTGAAACTCGGCCTCGCTGCGAACGAACGCATGGCTGCCGTGTCCGCGGCGAAGAGCAAGGTCGCGCGCGGCGCGAAATTCGTCGGGCAGAATGCGATCCAGACGCATGGGGGTATCGGCATCACGCAGGAACTGGCCATCGGCCATTATTTCAAGCGCACGACGATGATCGAGGGACAGTTCGGCAGCGCCGACTATCACATCGACCGGTATGAGCGGCTGACGCTTGCGGATTGATGGATAGCCCGCGCGTAGGCGGGAAGGCGTTTCGAGATGGCGCTAGGCTGGTCGAGATGGCGCTAGGCTGGACGGCCTCGTTCGGCCGAAAGCGACCCTTTATTTCATCGTCATCCCGGCGAAGGCCGGGATCTCAACCGCTGTGTTTTGCGCTCCGGCGAGATCCCGGCCTTCGCCGGGATGACGACTAGATCGATGGCAGCCCTAACCCCCCCAGCGTTCGCTAATAGGCGACGTCGATAGCGATCCGTAGCGTGCGGGGGCGCAGTGGGGTCATAAAGCCGGCATTTCCTTCGACAAAGGGCGTCCCCAGCGAAAAGCGGTTGCCGCGCGAGTCGAAGAGGTTGGTGAGCGTCAGCGACAGGCCGCGGCGTTCGTTGCCGATCCGCATCGCGAGGCCCGTGTCGAGATAATCGCCCTGGCTTTCGCCGAGCACCGGACCGATGCCGAGCCGCGAAGGGCCGACATAGCTGGCCCAGCCATTAACGCGGAAATCCTGGTCGCCGACCATCGTGGCATAATTGGCCGATCCGCGCACGGCGTGGCTTGCGACGTTGGGAATGCGGCCGAGCCGCGCTGGGGTCGCGGCAAAGACCGGCAAAATCTGCGGCGACAGATCGTCGACGCGGCTGTGATTATAGACCGCGCCGAGTTCGAAGGTCAGCGCGTCGCTCGGCCGTACGGCGAGCGCGCCCGATACGCTGGTGATGCGTCCATCGCCGATGTTGGCGGTCGTCGGAAAGCCGTTGCTGTCGATGAAATCGGCCTGGATATTGTGCCAGCGGCTGTACGACACCGACAGCGTCGCATCGAGCAGCGTCAGGCGGCGGTCGCCGAAACGCACCCCCGCTTCCCACGTCTGGACGCGAT
>JBGTUD010000147.1:0-7040 GCA_041939405.1 Sphingopyxis sp. | reverse complement strand
CCCATCGGGTGTCCCTTGGCAAGATGTCCGCCGCTCACATTGACGCGGGCCGGATCGGCGTCGCGGTCGCGCAGGAATTTGGCGATGGTGACGGCAAAGGCCTCCATGAATTCGATGCGGTCCATATCGGCGAGGGTCAGTCCGGTACGGGCCAGAACCTTGTCCATCGCACCAAAGCCCGCGGTCAACGACGCGGCGGGATCGCCGCCGCTTTCGGCATAGGCGGCGACACGTGCCCGCGGCGCCAGCCCCAATCCTTCGCCGCCGACCAGTGCCAGTCCGGCACCATCGCAGATCGGCGGCGCGTGAGCGATGCCATGCAGCGGCGCGAAGGTCGCGCCTTCGAGCGCCCCGGCATATTGCGCCTGCAACTCCCCAAAGGCGGCGGGCAGGGCGGCAAGCGATTCGGCGCTCGTTTGCGGCCGGATACATTCTTCGCCCGTCAGCGCGCCCGTCGCGATACGCGAGGCCTGGAGGGCGGCGTCGGCGTCCGCCGCCCCTGCTCGCCGCTGCGAGACAAGGGCAACCGCGTCGAGTTCTCCGCGCGTGATCCCCTCGGCATGGGCGAGGCGGTCGGCGCCGAGCACGGGCGGAACGAAGCGTGCGCGCGGCGGCAGCTCGTCGTTGGTGTAGAAACCTGCATGGTCGCTGAGGAAGCGGGCCGCGCTCATCGATTCGACGCCGCCCGCCAGAACATGCGTCATCTCGCCGCTGGCGACCTTGGCGATTGCATGGCCGATCGCCGACAAGCCCGATGCGCAATAATTGTTGATGGCGTGCGCGGCGGTCGCGTCGGGAAGCTCCGCATGGAGTTTCGACACCAGCGCGATATTCCCGCCCTGCGCCCCGGTCTGCGTCACGCAGCCAAGGATCAGCGCGTCGGGCGCCGCCGCCGCCGCGCCGCAGCGTGCGATAAGCGCCGCCGCCTGCTGGCGCACCAGTTCCTGCGGACTAAGGTTGGCGAGCCCGCCGTCGGGCCGTGCCTTGCCGCGCGGCGTACGCACGGCGTCGTACAGATAAACCTCGGCCAAGAGATCAGACGCCGACGACGAAGCTGACGGCCGTGGTCGCGCTGCCACCGACGTTGAAGGTCGCGAAGTTTCGTGCGCCTTCGACCTGATAATCGCCCGCGTTTCCCGTGACCTGCCGCCAACTGTCGAGCAGCATCCGTACCCCCGTGGCCCCTACCGGATGCCCCAGGCCAATCAGGCCGCCCGACGGATTGACCGGCAATTTGCCGCCGAGGGCAATCGTCCCATCCTCGACCGCGCGCCAGCTTTCCCCAGGCTTGGTGATGCCGAAATGGTCGATCGCCATATATTCGGTGATCGAGAAGCAATCGTGCACCTCGACCCCGTCGCAGGCATGGATGTCAGGCATCTCCGCGCGGCGCAGCGCATCCATCATCGCCTTGCGCACGCTGGGAAAAACAAAGTCTTGCCCGCGACTATTCTCAACCTTTGTTGAATAGAGCAGGGGGGCGGTGGCATGGCCCCAGCCCTTGATGCGCGGAATGCCGTCGAGCGGAACACCGCGGCGCTTGGCATAGGCTTCGGCAACTTCGCGCGAGGCGAGGAAGATCGCCGCCGCCCCGTCGGTAACTTGCCCGCAGTCGGATTTGCGCAGGCTCCCCTCGATCAGCGGATTGACCTCGTCATTCTCGCCCAGATGCGCGTCGGTGATCGCCCAGCCGCGCGTCTGCGAATTGGGGTTCTTCTTCGCATTGGCGAAATTATTGGCCGAAATGGCGCGCAGATGGGCGCGGTCGAGCCCGAAGCGCTCGTCATATTCCTCGGCAACGCGCGCGAACATGTAGGGCCACAGATAACGCGCCTCCTGCGCCTCGCGTCCGGCCCAGGCGGCGGCGCCCAGATATTCGGCGGCGCGCTGGCCGGGGACATTGCGCATCAGTTCGATGCCGAGGACGAGCGCGAGGCCGTAGCGCTCGGCCTCGATCTCGGCCGCGGCGGCGAGGATGGCGATGCTGCCCGACGCGCAGGCGGCCTCGTGACGCGAGGCGGGAATGCCTGCGAGGTCGGGGTGAACATGGCCGAAGAAGCCGCCGAGCTGGCCTTGCCCGGCGAACAGCTCGCCGACGAAATTGCCGACATGCGCTGTTTCGACCTCCTTCGGCTCGATACCCGTCGCCGCAAACGCCGCTTCGGCGACATCGCGGAACAGCTCGAACAGCCCGCCGCCCTCGCGGTCGAGGTTGCGCGAAAAATCACTCTGTGCGCCGCCGAGGATGAAGACCTCTTTCGCCATGTCAGGCTTCCTTTTCGAGAGTGGCGAGCGCCTGTTCGCGCACGTCGCTGCGCATCACCTTTCCCGTGACGTTGCGTGGCAGCGCGTCAAAGCGGAACAGGCGCTCGGGCAGTTTGAATACCGCCAGATCCTTTTCGCGCAGATAGTCGGTGACGTCGGACAGGCTGACATCGTCGGCGCCGCGCGGAACATAGGCGAGGCCGATGCGCTCGCCCATCGTCGGGTCGGGAAGCGAAAAGACGCACGCTTCCGCAAGCAGGGAGTGGCCGCCCAAGAGCTGGTCGATCTCCTCGGGCGAGATGTTGACCCCGCCGCGGATGATCAAATCCTTGCAGCGCCCGACGAAGCGGTAGAAGTCGCCGCCCTCGGCGATCTCGAACAAATCGCCGGTGCGGAACCAGCCGTCGTCGGTAAAGGCTTCGGCGGTGCGATCGGGGGCGTTGTGATAGCCCTCGAACAAGCTCGGCCCGTGGATCTGCAATTCGCCCGCCACGCCGTCCACCTCGATCGGATCGCCGCCGCCGGGCGGGACGAGGCGGCTTTCGATATTGGGCGCGCGGCCCTCGCCATAGGGGCGCCGATAGGTGCCGCGCCGGGGGAACAGGCTCGCGCGCTTGTCGGGATCGGGCATGTCGCCCTCGCCGGTGATAAAGCTCATCCCCTCGTTCGACCCGAAGACGTTGACGATGATGATGCCGAGCTTTTCCTGAAAGCCGCGCACCATCGCGGGCGCGAGCGGCGCCGAGCCCGACGCGATGACGCGCAGGCTGGAGAGATCGACCGACGCCAGCAACGCCTCATTCTGGAGCAGCATGTTGAGCACCGCGGGCGGCGCGATCGTCAGGCTCGGCCGCTCGGTCGCGATTTGTTTCAGATAGACGGCGGGGTCGAAGGGGTGGTGCAGCACCATCGTCCCCGCGCTGGTCAGCCAGCACATGGTGATGCCGCCGATGCTCGCCATGTTGATGAGCGGGAAGGGGTTGAGCAGCACATCGCCCGGCCCGACCTTCATTGCCTCATATCCCGCGCCCGCGACCGCGATCCAGTGATTGTGGCTGCGCGGTACGCCCTTGGGGACGCCCGTGGTGCCCGAGGTCCAGCAGATCGTAAAAATATCGTCGGCGTCGATGGGGGTGGCGGCGACATGCGCTGCGAGCGCTTTCCCGTCCCCCGGCGCGGACGAAAGGTCGAGCGCGCCGGGAGGTGGATTGGGACCAAAGGTCATCAGCCGAATGCCGCCCAGCAGCGGCTGTGCGACGCCAACATGGTCGCAGCCTTTTACCTCGGTCGCACAGACGAACGCCTTGGGCTCGACGACACCGATCATGCCCTTCAGTTCATGGCTGCGATATTGCACCGCCGCGGGGCTGATGATCGCGCCGATCTTGGCCGCGGCGAAATAGAGCGCGACGAATTCGCTGATGTTGGGCAGCTGGACGAGCAGCACATCGTCCTTGCCGATCCCGGCGACGACCAGCGCGCCCGCAATCCGGTCGATCTCGGCTTCCAGCTCGGCATAGCTCAGGCGCTGCGGCGCGCCGAACGCGAAATCCCCGCGATTGGGCGCATCGACGAGCGCCATGCGGCCGGGGTGTGCCGCCGCATTGGCCGCGAACAGGTCGGCAAAAGTCCGGTCTCCCCACCAGCCGCTTTCCCGATACTGCCGCCGCTTATCCTCTCCCGCGACGATCATGTCAGGCGGCCAGCACGCTGTTCGGGCCCATGCCGATGTCGTCGCCGCTGGCCCAGATGCTGTGCGTTCCCGAACAGATGCGTTCGGGCAGGATGATCCGGCACACCGGCCCCGCCGCGATATTTTTGGCGTCGATCAGCACGCATTCGGAGCGGTCGGTTTCAAGGTCGGCGATGAAGGAGACGAGATAGCCGTCATCCTCTTGCCTGGCATTTATGCGCGGCGCAAAGGGCGCCTCGCTGCCAAAGCGGCCGGGGCCGAACTCATAAGATTCGCTCGTCCGCGCGTCGAGGTCGTGCTTCACCAGCCCCCGGAACAGGAACCAGCCGGGTTCGGGGATCGCACTATAGGCATAGCGATAGGGCTTGCCCGCATAGCGGTGGTTGAACATGCCGAACTCAAGGTCGCGGTCGTCGAGCCGCTCTTCCTTCGTCTCGCCGGTCTTGAGATTGAAGCGCCAGCGGTGGAGGCGCGGCTTCAAAAGCCCCTGATCGAGATAAGCCATCATCCGCTCGAGCCCCTCGGGTGCGTTCGGATAGGATTTCGGCATCGGCTCTTCCTGATAATAGCCGTCGAGAATGATCTCGTCGCCTTCCTCCCATGCGTTGAGCCAGTGGAGCGTGTAGGTTGGTTCGGCCTCGAACCAGCGAATGTCGTCGGGCTGACCGTGGCGCGGAATGATCGCGAAGCGGGTCTTCTGGTCGGGGTGGAACTGCACGACGTGCAGGTTCTTCTTCAGCAACTCCTCGTTCCAATAGAGCGGCATGTCGTTGAGGATCGTGTAATTCTCGGTGAATGCCATGTCGTGCGGTAGGCGCGGCCCGGCGAGCGGGACGGGGATATAATGTTTGAGCCGATTGTCCGCCCCGACGACGCCATAATGCATATAGGGCGCGTGCTTTGAGTAATTGAAGAACATCAGCTCGCCGGTCGCGAGGTCGACCTTGCAATGCGCCGAAATGCCGTCGAGCGGCACCCAGCTTTCGGTGCCGAACTGTTCGAGCGTGAAGGGATCGAGCCGGTAGGCTTCGCCGCACTGATAGAAGGTCGAAATTATCTTGCCCGCGTGGATCGCGACATCGGTGGAGCTTGAATCCTTAAGCCATTCCTGCGCGCCCCAGCCGTGGCGCGTCGATTTGTGCGGCGGCTCCATCAGCCCGGCCCAGAGCGAGCGGCCGGCTTCCTTCTCGGCCTCGAAGCCCTTGGTGCGCACGAAGCGGCTGCGATAGCTGGCGCGGCCGTCCTTGAACGAAATGGCGTGGATGAAGCCGTCGCCGTCGAAGGGGTGGTAACGGCCGATGGGCTCGTGGATCTGGTTCTCGCCGGTGCGCACATAAACGCCGTCGATGTCGGTCGGGATGTTACCGATCACTTCGGCATCGCCGTTCGCGAAGATCGCATTCCATTCATTATAGGTCGGGCGCCACGCGCCCTTCATATAGGGATGGTCGTTGGGTTGGATCGTGGAGGTGATCGTGTCGACGAGTTCGGCTGTCATGCGGGGACTCCTTCGGCGGCGGCAAAGCGCGGTCGTGCGGCGGCGGCATCATATTCGGCAACGAGGCGATCGACGATCGCAGCGACGGGTTCGACCGCGCGCACCGCGCCGACGCCTTGCCCGGCGGACCAGACATTCTTCCATGCCTTTGCGTCATCCTGCGCGTCGGCGAAATTGGGGCGCTTGTCCTCGGGCATGTTCGCGGGGTCATAGCCCGCGGCGATCAGGCTTGATTTCAGCCAGTTGGCGGTCACGCCGGTGATGCCCTTTGAAGGAACGATGTCCTCGGCGCCCGCCGCGACGACCATGTCCTTATAGGGGGCGGCGGCCATACTCTCGGCGCAGGCGATCAGCGAGGTGCCGAGATAGGCAAGATCGGCGCCCAATATTTCGGCCGCGCGCACGGCGTGGCCGGTCGAAATGGCGCCGCCGAGTACCAGCGGGCCGTCCCAGAATTGCCGCACTTCCTCGACAAAGGCGAAGCCCGCGGTGGCGCCGGTATGTCCACCCGCGCCCGCGGCGACGAGAACCAGTCCATCGACCCCCGCCGCTGCCGCCTTGCGCGCAAAGCCGACCGAATTGACGTCGGCAAAGACCAGCCCGCCATAGCCGTGAATCGCTTCGACCACGCGCGCCGGGGTGCCGAGCGCGGTGATCACCAGCGGTACCTTGTGGCGCACGACGCAGGCCAGGTCTTCGGGCAGGCGGCTGTTCGAAGGATGGACGACAAGATTCACCGCCCAGGGCGCGGCATCGGGATCGCCGGATAGCGCCGCGTCGATGCGGTTCACCCAGTCTTCCAGATCGGCCGACGTGCGCGCATTGGGGGCAGGGAAGCTGCCGATCACCCCCGCGCGCGACGCGGCGATCACCATTTCGGGACCCGACACGAGGAACATCGGCGCGGCAATCGCGGGCAGGCGCAAATTTCGCGTCAGCGCGGGGGGCAAGCCGTGTTGCGGCACTCTTCATCCTCTCTCAAATTATCTGACTTGCATAACGATACTTAAAGACAGTATGAGTCGCAAGGCCAGAAAAACATCGCGGGGCCAACCCGACGATAGTGGGAGGGAGAGTGTCTATGAAAACGCATTTGGTCGCGCTGTTCGCTGCATCCGCGCTTGTCAGTCCCGTTGCCGCCTTTGCGCAGGATGCGCCGGCCGCCGACGACAGGGGCGGGCTCGAAGAAATCATCGTCACCGCGCAAAAACGCGCCGAGGGGCTGTCCGACGTGCCGATCTCGATCTCGGCGGTCAGCGGCAGGCAGGTCGAAAATTACGGCCAGACCAATCTCGAGCAAATCTCCTCGTCGGTCCCGAACCTTAAGATCACGCAGACCGCGATCGCCAACCGCATCGCGATCCGCGGTATCGCGTCGGGCGACAACAAGGGGTTTGAACAATCGGTCGCGATGTTTGTCGACGGCGTCTATTACGGCCGCGACCAGCTTTCGCGCCTGCCGCTCGTCGACATGGAACGCGTCGAGGTGCTGCGCGGGCCGCAGCCGACCTTGTTCGGGAAAAATGCGATCGCGGGCGCGGTCAACATCACGACGCGCAGTCCGACCGACGAATTCGAAGGCTC
>JBGTUD010000146.1:0-7070 GCA_041939405.1 Sphingopyxis sp. | reverse complement strand
GAATTATCGGCGGATTCATTTTTTCGAAAACGTTCTTTACGGTCGGCGCTTATATTTTAGAAATGGTGGAGGCGATCTACGAGTTCGAGGTCAAGGACTTCCCCGTGACGGTGGCGGTCGACAGCGAAGGGCAGAATGTCCACGTCAACGCGCCGAAGCTCTGGCAGCAGCGGATCAGGGAAGAGGGGTTGCTGGCGGGGGCGTAGAGCAACAACGCCAACTATCAGGTCGACCAAATGCGCATATGAAGCTGATCCCAACTGAAGGGATCAGATCATGGACCACGAAGACAATTGGCTCCGCAACCCACCCGAAGAAGGCGATGAAGCCGAATGGCTGAAGCGCCGAAGCCGGCGCAATCGTAGACTCCGCCTAAAATCCAAGCCGTCACCCCGGCGAAGGCCGGGGTCTCGCCCTCTGGGCCCAAAACCTCCGAAACGGCGAGATCCCGGCCTTCGCCGGGATGACGATGTGGGGTAGGTTGGCGCCATGCCGCAGCCCTGCACCTACATCCTCACCAACCGCGGCAACCAGCTCTTCTACATCGGCGTAACCAGCGACCTCGCCGCCCGCATGATGCAGCATCGGGCGGGTGAAGGATCGGCGCATTGCCGGCGCTACAACATCCGCAAGCTCGTTCACGTCGAATTTCACGCCACGATGCACGAAGCCATCGCGCGCGAAAAGGCGCTCAAGGAATGGCATCGCGACTGGAAGCGGCGGCTGATCGGCGAGAATAATCCGGGCTGGGACGATCTGTTCGAGCAGTTGCTGAACTGACGGTCCCTGCCGAAACGGCGAGATCCCGGCCTTCGCCGGGATGACGAAAATAGGGGACATCGTCATCCCGGCGAAGGACGGGATCTCGCCGGTGCCGCCTTGCCATCCCCTTCAATTTGAAGAACACTCCCCGCCACAATGACATAGCAGGGGAACAGCCATGGATTTCCGTAACGTCGACAAGCCGAACCGCCGCGAGCTGATTCGCGGTGCCGCGATGCTCTCAGCCGGGGCGATCGCGATGCGCCCCTTCCCCGCGCTCGCTGCCGGCGGCCCGATGGCGGCGATCCGTAAGGCCGCCGAAGCCGGCAAGGCCGCCTCGATCCAGCGCATCCGCGACTGGATCGCCCTCCCCTCGATCGCCGCCGAAAACCGCAACATGGCCGAAGGCGCGGCCTATATGGCCGAACTCGCGCGCGACGCAGGCTTCACCAATGTCGAGATCGTCCCGACCGACGGCCATCCCGGCGTCTTCGGCACGATCGACGTCGGCGCGCCGCGCACGCTCGGCATCTATTTCATGTACGACGTCAAACAGTTCGACCCGGCCGAATGGTCGTCGCCGCCGCTCGAAGGCCGGATGGTCGAGCGCCCCGGTTTCGGACAGGCGATCATGGGCCGCGGCGCGGTGAACCAGAAGGGGCCCGAGGCGGCCTTCCTCGCCGCGCTCCACGCGATCCGCGCGGCCAAGGCGAGGCTTCCCGTCAACATCGTCCTCGTCTGCGAAGGCGAGGAAGAGATCGGCTCGCCCAATTTTCGCCAGATCGCGACCAGGCCCAACATCCTCGCCGCGCTCAGGAAATGCGAGGGCATCTTCATCCCCTTCGCTTCGCAGGGCAAGACCGGCAACGTCACGGTCAACCTGGGATCGAAGGGCATCATCGAGCTTGAACTCGTCGCGAGCGGCGAGACATGGGGCCGCGGGCCGAAGGGCGATGTGCATTCCAGCCTCAAGGCCATGGTCGATTCGCCCGCGTGGCGGCTGGTGCAGGCGCTGCAAACGCTCGTCACCCCCGATGGCAACACCCCCGCGATCGAGGGCTGGTTCGAAAATGTCCGCCCCCTGACCGAGCGCGAAAAGGCGCTGATCCGCGAAGCCGCCAAAGCAGGCGACGAGGCACAGCAAAAGGCGGCGCTCGGCGTCACCCACTGGATCGACAATCTTTCCTACGACGACGCGCTGATCCGTCTCGCACAGGAACCGACGGTGAATATCGAGGGGCTGGTTGCGGGCTATACCGGACCCGGCGGCAAGACGATCCTGCCCGGCCGCGCGGTCGCCAAGCTCGACCTGCGCCTCGTCCCCGACCAGACGCGCGCCGAGGCCGAGAAAAAGCTGCGCGCCCACCTCGACAAACATGGCTTTGCCGATGTCGAGATGAAGGTGTCGGGGGGCTATGACCCCACCGGGGTCGCCGAGGGCAGCCGCCTCGTCCGCTCCGAACTCGCGACCTACAAGAAGCTCGGCGTCGCGACGAGCCTCAACCCGCGCATGGCGGGCAGCTGGCCCGGCGCGACCTTCACCGCGCCGCCGGTGTCGATCCCCGCGGCGCATTTCGGCATCGGCCACGGGTCGGGCGCGCACGCACCCGACGAATATTTCCTCGTCGATTCGACCAATCCCAAGGTCGCGGGGCTGGTCGACGCGACGATGGGATTTGCCGAATTTCTCTACACGCTCGCGGCGATCAGATGAGCGAAGCGATCAACGGCGTCGCGCACGTCATTCTGACGGCAGGGGACTTCGCGCGGTCGACCGCCTTCTGGCGCGACATGATCGGCTATCTGGGGCTCAAGCTCGTGCTCGACAGCGACGCGATGCTCTACGGCGTCGGCGGGCGCACCGCGATCGGCATCCGCACGCCGAGCGCGGACAATGCCGGAAAGCGCTTCGATCAGGGCGCGCCGGGGCTGCACCACGCCTGTTTCCGGATGCGCGACCGCGACGCGATCGACAGGGTCCACGCCTTCCTCGCGGCCCGCGGCGACATCCGCATCGTCCACGCGCCGCAGGAGGAACCCTGGGCGCCCGGCTATTATTCGGTGCTGTTCGAGGACCCCGACGGCATCCGGATCGAATTCAACCATGTCCCCGGCGCGGGGCTGCTCGCCGAGGGACAGGAAATCGGCGGCGCCGAAATTTTCGACTGACCGCGCTACGGTAACAGCCCCCACTAAAAGCGTCATCCCGGCCCTTCGACTGCCTTGGCAGGCGCTCAGGATAAACTTCAGCCTTTGGCTGAAGGCCGGGATCTCGCCGCGCGCCAAATCGGCAACGCTTCGATTCCGTTCGTGTCGAGCGAAGTCGAGACCCCCTCCGCCCGTCCCCTTGGCCGTTGGGTGTCTCGACTTCGCTCGACACGAACGGGAGGATGGCTCAGATTACACGGACGCCGCTCTAAAACCCGTAAACCAGCGTGAAGCGCGTCATCGTGTCGAGCTTTTCGACCCCCGCCGGCGGGTCGGTGTCGATTTCGGCCGAGTAGGAAAAGCGCGCCGACAGGGCGCCGGTCAGCTTGGCATTGAGCGCGGTCAGCGCGCTGGTCGAAATGTTGCGCCCGCCCACGATCGTCGACGTCACCTGCGTCAGCCGCAGCGTCGGCGACATCTGCCACGCGAAATCGAGCCCCGCGAGCCCGGTGAGTTCGCTGTCGTCGATCCCGCGGCCCGAAATATAGTCGGTATCGCGCCACGCCGGCCCCGCTTTGACGCTGAGCGACATCGTCTTGTCGGCCACCAGCTTGTATCCGAGCCCCGCCGACGCGTTCCAGCGCGTGCCGAACCCCAGCACGCGGTCGCGTTCCCAGCGGCCGAGCCCATAAGCGAAGGCGCGCTCGCTCACCTGGATCTGCGGTTCATATTCGACCAGATAGCGTTCGATCGAGGTGCGCCCGTTCGTCCGCTGATAATCCGCCTGCGCACGAAACCGCTGGTTCCAGTCGATCCCCTTGCGCGCGAGCGCGACGCCAAGGCTGAGCCCCGACGATTTGGTGTTGCCGGTGGCATAGGAGGCGCCGATCTGCCCCTCGCCCTTCCAATTCTGCCAGAATTTCGCCTGCGCCAGCTTGGCGCGCGCCGCCGCGGCGGCGGCGGCCTTTTCCTTCGCGCGCTCGGCGCGATATTCGGCGAGCAGCGCGTCGATCGCCGCCGCCTGGTCGGGCAGCGTCGTCTTGGCAAGCTTGCCCACCGCCTCGACGTCGCCATCCTTCTTGCTCGCCATCGCTGCGGCGAGCATCTGGCGCACGGGGTCGGGCTGTTCGCCCGCGTCGCGCAGCGCCTCTGCCGCCGCGAGCATCGCGTCGATGTCGCCGATCGAGCGGGGGTTGGTCGCCTTCGCTAGCGACACCACCGTATCGACATCGCGCGCCTCGCCGCTGTCGATCGCCGCCGCGATCATCGCGCGCACCGGGTCGGGCAGCGGCAACGGCGTGGTTTCGGGCAGCAGCGCGGGCGCCACCGCGGGCACGATCAGCGGCGAGATTGCCGGCGCGGCGGGGCTGGCAAAGGCCGGCGCCGCGCCTCCGGCGATCAGCAGGACGGATGCGGCATAGCGCGGAAAACAGGTCATCGAACGGGCCCTTCGCCGGGGGAGAGAGGAGGCATTTCGAACGGCGCGCGGCGCCGCGCACCTTGGCCGCGCCGGTCATAGGCCGAAACGGGCTGGCATTTCCACCCCCAACGCCCCATCTGCAATCCTATGCTCCTTGCCATGATCGCCATTTTCTGCGCCGGGGTCGGCAATTTCGCGATGCACCGCGCCTTCATGGAAAGCGACGACCCGCTGGTGCAGCAGATGGTCCGCCCGCTCGCCGACAAGGTCGGGCCGCACGCAACCTATGTGTTCGAATTTCTGCTGCTCGTCGGCGCGATGGCGATTGCGACGCGCAGCGCGCTGGCGGGCGCGCTGCTTTATGGATTTTACACGCTGTTCAACGCCATGGCGTTCAGCTGGATTATCCAGCGCGGCGACTGATGCGCGCACGCCTTTTGGCCGCAAGAAACGGGGCGCGCGCGGGCGACAGCGGCGCCATCAGGCGCGCATGACGACGATGCCCGACACCGAAATCGCCCGCCGCGTGGCGGCGCTCGACTGGGACGCCGCCGCCGCCGCGCTGGACAGCGCCGGATGGGCGGTGCTTCCCGGCCTGCTCGGCGAAGCCGAATGCGACGCGCTTGCCGCGAGCTACGATGCGCCATCGCTGTTCCGCAGCCATATCCGGATGGCGCGCCACGGTTTCGGGCGCGGCGAATATCGCTATTTTGCCTATCCGCTGCCGCCGCTCGTCGCGGCGCTGCGCGCGCTCCTCTATCCGCGCCTCGTGCCGGTCGCGAACCGCTGGCACGAACGGATGGGGATGCCGGCGCGCTTCCCCGGCGACCACGCCGATTTCCTCGCGCGCTGCCACGCCGCCGGGCAGCGGCGCCCGACCCCGCTGCTGCTGCGCTATGGTGCGGGCGATTACAACTGCCTGCATCAGGATCTGTACGGCGACCATGTGTTTCCCGTACAGGCCGCGGTGCTGCTTTCGGCGCCGGGCACGGCGTTCACCGGCGGCGAGTTCGTGCTGACCGAACAGCGCCCGCGGATGCAGTCGCGCGCCGCGGTGGTGCCGCTGGCCAGGGGCGATGCCGTGATCTTCGCGGTGAACGCCCGCCCGGTACGCGGGTCGCGCGGCGACTATCGCGTCGCGATGCGCCACGGGGTCAGCGAAATCCGCAGCGGACGGCGGCACACGCTGGGGCTGATCTTCCACGACGCCGCCTGAACGGCGTGCGCGGCGGTCATGCGACGCCGTGATACCACCAGACGCCGCCGCGATCCTCGCGCTGCACGCGTCCTTCGACCTCCAGCCGTTTGAGGTGCGCGAGCGCTTCGCCCGTCGCAAGGCCGCGATTATGCTCGCCGATCGGGCGGTTGAAGAGCAAGGGAAAGGCGTCGACCGCACGCATCGGCGCCTTCGCCGCCGCTTCGGCGAGGTTGTAAAGCCGCATCCGGTGCTCGTCGCGCAGCGCCATCAGGCGGACGTGCAGCCCCTTGAACGGTTCGCCGTGCGCGGGACAGACGATGACGTCGGCGGGAATGACGCGCAGCAGCTTGTCGATCGACGCCAGCCATTCGCCCAGCGGATCGGCATCGGGTTCGGTGATGTTGACCGACACGTTCGAACTGATTCGCGGCAACACCTGGTCGCCCGAAATGAGCACGCCCTCTTTCTCGTTCCACAGGCACGCATGTTCGGGGCTGTGCCCCGACCCGGTGACGACGCGCCAGCGGTGCGCGCCCATGTCGAGCACGTCGCCGTCGGCGATCCGTACATAGGATCGCGGCAGCGCGAAGATCATGCGCTGGAACATGTTCCAGCCGCGCGTCCGCTGCGCCTCGATCGCCTCCTCGTCCCATCCCGCGGCGCGCGATTGCACCAGTACCTCGTCGGGCGCGCTGTCCGATGAATCGGCGACGATCGCGCGCGCGGTCAGCATCTCGCCGCGAGTCATCCACAGCTTGACTTGCCTCTTCTTCGCGATCCAGCCGGCAAGACCGATATGGTCGGGGTGAAGATGCGTTCCGATCACGCGCGTGATGCGCTTGTCCTTGAGCGCGCCCGCATAGAGCGCCTTCCACGCGTCCGAACACATGGTCAGGCAGATGCCCGTATCGACCACCGCGACGCCATCCTGGTCGTCGAGCAGCCAGCTGTTGATATGGCCAAGCGAGCCCGGCATCGGAATCCGCGCCCAGCCGATGCCGTTCGCGATGCCGATCGTCTCGCCTTCCCCCGGCGCCGCGTCGCCCCACGGATAGGTCAGGCCCGCGTGGCTCGTCGCGGTAAAGCTGTCGTCCTGGGTCAGCGAGGCGTCCGGCGATCCGCTGACCGCGGGGATATTATCCTCGTCGCCGTGACCCATGCTTACACCCCCGTCGTCATTGCGAGGAGCGAAGCGACGCGGCAATCCAGCGTCGCGTGAACCGCCCTGGATTGCTTCGCTCCGCTCGCAATGACGCGGACTGAAGCAGTAGCGCCCAACAGATCAAACCTGCTCTTCGCCGTCGGCGTCGGTGGCGGCCCCTTCGGCCGCGCGCGCTTCGGCGGCGGCGGTGCGCTCGGCGCGCAGTTCCTCGAGCAACGCTTCGCGGTCGCCTTCGAGGCGGCTATCCTCGGGCGCCTTGATCCCGGCCTTCTTCGCGGCCTTGGCGACAAGCGCGTCGAGTTCGCGCTGCGAACAAAGGCCCAGCGTCACCGGGTCCTTGGGCACGATGTTCGCGCTGTTCCAATGGCTGCGATCGCGGA
>JBGTUD010000145.1:0-7071 GCA_041939405.1 Sphingopyxis sp. | reverse complement strand
CCGATGCGCTATCCCGCCAATTACGGCTTCATCCCGCACACGCTGGGCGACGACGGCGATCCTTTGGACGCCCTCGTCGTCGCGCGCTCGCCGATCGTCGCGGGCGCGGTGGTGAAGTGCCGCCCGATCGGCGTGCTGATGATGGAAGATGATGCCGGCGGCGACGAGAAACTGCTGTGCGTGCCGGTGAACAAGACCTTTCCTTATTACAAGGACGTCGCGAGCTACACCGACATGCCGCCGATCGTGCTGCAACAGATCGAGCATTTCTTCACCCACTATAAGGATCTCGAGCCCGGAAAATGGGCGAAGCTCAACGGCTGGGGCGATGTCGACGAAGCCAAGCGGATCATCGTCGAAGCGGTCGAGCGCGCGAAGAAAAGCGGCTTCTGACGCGGGCTGGGGCGTTCGTGCCCCGGCCGCTTACTCCTTCGCGGGCACCGAGCGCAGGTGCAGGTCGCGCTGGGGGAAGGGGATTTCGATCCCCGCCGCCTGGAACTTGTCCCAGACGCTCAGGAAAACGGCGCCCTTGATGTTGCCGATCCCAGCTTCGGGGTCGGTGATCCAGAAACGCAGTTCATGGTCGACGCTGCTGTCGCCGAAGCCGGTGATCCAGCACACCGGCTCGGGCTCATCGAGCACGCGCTTCGCTTCCTTCGCCGCTTCGATCATCAGCTGCTGCGCCAGCCTGAGGTCGGTGTCATACGCGACGCCGACGGCGATTTTGACGCGCACCGACCGGCTCGAATAGCTCCAATTCTCGACCTCCTGCGTCATCAGGATTTCGTTGGGGATCAGATGTTCCTTGCCCTCGCGCGTGATCACCGACACCGCGCGCACCCCGATCTTGTTGACCCAACCGAAACTGTCGCCGACCGCGATCACGTCGCCGGGCTTGATCGACCGGTCCATCAGCAGGATGATGCCCGCGATCAGATTGCCGACCGTCTTTTGCAGCCCGAAACCGATCGCGAGGCCGAGCGCGCCCGAAAACACGGCAAAGGCGGTGAGGTCGATGCCCAATATGTCGATGCCGACGAAAAAGGCGGCGACGACGATCACCACCGCCGAAATCTTTTCGATCAGCAGCCGCTGTGTCGGGTCGAAACGGTCGTTGCGCTTGATCGCGCGCCGGAGCAGGCGCGTCGCGAGGCGGACCAGGGTGAACAGGACGACCACCGTGACCAACAGGTTGATCACCGTCAGCAACGAGAAATTGCGGTCGCCGATCGAAAAGCCGAACCCCGCGAGCCGCTCCTGCAACAATTCGAGCCCGCCGACGGCGCGCGACAACAGGATGACGAGCGCGACGAACGCCGCGGCAAGCGCGGCGCCGTCGCCCAGCCCGACGCCGATCAGCAGGTGACGCACGAGCGCCGCGGCGCCGAACGCGAACAGCATGTTGAGCAGCAGCAGCGCATAGGGATGCCACGGCCAGGCGGCGGCCGAAATTCCCACGACGAGCAGCGCGGCCATCCAGCCGAGAATGGGCCCGGCCCGCTCGGTCAATGGTCCGCGCGCTTCGAAATCCTGGCCGTGCAGCCAGTCGGAAAGGCGGGGGCCCAGCCGCCGCCGGACCACCCAGCTTGCGGCAAGGGCCAGCACGCCCAGCGCGGCGGCGATGCCCAGTTCGACCATGTGCGCTTCGGCGATCGCGGGAAAGCCCATGCGGGCGAGCAGGCCGTCGATCCCGCTCATGCCGTCATCGCGGCAAAACCGCGCTCAAGGTCGGCGATCAGGTCGGCGGGGTCTTCGAGCCCGATCGACAGGCGGACGAGCGGGTCGGGATCGTTCCAATGCGTCGCGCTACGGATGCCCGCGGGATCGGCCGGCACGACGAGGCTTTCGTAGCCACCCCAGCTGAAACCGATACCAAAATGGTCGAGCGCGTCGATGAAGCGCGTACGCGCCGCGTCGTCGGCGCCCTTCAGCGTAAAGCCGAACAGCCCGCTGCTTCCGGCAAAATCGCGCGACCAGATCGCATGGCCGGGGTCGCCGGGCAAGGCAGGGTGGAGCACGCGGCCGACCTCGGCCCGCGCGGCGAGCCAGTTCGCCACCGTCAGCCCGTTGGCCGCGTGCCGCTCCATCCGCACGTCGAGCGTTCGCAGCCCGCGCAGGACAGCCGCACAATCGTCGGGCGATACCGACTGGCCGAGCTGGTAGGCGGCGCTGCGCAGCTTTGGCCACACGGCGCGCGTTGCGGTGAGCGACCCCATCATCGCGTCGCTGTGGCCGCCGACATATTTGGTGAGGCTCATCATCGCAACATCGACCCCGTGGCTGAGCGCGGGGAACAGCAGAGGCGTCGCCCAGGTGTTGTCGATCATCGTCAGCACGCCGCGTGCCCGCGCGATCCGCGTGATCGCGGGGACGTCCTGTACCTCAAAGGTCAGGCTGCCCGGCGATTCGAGGAAGATCAGCTTCGTTTCCGGGCGGATCAGCTCGGCGATCGCCGCGCCGACAAGCGGGTCGTAATAGGTGGTTTCGACGCCCAGCCGCCGCAGCATCCCGTCGCAAAAGGCGCGCGTGGGTTCATAGGCGCTGTCGACCATCAACAGATGATCGCCCGGCGACAAGAGCGCGAGCAGCCCTGCCGAATTGGCGGCGACGCCGGAAGGATAGAGCAATGTCCCCTCGGCCCCCGGCTCCATCGCGGTCAGGGCATCGGCGAGCGCCCACACCGTCGGGGTCCCGCGGCGGCCGTAATAAAGCTTGTCATGCGTCGCATGGCCGCGCGCCTTCAGGTCGGCGATATTGTCGTAAAGGATGGTCGAGGCGCGCCAGACCGGTGGGTTGACGACGCCGCCGCCCAGCCGCGGATCGCCGGTCCATTCGGGCCGCCGCCCGCCCTGCACGAGCCGTGTGGCGGGGCGGAGGCTGTCGTCGTCGTTCGTCATCGGTCAATCGTAGCGAAGCGCTAGGCAAAATCCAGTGGCGGACTGACAAGGCCGAACAGCAGCCCCGCCGCCGAACAGATCGCCAGCACCGCGATGATCCCCAGCTTGACGCGAAACAGCAGCAGCGCCGCGAGCAGCGCCAGCGCCAGCGCGCGAAGGTCGAGGCTTGCGAGCACGGGCAGTTCCATGCCCCATTCGCTGCGGACCAGATGGCGAAACAGCACATGCAGCGCAAACCACAGCGACAGGTTCGCGATCACGCCGACGACCGCGGCGGTGACGGCCGCCAGCGCGCCCTTCAGCCCCGCCGCGCGATCGAGCCGGTCGATCCACGGCGCGAAGGTGAAGATCCAGAGGAAACAGGGCGCAAAAGTGACCCACAGCGTCAGTCCGGCGCCGAGCAGCGCCGCGACAAAGGGGGTGAAGGGCGCCGCGTCGCGATAGGCGGCGAGAAAGCCGACGAACTGCGTGACCAGGATCAGCGGGCCCGGCGTCGTTTCGGCGAGCCCCAGCCCGTCGGCCATCTCGCCCGGCCGCAGCCAGCCGAAGCCGCTCACCGCCTCCTGCGCCATATAGGCGAGCACGGCATAGGCCCCGCCGAAGGTGACGACCGCCAGCTGGGAGAAAAAGGCGCCGATGTCCCAGAGCACATGGCCGCGCCCCAGCGTGACGAGGATCAGCAGCATCGGCGCCGCCCAGATCATGCCCCAGAGCAGGATGGCGTTCAGGCTCTGTCGCCCGGCCGAAATCCGCGGCGGCGGGGGCGGTTTCTGCCCCATCGCCGCCAGTTTCAGCCAGTGCGGCCGCCATCGCCCCGCCGCCCAGCCAGTCGCCAGCGCTGCGAGTATGACGAGCGGAAAGGGCAGTGCGAGCAGGGCGATGGCGACGAAGGAGGCCGCCGCGATGCCGCGCTGCAAGGGCGTCTTCAGCGCGCGTGCCGCGATGCGCAGCAATGCCTGCACGACGATCGCGAGCACCGCGGCCTTGATGCCGAGGAACAGCGCCGCGAACCAGCCGAGCCCCGCCGCCAGGACATAGAGGATCGACAGGCCCAACATGACCGCCGCGCCCGGCAGGACAAAGAGCAATCCCGCCGCAAGGCCGCCGCGCAGCCCGTGCAGCCGCCAGCCGATCCACGTCGCGAGCTGCTGCGCTTCGGGTCCGGGCAGCAGGTGGCAGAAATTGAGCGCGTGCAGGAATGCCGCCTCGCCCACCCAGCGCCGCTCGTCGACGAACTCGCGGTGCATCAGCGCGATCTGGCCCGCGGGCCCGCCGAAGCTGAGCAGGCCGACGCGGGCATAGGCACGCACCGCTTCGCCGAAACCGGGGCCCGCGCTTGGGTCGACAGGGGGGGTGAGAGAAGGCGGCAAGGCGACCGCCGCGCCCGATCAGGCCGCGCCGGTCGCTTTCGGCGTCGCGGCGTCGGCGCCCCATTCGAGCCAGCTGCCGTCATAGACCGCGACATCGTCCTTGCCGAGCAGATGCGCGCCAAAAGCGACGACGGTGGCGGTCATACCGCTGCCGCACGTCGCGACCAGCGGCTTGTCGAGGTCGATTCCGGCGGCGTCGAACGCGGCCTTGAGCTCGTCGCCGCGTTTCCATGTGCCGTCTTCGTTGAAGAGCTGGCTGTGCGGCAGGCTGCGCGAGTTCGGGATATGGCCCGGCGCCAGGCCGGGGCGCGGGTCGCGTTCCTCGCCGGTAAAGCGCGCCGCGGGGCGGGCATCGACGACCTGTTCGGCGCCGCTGTCGACGTTGGCGAGCATCTGATCCTTGGTCCGCACCGCCTTGGCGTCGCGCCACACGGTGAAATGGCGGTGGCGAAGCGTCTGCTTGCCCATTTCGAGCGCGCGCCCTTCGGCCTTCCATTTGGCGAGCCCGCCGTCGAGCAGCGCGACATCGTGCGCGCCGAACAGTTTGAGCAGCCACCACGCGCGCGCCGCGCTCTTGAGCGGGCTGTCGTCATAAAGCACGATGCGGCTGCCGTCGCCCAGGCCGAGCGACTGCATCCGGCTGGCGAATTTTTCGGCCGGCGGCGCCATATTCTCCACCGCGCTCGATGTATCGGTCAGCTCGGCCAGGTCCATGAACACCGCGCCGGGAATGTGCCCCGCCTCATATTCGGCGCGTGCGTCGCGATCGGGTTCCAGAAATTTCGTCGCATCGACGACCCGCAGGTCCGATGCCCCCAGTTCGCGTTCCAGCCAGTCGGTTGAGACCAAGGCGTCCATGTCATGCTCCTGTTACGGCCGGTCGGGAAGCTTCTGTCTGTCCCTCGCCCGGCCATCCTGCTGTGGCTTCTTTCCGGGGATCGTCAGCCTATGCCTGCCCCTGTGCTTTTTCAAGCGGGTCCGCTCTGCCCCAGCCCTTGCTGCACCGCAACAGAAAAGCGGCCCTCGCGGCTGCAATCGGCTATTGCACGCGGCGAATCGCCGTGGGCCGGGCGGCGGGGCGATCGACGCTATAGGCCGCGCGGTCGAGCGCCAGCGGCGCCAGTTTTTCGTTGCCGCCGGGTGTTTGGTCGCGGCCCAGTACGAAACTGCCGGCATTTTGCCCGAAGGCGTCGCCTTCGCCATCCCAATGATAGGTGACGTCGATCGCCATCACCGGCACCAGCATGGGTTTGCCGCCGATCATCAGCGGTTCGATCGCGGCGCGCGGCAACATCACCTCGGTGGACAATTGCTCGCCCGCGCCGGGCGCCAGCGCCATATCGTCGCGCAGCACGCTGCCGCCCGCGCCGTCGAAAAAGCGGTCAAGCACGGGCTCGGTCATCGCCGACCCCTGACCGACGGCAATCCGCACCATCAGGCCCGTGGCCGCTGCGCTGCCTTCGTTGAGCAGGTTGAGCGTAAAGCCGACCGCGACATGATCGGCCGCGAAACGGATCGATCGTATCTCCAGCGCCATGCCGACGAGGGCGCGGCGTTCGGCCGCGGGGCGGGTGACGAGCGGGTTGGCGGACCGCGCCGCGGGTTGCGGCGCCGGGGTCGGCGCTGCGGCAGGGGCGCGGGGCGTTGCGGCTTTGGGGAGCGGCGGTGCCGGAGGCGGTACCGGCGCCGCGGGCGGCGCAGTGGGCGCATCGTCCAGATCGGGCCCGGCGGGCACCGCGCGGCGGCGCCAGTACCAAAGCCCCGCCGCTGCGGCGGAGAGCACGGCCAGCGCCCACGCCCAGAGCGGCGTACCGGATGGCGGCGGCGGCGCAGCGGGCGAACCCGCCGCGGGTGCGTCGTCGGCCGCCTCTGCCGTCGTCACAGCGCCGGTCACTACCGAGTCGTTCGTCGGTGACGCGGGCGCGATGGCCGTGTCGGGCGCAGGGGCCGGATCGACCGGCGCCGGGACGACGCCGGGGCGCGGGGTTTCGGCCGGGGCGGTCCGGCGCTCCGACGTGGGCGCAGGCGCGGTCCCCGTATCGGGTTGCGTCGGGACCACGCGCGGCGGCACGGCGGGCGACGTCGGCGCGGGGGTTGGCGCCGGCGTGGGGGCCGGTGCGGGCTGGCCGCGGCGCTCGCCCGGGGCGACGGGGGGCAGGCCGTTGTCGGCGGGGCCCTGCACCCCCGCGCGGCCGTCATCCTCCGGCTGGAGGCGGAAATCAATCTGTCGCGGCGGCGGCGCGCCGGCGGTGCTGTCTTGCGCGTCGGCGGGCAGGCCCGCGGCCAGCAGTGCTGCCGTCAGCGCCAATCCTGCCACCCGATCCTGCCCGAAGTTCCGCGCGCTCATCTTGTCTGCGATCCCAAACTGCCCATATCTCGGCCGCGCCGCTGAATTGACGCTGAACCTTGCGGCCGTCATCTGGCGCCCCTTGCCCCGGATGACATCCGCCGCGCTGCGCACTAGAGGGTTTCCATGACCGATTCCACCCCTGCGCCGCTGGCGCCGAAACATCTCGGCCAATCGAGCGAACTGCCTGCCTCGCCCGAGGCGGCGGTGCTCGATTATGTCCCCAATCCGCGTGCGGGCGAGCTTTATCTCGTCCGGTTCGCCGCGCCTGAATTTACCTCGCTCTGCCCCGTCACCGGCCAGCCCGATTTTGCGCATCTGGTGATCGACTATGCGCCGGGCAACACGATCGTCGAATCGAAAAGCCTGAAGCTTTTTCTCGGCAGCTTTCGCAACCATGCGGGTTTTCACGAGGATTGCACCGCGGCTTAATTCGTAAAGGCTTCGCGTCCTTCAG
>JBGTUD010000144.1:0-7086 GCA_041939405.1 Sphingopyxis sp. | reverse complement strand
GCGGCAACGGCAATTTCTTCGAGCCGTACAGCGCTGCGAAGCACAACTTCAACTCGAACCCGTTCCTGAACGCGGTCAGCCCGGTCGAGCGTGTCAGCACGGCCTTCTTCGCCGATTATGACCTGACCGACAATATCGAGACGTTTGGCGAGTTCCTCTACACCTTCCGCAAATCGAACCAGATCGCGACGCCGGGAACGCTGCGCAACCTGTCGATCGCGGCGAGCAATCCGACCAACCCGACCGGACAGAATATCGTCCTCATCCAGCGCCGCCTCGCCGAGCCCGGCCCGCGTCAGTTCTTCCAGGAAACCGATACCTGGCAGGGCACCTTCGGCCTCCGCGGCAAGCTGTCGAACAATTGGGGATGGGAAGTCGCGGGCGCGTTCGGGCGTAACACCGCGGTCGATGGTTCGACCAACATCGCCAACCTCGAGCGCGTCGGCAACACGCTCGATACGACCAAGTGCAGCCTCGCGGCGGGGGCTTCGATTCCCTGCGCCGACTATCTGGGGTTCGGCGACCTGACGCCCGAAGTTCTCGACTATATCCTGTTCACCTCGCGCGATCGTGGCGGTAACGAACTGGCGACGGTCACGGCAGACATCAACGGCGACCTGTTCAAGCTGCCCGCAGGGCCCGTCTCCTTCGCGGCGGGCGTCGTCTATCGCAAGGAGAAGGGCTGGCGCGATCCCGATCCGCTGACCGTGCTCGGCATCGCCAACACCAACCAGCAAAGCCCGATTTCGGGAACGAGCATCGCCAAGGAAGCCTATCTCGAACTGTCGGTGCCGATCCTCGCCGACAAGCCCTTCTTCCAGTCGCTTACGCTCGATGGTGCGGTTCGCTACTCGAACTACGACCTGTTCGGCAGCGACTGGAACTACAAGGGTAGCGTTGACTGGGTCATCAATGACAGCTTCCGCCTGCGCGGGACCTACGGCACCGGTTTCCGCATTCCGAACGTCCCCGAACTGTTCGGGGGTGTGTCGGAGGGCAATCTGACGACGACCGATCCTTGCTCGCGCTACGCGACCAGCGGCAATGCGACGCTGATCGCGAACTGCCAGGCATCGGGCGTGCCCGCCAACTATGTCCAGCTCGGCACCACGATCCTCACCACGGTGGGCGGGAACGAGAATCTCCAGCCCGAAAGCTCGACCACCTGGACGGTCGGCACCGTGATCTCGCCGAAGGGGCTGGTCCCCGGCCTGTCGCTCACCGCCGACTGGTTCGATATCAAGATCAAGGACGCGATCCGCGCGATTCCGGGGTCCACGAAGCTGTCGATCTGCTACGCGAGTACGAACCTGTCGCATCCCTTCTGCGATGATTTCACGCGCAGCCCGCTGACCGGCGAAGTGACATTCCTCTCCGCGCAGCCGATCAACACCGGCCGCGAGGAAATGAACGGGCTCGATCTCGGTCTCGTTTACGCGGGTGGCATCGGCAGTGTGAACATCTCGCTCGACGTCAATCTCACCTATCTCAATAAATATGTCGTCCTGCCCTTCCCGGGCGGCGCGCCGATCGATTTCGACGGCTTCATCGGCGGCGGCAACGGCGGCTATTCGAAGTGGCGCGGCTATGGCGTACTGACCGCCGAGAAGGACGGCATCAGCGCGACTTGGTCGACGCAGTGGATCGGCAAGGCGACCGACTTCAATGCGTCGCCCGGCGAAATCGGTTATCGCACGCCGAACGTCTTCTATCATAATCTCCAGCTCGCCTTTGAGATCGACGAGAAGACCCGCTTCCAATTCGGGGTCGACAACCTCTTCGATCGCAAGGCGCCGTACATCCAGAGCTTCACCGATGCGAACACCGACACGATGACCTACGACCTGCTCGGCCGGCGCTTCTATGTCGGCTTCCGCACCGCCTTCTGAGGAATTGGGAGATGGCGATACGTTGGCCGCTGCTCGTTCGGCGAACGCATAAATGGCTGGCGCTGGTCGTGGGCGTCCAGGCTTTGCTCTGGACGTTGACCGGCTTCTACATGGTGGTCGTTCACATTGACACCATCCACGGCGATCATCTGGTGCGCTCCCCGGTGGCCCAGCCCTTCGACCTCGACGGCCTCGCAGCGCCGTCGAAGGTCGTCGCGGCCACGCCGGGGGTGTCCGAAATCCGTCTCCAGCGCTTTTCTGGCCAACCGGTCTGGCGCGCCGAGACTCCTGAAGGCGCGCGCTTGTTCGACGCGCGTTCGGGTGCGCCGCTGCCTGCCCTGACCGAGTCCCAGGTCCGAGAACAGGCACGGCGCCTCTACACCGGTGACGGCAAGATCGTCTCAGTGCGACTTTTGACCGAGGCACCTCAGGAAATGCAGGCGCGCAAGCCACCCTATTGGCAGGTCGAGTTCGAAGGCTGGAACCGCCCGACGCTCTATCTGTCGCCGACGACCGGTGAGCTTATCTCGCGCCGCCACGCATTGTGGCGCGTGTTCGACTTCGCGTGGATGCTCCACATCATGGACTATGATGAGCGCACGGACGTCAACAACCCGTTGCTCCGCGTCGCGACCTGGAGCGCCTTTGCGATGGCGCTGACCGGTGCGTGGTTGCTGATCTGGTCCTTCAAACGCCGCAAGAGGAAGCAGGCATGAAGAAGATCCGCCTGACGCCGCTTTTCTTCCGGCGCATCCACAAATGGGTCGGCCTGATCCTCGGGCTCCAGTTCCTGCTCTGGGCGCTCAGCGGCTCGGTGATGGCCCTTCTCGACAAGGACAAGGTCGGCGGCCACGGCGGCGGCATGTCGCACGGGCATCCGCTGCCTCCGGGGGAATATTTCGACGTTGCGGCCTTGCCGCGGGGCGAGCCCGTCACCGGCGTAATACTCCGCGATCTCGGAACCCGGCCGGTCTACGAGGTGCGCTCCGCGAAGGGCGTCCGCCTCGTCGATGCGACGAGCGGCGAGACTATTCGCGTCGATGAAGCCATGGCGCGCGAAGTCGCGTCGATGATGAACGAGGCGCCGATCCGGGAGGTGAGCGTGATCGCCAAGCCGAACCTCGAATCGCGCGATCATGAGGGTGCCATGTGGCGCGTCGATTTCGCCGATGCCGAGAACAGCAGCGCCTATGTCTCGCTCGACACCGCGCGTTTTCTTGTCATGCGCGGCGACACGTGGCGAACGTGGGACTTCTTCTGGATGCTTCACAATATGGACTATGTGAACCGGAAGAGCTTCAATCACCCGTTGATCATTTTCGTCGCGTTCGGGGTGCTCTGGTTGTCCGGGACCGGCTTCTACCTTTTGTTCAAGAGCTTCAGTCGCGCCGATTTTCGCTGGCTGCGGCGCCGCCGCAAGCCCGTCGTGATCCGCCGCACAGCCTGACGCGCCCGCGGTCAGTCGTCGATCGAGAAGGCGGCCGACAGTTCGAAGCGCGAGCCCGGATGCGTCAGCCATGCGTGGCTGACGAGCCGCGAGTGGCTCCAGGTCCGACGGGTCATCCGCAGTACCGGTTCGCCATCCGACAGGCCCAACATGCTGTGAGTCTGCGCGTCGGGCACTTCGGCGCGAACGCGATGCTCGACCCGCTCCAACGGTGCCGTGCGCGTCAGATATTCGTTCGGCGTCATTTGCGTGAAGTCGATCTTGCCATAGTCGGGCGCGGCCGACGCCAGCACGAAACGCTCCTCGAGCTGAATCGGGAACTCGGCTTCGTGATGCACGATGATCGAGTGGAACAACTTCGTGCCGACCGGAACCTGAAGAAGGGCCGCGGTTTCAGCGTTTGCCCGTATCTCGTCATTCTGGACAACGCGGGCGCGATAGACATGGCCGCGATCGCGGATTTCCTCGGCGATATTCCGTATTTCGATCATCTGGCCGATCGGCTTCGGTTCCGCGACGAAAGAACCGCTGCCAGCCCGGCGGACGAGGACACCCGCGGCCTGAAGCTCGCGAAGCGCCCGGTTCGCGGTCATTCGCGAGACATCGAATTGCTCGACGAGTTCGGCCTCGGATGGCACGCGATCGCCCGGTTTCAGTTGACCGTCGCGCACGGCATCGCAAATGCTCTGCTTGATTGCGGCATAGCGGCGGGGAGGCTGGTTCTCCTTCTCATCGGGGCTGGGGCGCCGCGCCGGTGTGGACTGGTTTGAAGGCCGGGACCCGTTGCCCGAGGTGCGAGAGGGAAAATCCATAACCCGTCTATACAGGTTGGCCTCGGTCTTTTCCAAGCGTTCGGAAATAAAAATTGCGCGACGCCGGATAGCGGAAGGTTTGCAACGAGGCGGCTAGGCTCCGGGTAGTTTGGCGAGCTCGGCGGGCGTGATGACCGGCTCTTTCCGATCCTTCCGTTCCGAATAGCGATCGACGAGCTGGTCGGCATGGACGCGCGTGAGCACGGTGAATCGCACCAGTTCCTCGGCGACATCGACGATGCGATCATAATAGCTCGACCGGATCATGCGCCCCGATTCGTCGAATTCCTGATAGGCTTTGGCGACGCTCGACTGGTTGGGAATGGTGATCATCCGCATCCAGCGGCCGAGGATGCGCAGCGTGTTGACGCTGTTGAACGATTGCGATCCTGCCGACACCTGCATCACCGCGAGGGTCCGGCCCTGCGTGGGACGAAGACCCTTATAGGCGAGGGGAAGATGATCGACCTGCGCCTTCATGATGCCGGTGATCTGGCCATGGCGCTCGGGGCTGCACCAGACCTGGCCTTCGGACCAGATCGAATGCTGTCTGAGTTCCTCGACCGCGGGATGATCGTCGTCGGCGACCTGATCGGGAAGCGGGAGATCGGACGGGTCGAAGATGCGCGTCTCGCAGCCGAAGAGCCGGAGCAGGCGCGCCGTCTCTTCCACGACGAGCCGCGAGTAGGACCTTTCTCGCAAGCTTCCGTAAAGGAGGAGGATGCGCGGGGCAGGATCGAGCGGCCCGAGGCCGAGCGCGGGCCGCGCGTGAAGATATTCGGGGCTGAGCGCGGGAAGATGATCGGGATCGCCAAGCGTGCGCAGGCGACCGTAGGTTTGTACTGTCATGTTACTCAGACTTTTGAAGGAACGGTTGCGGGAAACCAGCGGCGGCCGAGGCGGAATGCAACGCCGACGAGCAGAATGAGGACGGGAACCTCGACGAGCGGGCCGATCACGGCGGCAAAGGCCACCGGCGAGGCGAGACCAAAGGCGGCGATGGCGACAGCGATCGCAAGTTCGAAATTATTGCCCGCGGCGGTGAAGGCGACCGCGGTCGTGCGCGGATAATCGGCTTCGATAAGCTTGCCCATCCAGAAGCTGATGAGGAACTGCACCACGAAATAGATGGTGAGCGGGATGGCAATCCGGACGACGTCGCCGGGAATGGTGACGATCTCGCCGCCCTTGAGGCTGAACATCGCGACGATGGTGAAGAGCAGCGCGACGAGCGTGATTGGACCGATCTTCGGTAGGAAGCGTGCCTCGTACCACTCGTCTCCCTTGGCGCGCGCGAGAAATCGCCGCGTGAGGTATCCGGCTAGGAACGGGATGCCGAGATAGATGAGAACCGCCTCGGCAATCGTCCAGAAACTCACGTCGATCACGCTGCCCTCGAGGCCGAAGAGCGGCGGCAGCACGGCGAGGAAGAACCAGGCGTAAACGCTGAAGAAGAGGATCTGGAAGATCGAGTTGAAGGCGACGAGCGCGGCGACATATTGATTGTCGCCTTTCGCGAGCTGGTTCCAGATGATCACCATCGCGATGCAGCGCGCGAGGCCGATCAGGATCAGGCCCGTCATATATTCGGGCTTGTCCGATAGAAAGAGGACCGCGAGCGCGAACATCAGCGCCGGTCCGATGATCCAGTTCTGGATGAGCGAAATCGCAAGGACGCGCTTGTCCTCGAACACGCGCGGGAGCTCGTTGTAGCGCACGCGCGCGAGCGGAGGGTACATCATCAGGATCAGGCCAATCGCGATCGGGATATTCGTCGTCCCGATCGAAATCGCGTCGATAGCGGCGGGAAGTCCCTTGAAAAGCGATCCGAGTGCGACGCCGAAGGCCATCGCGAGAAAGATCCAGAGGGTCAGATAGCGGTCGAGGAACGACAGGCGTTCCTGCTTCGCGGCAGAGGACATGATGCTCTCCTCAGGCCTGGACGCGATGGCCGTCGGCGTCGACGACCTGTTCGCCATCCTCCTGGGCGAAGGCGCCGAGCTGCGGCGCGGGAAGAATATCGAGCACAGCCTCGGACGGGCGGCAGAGCCTGACCCCCAGCGGTGATACGACAAGCGGGCGGTTGATGAGGATGGGATGCGCCATCATCGCATCGACGAGTTCGCTATCGCCGAGGCCGGGGTCGCCGAGGCCGCGGTCCGCATAAGGCGTGCCTTTTTCGCGAAGCAGGTCGCGTGGCGCGATGCCCGCGCGTTCGATCAGCTGTTCGAGCAAGGCTCGCGACGGCGGGGTCTTCAAATATTCGACGACGTGCGGTTCGATCCCGGCATTCCGGATCAGCGCGAGCGTGTTGCGCGAGGTGCCGCAGTCGGGATTGTGGTAGATGACGATGTCGGTCACGCGGCTGGTTCCTTCAGCAGCAGGTGAGTTCGGCAAGCAGCGGCTCGCATAGCTCGGGGCGGCCTTGGCAACAGTCCTTCGCAAGGAAGAGCATCAGTTCGCGGAGCGTGTCGATATCGGCTCGCTGTATCTGCTGCCGCCCAAGCTTCTCGGACTTTACGAGACCGGCTTTGGCGAGCACGGCGAGATGCGTCGAGAAGGTGCTCTGCGTGAGACCCGATGCGTCAACAAGCTCCCCGGTCGACAGGCCTTCCGGCTCATGCCGGACGAGCAAACGGAAGGCCTCGAGACGCGTCGGATGAGCGAGGGCGGCGAGAGCGGGAAGCGCGGTGTCAACGTTCATGCATCGGAATTATCCGATGTGTTTCATTCTGTCAAATCGCATCGGGAAAACCCGATTAGACGGGCGACTTCTTAGTCTCGGCGCGAGCATCGCGAAGAATTTCGATCCCGCCCTTGATCGCGATCAGCGCGGTCGCAAATCCAACCAGAAGGTCTGGCCAATTCGTGCCGAGCCACCAGACAAGGACACCCGCGATCAGGATGCCGCCGTTCGAGATGAAGTCGTTGTAGCTGA
>JBGTUD010000143.1:0-7094 GCA_041939405.1 Sphingopyxis sp. | reverse complement strand
CCCAATTCAGGACGCCGACACTCGTTTCATCCTATCGAAAGCACGGTTCGTCAGTCGTGGCGTAGCCCTTGCTGCCTCAGGCGCGTTCAAGACCCATCGTTCCCATTCTAACTTTATCCAAGGAGACCGTAAGCGATGCGGAAACTCGCAGGCTTTGTTGCAACTCTTTCTCTCACCATGGCAGCCGCCGCTGCGGCGCCCGCGCTTGCACAGGATTCCGCCGCTGCGGCCGTCGACCTGTCGGTCGGCACCAAGGTTTTCGATTCCGAAGGCGCCGAGCTGGGCACCGTGACCAGCGTGCAGGGCCCGAATGTCGTCGTCGATCTGGGCGACAGCAAACAGATCGCGCTTCCCAGCGCCTCGTTCGGTATGCTCGAAAAGGGACCGACGATTGGCGCCACCAAGGCGCAGGTCGTCGCCGCGGTCGATCAGGCCGCCGCCGCCAATGAAGCCAAGCTCACCGCCGCGCTGCAACCGGGCGCCGAGGTGCGCGGTGTCAACGGCGAAGCCGTGCTGGGCCAGGTCAAGCTCGTCGCCGCCGACGGTGCCGTCCTCACGACGCCGTCGGGCGAAGTGAAGCTGCCGCGCAACGCCTTTTTCATGGGGCAGGCCGGGCTTCAGACCAGCTTCACCCCCGAACAATTCGCCGCGGCGATGAAAGAAGTGAACACCGCCGCCGCCGCCGATGATGCCGCGGTCGCCGCCGCGCTCGTCGCAGGCGCCGAGGTGCGCAGCCTCAAGGGCGCCACCGTCCTCGGCAAGGTCAAGTCGGCGAGCGCCGATGCCGTCGTCGTGACGACCCCCGCGGGCGCCGACGTCAGCCTTCCGCGCAGCGCTTTCCTGATGTCGCCCGCGGGCCTCGCTGCCGCCTACACCGCCGAACAGTTCGCCGCCGCCGTGGCGCAGGCCACGGGCGGATAACCGGCCAACCAAGGCTTTCCAGAGCCGATTGCGTCAAGGGCGCGGAAGCACGGCTTCCGCGCCCTTTTCCAATCGCGTCCGTTCAGGCGGCACTGCGCATCCGGTTCCGGCCTTCGCGTTTCGCGGCGTACAGCGCCTCATCGGCCCGGTGCAGCAACTCCTTGATGTCGGGTTCGCCGTCATAGACCGCGAGGCCAATGCTGATCGTCGCCAGCGGCAGATCGGCGGCTTCGGCCATCCCGACCTCGACCGTCTTGCGGACGCGCTCGGCGACGATTTCGGCCGCCAGCGCACTCGATCGCTGGAGGATGCAGACAAATTCCTCGCCGCCGATCCGGCCCACCAGATCCTCGTCACGCAGCGCTGATTTCGCGCGTTGGGCGACGCGCTGGATCACGCGGTCGCCGGTCGCATGGCCGTGCAGGTCGTTGATGCGTTTGAAATGGTCGATGTCGAAAATAGCGACAGCCAGCGGCGCCCCATGTTCGCGGGCGCCCGCCATCGCCCTTTCCAGAAAGGCCAGCGTATGCCGCCGATTGGGCAGGCTGGTGAGCATATCGGTGTTTGCGACGCGTTCGGCCGCGCTGCGCGCCGCTTCCAATATCCGCGCATTTTCGACCGTTTCGGTCACATCCTGGATCGTACCGAAAATCGCGATCGCCCGGCCGCGGGGTCCCGTTTCGATCGAGCCGTGGGATTTGATATGCCGGATCCTGCCGTCGACGCGCCGGATCTGGCCCTGGAACTCGAAGGGCTGCCCGGTCCGCACGGCTTCTTCGAGTATCTTTCGGACTTCCACGCGGTCTTCGGGCAGATATTGCTCGATGCTGAACTCGACGCCCACGTCCGATCCGAGTTCCAGTCCGTGAATACGATAGGCCTGATCGGACCAATAGATGTTCCAGCGGACCAGATCGACGCGCCAGTGTCCGACAAGCGCCGCGGCCTCGGCCTGCAACAGCCAGCGGTTGCTTTGCGCCAGCCGCTTGGCGAGCCGCCGCCGTCCGACGAGCAATGCTGCAAGCGGCAGCGCCGATCCGAGCAGCATCAGCAGATAAAATTGCAGGAACAGAATGATCGTTGTCGGCGGTTCGTGCATGTGCGCGATAGGACCCAAGCCGCGCCCCGTCATCCATGACACAATGACTGTCACGATCAGCACGCTGCCCGCGGCGCCGAACGGTCCGAGCCGGTAGGAGGCGGCGACGACAGCAAGGCACGGCAGAAAGGTGACGGGAAAATCGGCCTGCGAGAAACTCACTGAGGTGATCACCGCCGTCGCGACAAGGATCGCGATCGCCTCGACAATGCCCCGGCGGGTCACGTTGGCGAGCGCCCCGGTTTCGACGAGCCGCGCAAGCATCACGATCGGCGGGGTAACGATCAGCATCCCCAACGCCACGGTGGTCAGCCACGACCGGAAAAAACCGAAGTCGCCGCCGACCAGCAGCGCCGCCAGCGCTGCGCTCGCGATGCTCGCCACAATCGTCGCGATACAAAAGGCGACCACCGACCGCGGCACCATGAACGACGGCGTATCCTTTTCGTGCCACCGGATCAGCGTCAGCGCGATGATCGCCTCGACCCCGTTCGCGAGCGAGAAGGCAAGGCTGCTGTCGAGCGAGGCGCCGGCCCCCATATTCGCAGCGAGGCTCGACAGAACCATCGCCGCAAAGGCGGCGAAGCGCGTGCGCATCGCGTCGGGCATCAGCAACAACAGCGCAAGAAAATAACCGCTCGGCGGCCAGACCGCGGCGATATTGTCGGCGCCTTTCGTCGCGTATAGCGACAAGCTTGCCAGCAAAAAATAGCCGGTGGCGGTCAACAGAAACCAAAAGACCGCTTCGACTCTGGGGGGCAGCGACCGGGTCATGCCACCAAATAGTCGGAAACAGGAAAATAAACTGCTAAGATTATCGCGCCTTTGCGGCGCCCCTTACCCCACGCCGCCAAAGGTCAGGCCAACCACTTCGGCGACCCGCGCCTCGTCCCATTCGACGCGCCGGTCGAGAATGAGCATCGCCAGCCCATGGACCAGCGCCCAGGCATGGAGCGCAGCGGTGTCGGGGTCCGCGGCGCCGGGCAAGGCTTCACCGATACCTGCGCGCAACAGATTATAGGCCGCTTCCCCTCCGTCGCCTTCGCCTTCGGCTTTACGCTCCGCCCGCTGGCGCGTGAAACTCAGGCGGAACAGCGCGGGTTCGTCATGGGCAAAGCGAACATAGGCGATACCCGTCGCCTTGAACCCCGCGACCCCGCCGCCCGCCTTCAGCCACGCCTGCGCCTGCAGCGCGCCCAGCCGCCGCAACCCTTCGTCGGCAAGCGCGTCGAGCAGCGCCTCCTTGTCGGGGAAATGCCGGTACAGCGCGGTTGCGCTGACGCCGACATCGCGCGCCAGCGCGCGCAATCCCAGATCGCTGCCATCGCCTTCGGCCATGCGCTTCAGCCCGGCCGCGATGACCGCTGCGCGCAGGTCGCCGTGATGATAGGCGCCCGCCGCCTTTGCGACGGCCTCTTTTATGTTGACACTGTTATCTTTGCTGTGCATCATGTTACCGATGTAAACATTTCGAGTCGGCGGCACAACCCCTGCTGCGCGGCATATATTGCAACATCCGTAAGGAGGCTCTCCATGGCTAGCAACGTCGAATCGCTCATCCGCGGCGCCGTCGCAAAGGGCATCGGCAAGGTCGCGGATTTCAACCGCCGCCGCCTTCCGAGACCCACCGATGCGCACCCGTTCCTGACCGGTATTCACAAACCGATGTCCGAAGAATTGACGATCGAAACGCTTCGCGTCGCCGGGGAAATTCCCCTTGCCCTCCGCGGCCGTTATCTGCGGAACGGTCCCAATCCGGCGGCGGCGCCCGATCCCGCGAGCTATCACTGGTTCACGGGCGCCGGCATGGTGCATGGCATCCGGATCGAAGACGGCAGGGCGAACTGGTACCGCAACCGCTGGGTGCGCGGCAGCGAAGCGTGCGCCATGCTCGGCGAGGCGCTCCCTCCCGGCCCGCGCGAAGCGCATAGCGATGCGCCGAACACCAACGTCATCGGTATTGCCGGCCGGACCTTCGCGATCGTCGAGGCGGGGGGCAAGCCCGTCGAACTTGACGATGAGCTCGCCACCATCGCGCACAATCCCTTCGACGGGACGCTGGAGGGCGCCTATTCCGCGCATCCCCACGCCGACCCTATCACCCGCGAAACGCACGCCATCACCTATCGCGGCGACGAGCCGAACAAGGTGTGGCACGTCGTGCTGGACGAAAAGGCGCATGTCGTCCGCGAAGAGGCGATTGCGGTCAGCGACGGCCCCTCCATCCACGACTGCGCGATCACCGAACATCATGTGCTCGTCTTCGACCTGCCGGTCACATTTTCGATGAAGATGCTGCTCGCGGGGTACAGCTTTCCCTATGCGTGGAACGCGAACCATCGGGCGCGTATCGGCCTTCTTCCCCGTCAGGGCCGCGGCGACGAGATCGTCTGGGTGCCGGTCGACCCCTGCTACGTCTTTCATACCGCCAACGCTTTTGAAACCGCCGACGGCAAGGTGATCGTCGATGTCGTCGCGCATGACACGATGTTCGCGAGCTCGAAGCGCGGTCCCGACAGCGAAAAGTCGCGCATGGAACGCTGGACGATCGATCCTGCCGCGCGCACGGCGACCCGCACGGTGATCCACGACCATGCTCAGGAATTTCCGCGTTATGACGAACGGCGCACGACACGGGACTATCGCTATATTTATACGGTCGCATTGCCCGACCGGCCGGCGGCAGAGATGGAGATCGCCGATACCCGGCTATTCCGCCACGACCTTGAAAAAGGAACGACCGATATTCGCGATTTCGGCCCCGGCCGTCACCCCGGCGAGTTCGTGTTCGTACCGCGCGGCGCGTCGGGGACGGAGGATGACGGCTGGCTGATCGGCCTCGTTGTCGACATGAACGACGAAACCACCGACCTCGTCATTCTGAACGCCGACGATTTTACCGGGCCCCCGCAAGCCGTCGTCCATCTGCCGCATCGCGTCCCGCCGGGATTTCACGGCAATTGGGTCGCGGACTGAGCGTTTCTCGGCGCCGCATCAGCGCCTCGGTCACGCGCAGCGAGCGATCATGGTCGACATCGATCGCACTCGCCCCGTCGCTGACGAGCAGCGGGGCGACATCGACCTTCATATGGCGCGAAATGCGCCCGAAAATATGGTGGATGGGCCCCAGCCCGAAGCGGAAGCGGAGCAGGTTGACCAGGCCGAATGCCTGCATCACCCGCAGCGGCTTTTTGACGAACTGACCGCCGCCGCGAAACGCCTCGGCCGCCTTCAGCGCGCGGCGGTGACCGATCCAATAAGCGTTGCAGTTCGACACCGCGACGTCGGAAAACTCATAAAAGCGCCGCTGTCCCTCGGGATGGGCGGCGAGCACATCCTCGCGCCGCGCCAGCGCCACTCCTGCCTCGCACCCCAGCCGCGCGGCTTCGCGGCCAATCTCGTCGATCGTCGCGGGGGTGAGCAGGCAATTGTCGGCTGTGGTGATGAAGAGTGGAAACGCGGCGCGCTCGGCGATTTCCAGTACCGAATCGGCCAGATTGTCCGCCGCGGGCACGATGACAAGCCGGTCGCCCAGCCGTTCGACCACCGGATCGGCCAGATCGTCCAACAGTCGCTCATGGTGCGTTGAAACGAAGATATGCGTCGCGCCCGTCGCCGCTGCGCTTTCAAGGACATGCGCGATCATCGGCCGCGCGGCGACCGGAACCAGGCATTTGTCGGCAACGCCATGCGCCTCGGCAAGCGCATCGACCGCGCCCGGCCGGCGCCCGGCGAGGATCAGTATCGACCCGCTCATGCCGCGTCGCGCCGCGCCGCCGCCGGTGCGATCTGGCGGATCATGCTTTCGGCCACGATTGTTTCGATCAGTCCGGCATGGGTGAAACCGGCGACCAGCGCAGACCGCGAAAACAGCTTTTCCGACCAGAGATTGCAATTGAGGTTGACCTCGAGCAGCCGGACATCGCCCGTCGCATGGTCGATACGAAATTCGAAACGGCCATAATCGAACGGATGAAACACGTCGGCCATCCGCGCCGTATAGTCGGCGATCCGACCGGCGATGAACGGATCGTCGAACCGCTTGATCGCATATCCGACCTGGCCGGTCAGATCGCGCTTTTCCTGATAGGTGCGCAGCTGCGTCGGGTCGGCTTGTTCAAAGATCATCATCGGCAGCATCGCAGGCTCGCCGCCCAGCGTGATCACGGGAACCTCGATGTCGCTGCCGTCGATAAAGGGTTCGACAATCGCGTCATGGTCGAGCGCGTGAATTTCGGCGACGGCCTGCGCCAGCTGCGCGCGATCGTGCGCATCGCGGACGCCCCACGATGCCGAACTGTTGTTGGGCTTGATCACCCAGCGCCGCGCAGGCGGGCAGCGTGCGGCGTCGACGGGCGCTCCGCGGCGGAACAGCGCCCAGGGTGCGGTCGGCACGCCGCGCGCTGCGGCCTCCAGCTTGGTCAGATGCTTGTCGTCGGACAGACCGCGAACGATCGGCGAGGCGCCGAGATAGCGCAGGCCATGCCGGTTGCACAGCAGGGGAAGCAGCATTTCCGAATTGAAAAATCCGCCGCGGTTGAGGAGCGGAAAGACGAAGTCGACCGCGGGACGTTCGAAAAGCACGGCATAATTGTCGGCGATCGACAGCGCCATGCCCAACCCTTCGAGCGTTTCGCGCATCTCGCGGTGATAGGGCGCGTGATTGCCGTCATCGGGGTGCAGCCCCCCGGTCCAGCGCGCATGTTTGGCGATAAACAGCAGACGCTGCGTGTCGCGCAGATGGTCGGGCAGCCGCGTAGGCGCAAGGTCGGTGGTTCTCATGCGCGGCGTTGATCACACCGAAGTTGCGCGCCAATGACGCATTTGTGACGCGCCTGCCATCAATGTGCAAAACGCCTGTCATCTTTCGGGGCGGAAGCTGCGAAAAGCTCGCCGCGCCGTTCGCCGCGCACGGTTCGCCGTGGAAGCAGGCCGTTTCGGGCAGCACTTTCCATGCCTGGCACGTTTCGCCTTCACTATGACGAAATGTAACGCCCTCTCCCGCCCCGCCACGAGCGCGATTGCCGCGTTCCTGGTACTGTCCGCCCCCGCCGCTTTCGCGCAGGAGGCGCCC
>JBGTUD010000142.1:0-7132 GCA_041939405.1 Sphingopyxis sp. | reverse complement strand
TCGGCCCGATCCTCGGCCCCGCGCTCGGCGGCTGGCTGACCGAAAGCGTCAACTGGCGCTGGGTCTTCTACGTCAACCTGCCCGTCGGGCTCGTCACGCTCGCGCTGATGTGGGCGCTGCTGCCCGCGGCGCGCCGGACCGGCCGCCGCTTCGACCTCTTCGGTTTCTCGATGCTCGCGCTGGGGCTCGCGGCGCTGCAACTGATGCTCGACCGCGGCGCGCATCTTGACTGGTTCGACAGCACCGAAATCTGGATCGAGTGCGCCGTCGCCATCGCCTGCCTCTGGATGTTCGTCGTCCACCTCTTCACCGCGCGCGCGCCCTTGTTCAGCCGCGCGATGCTCGCCGACCGCAATCTTGTCACCGCCATGGGCTTCATGGTGGTGATCGGCGTCGTGATGTTCGCATCGATGGCGCTCTTGCCGCCGATGCTGCAAAATCTGTTCGGCTGGCCGGTGATCGACACCGGGCTGGTGCTCGCGGTGCGCGGCGTCGGCATTCTTGCGAGCATGTGGGTCGCGGGGCAGTTGCTCGGCAGGGTCGATGCGCGCTGGCTCGTCGGCACCGGGCTCGCCATCGCCGCCTATTCGCTCTGGCTGATGAGCCAATGGTCGCTCGGCATGGGGATGCAGCCAGTGATCGTCAGCGGGCTGGTGCAGGGGCTGGGCCTCGGCCTCGTCTTCATTCCGCTCAATACCATGGCCTTCGCGACGATCGCGCCCGATCAGCGCACCGACGGGTCCAGCCTTTTGAACCTGCTGCGCAGCCTCGGCGCGTCGATCGGCATTTCGGTCGTCACGACCCTTCTCGGCACCAATATCCAGACCAGCCACCAGGATCTCGCCGCGCATGTCACCAACAGCTCGGTCGGAATCCTCGATCCCTCGACCGCCGACCGCTTCGGCATCGTCGGCGACACCGCCCTCGCGATGATCGATGCCGAAATCAACCGGCAAGCGGCGATGGTCGCCTATATCGACGATTTCTGGGCGATGATGTGGGTGACCTTGCTCGCGGTACCGCTCGTCCTCCTGCTCCGCCCGCCCCGCCCCGACGCGCCCAAGGCATCGGCCGCCGACCTGGGGCATTAGGCGCCCTGACCCCAAGAGCGCCGATTTGCACCGCGCCGCGATCGGCCTTACACTGCCCGCTCAACCGCAACGGAGTCACCGCCATGGACCGCAACCTGACCGCAACGCCGCCCCGCCTTGCCGCCAGGAAAGTCCATGCCCATGCCTTCGATCACCATCTCGCGCCTCAACTGGTCCACGCCTGACGGCCGCGCCGTCCTTTCGGACCTCGACCTTCAGTTCCAGCCCGAACGCACCGGCATCGTCGGGCGCAACGGCGTCGGCAAATCGACGCTGCTGCGCCTCTTGACCGGCGAGCTTGTCCCCGCATCGGGCAGCATCGCGGTCGCGGGCACGCTCGCGATGCTCGAACAGACGGTGCAGGTCGACGCTGCCGCAACCATCGCCGACCTTTTTGGAGTGCGCGCCGCGCTGACGCTGCTGCGCAAAGCCGAGGTCGGCGCCGCCACCGCCGACGAGCTTGCGCGCGCCGACTGGACGCTCGATGCGCGAATCGACGCCGCGCTCGCGGCCCTCGGCCTGCCGATGTGCGCCGACACGCCGCTCGGCCACCTGTCGGGCGGCCAGCGCACGCGCGCCGCGCTCGCGGGCACGATGTTCGCCGCGCCCGATTTCCTCCTCCTCGACGAACCCACCAACAATCTCGACCGCGAGGGCCGCGCCGCGGTGCGCGGCCTGCTCAGCGGCTGGCGCGGCGGCGCGATCGTCGTCAGTCACGACCGCGAACTGCTGGAGGAAATGGACGCGATCGTCGAACTCTCCTCGACCGGCGCCGCGCGCTACGGCGGCGGCTGGAGCGCTTACCAGGCCCGCAAGGCGGTCGAGCAAGCGGCGGCCGAGGCCGATCTTGCGGGCGCCGAAAAGCGTATCGACGCTGCGCGGCGGCAGGCGCAGGCGGCGCACGAGAAGCAGGATCGCCGCGACCGGCGCGGGCGCGCCAGGGCCGCGCGCGGCGACATGCCGAAAATCCTGATCGGCGCGCGCAAACGCCGCGCGGAGGAAACCCGCGCCGCCGCCAGCCGCCTCGCCGACCGCCAGCGCGCCGACGCCCAAGCCGGGCTCGCCGCCGCCCGCGCGCGCATCGAAACCGCCGATCCGCTGTCGGCCGGCCTGCCCTCGACGGGCCTGCCCCTGTCGCGCACTGTGCTCGCGCTCGATCGTGTCGTCGCGGGTTATGGCGCCGCGCCGCCGGTGATCGACACGCTCTCGCTCACCGTCACCGGCCCCGAACGGATCGCAATCACCGGCCCCAACGGATCGGGCAAATCGACGCTGCTCGCGGTGATCGCCGGGACGCTGGCGCCTCGGGCGGGGACGGTGCGCGTCGGCGTTGCTTTCGCGCTGTTCGACCAGCGCGTCGGCCTGCTCGATCCCGCGCGCTCGATCGCCGCCAATTTCCTCGCGCGCAATCCAGGGACGACGAACAACCAGTGCCGCGCCGCGCTCGCGCGCTTCGGTTTCCGCGCCGACGCCGCCGACCGGATCGTGGGCACGCTCAGCGGCGGCCAGCTCCTCCGCGCCGGGCTGGCCTGCGTCCTCGGCGCGCCGCAGCCACCGCAATTGCTCATTCTCGACGAGCCCGGAAACCACCTCGACATCGACTCGCTCGCCGCGATCGAAAGCGGCCTCGCCGCCTATGACGGCGCGCTGCTCGTGGTCAGCCACGACGGCGCGTTTCTGGAAGCGATCGGGATCGACCGCACGGTGGAATTGGGTCTCGGCGCCGATTGATCCCCGCGAAGGCAGGCCCCGAAACGGGGAGAGAGAACCGTTCCGGACGGCCCGCCTTCGCAGGAAAGGATGCTCAGGCCGCGGCGGCCGCCAGTTCGGGCCGCGACGACTGCGCGGGCATCACCGCGTCGGCATAATCGCTTTCATATTTGCCGATCAGCGCGCGGTCGTCATGGTTCCACGGGTGGAAGCCCGGCATGAAATAGGAGAGCCAGGGAAGGAAGCTCTTGCGCAGCACGCCGGGGGAGCCGAGCAGATACCACCAGATGCGCAGGCTGACGCGCCAGCCGGTCAGCCCGTCCTGTCTGAGCAGCGCCTTCATCCCCTTCACCCGCCTCGGCCAGAAGCGCGCGGTGACGAGCAGCATCATCAGCGTCTTGGCGCGCCAGCGCCGAAACCGGCTCCAGCCCTTCGTCGCGTACAGCCAGGTGTCATAGGCGACGCCCGGATGCTCGCTCTCCTCGATCGCGTGCCCTTTCCACAAGGCCGCCCATTCGGGCTCGGCGCCCGCATACATGCTGTCCTCGCGCAGCATCACCGCCGCCATCATCGCGGTATAATGTTCGAGCGCAATCGTCGCGACCAGATTGACGATCGGCGGCCGCGCCTTGATGATTTCCATCACCTCGTCGACATCGGCCTCGAGTTCGCTGAGGTCGTATCCCGCCTCGGCCGCCTTTTTGTTGAACACGACATGCTCGCGGCTGTGGATCACCTCCTGCTGGGTAAAGGCGCGGATTTCGCGCGCCAGCTTTTCGGGAACGCCGCCCCGATGCGCCTTCACCGCCTCGATGAACATCGCCTCGCCCTTGGGAAAAGTCACCGACAGCGCGGTGTGAAAGGCCGACGCGATCGGATCGCCATTCAGCCACCAGCGGCCCTGTTTGTCGTCGCGGCCAAAGCGCATGTCGCGCGGCGTGATCGACAGGTCGGCGGGGGTCGGGGACCGGGAAAGGCTGGACATATGGCGCATACCGTCGAAAAGAGTGGGTGGGGTCAGTCAATGGGGTTAACTTACATAAATGTCAATAGTGAAAAAGCGTCTCAGTCCTGAAGAAAGCCGTTCGGCCGCGCTGGAGGCGGCGCGCCAGATTCTCATCGAAATGGGCCCCGCGGCGGTGACGCTGAAAGCCGTCGCGGCGCGCATCGACCGCACCCACGCCAATCTGCTGCATCATTTCGGCAGCGCGGCGGGGCTGCAAAAGGCGCTCGCCGCCTATCAGGCCGAAACCGTGTGCGAAACGATCGGGCGGAAAATGGCCGAATCGCCGCCGGGCGAACGCAATGTGCGCGAGATCGTCGACCTCGCCTTCGATGCGTTCAACAGCGGCGGCGCGGGCGCGCTCGCGACGTGGATGGCGGCGACGGGCAACGACGACGCGCTCGACCCGATCGTCGAAGCGATCCACCGGCTGATCGACGGCATGGCGCCCGACGCCGACGAAAAACGGCTGATGCATGAAGACACGCTCGCGCTCGTCCTGATGGCACTCGGCGACGCGCAGCTCGGCGGCCCGATGGCCGAAGCGCTCGGCCTGCCGCGCGACACCGCCCGCGTCCTCGCCACCGAACTCATCACGGGGCGCATCGCGAAATTCTGGGCCGAGCATGGAGGCAAGCCGGGGGGCTGAGGGGCGGCAGGCTGGCGGGAACCATCCGATGCTAAATCCCTCGTTGAACTATAACGCTATGTGTTATATATCATCGGCGAAGCCGGAGAGCCACTATCACGCGCATTTTCAAGAATGGCTGGTTCGAACGCTTCGCGCGCAAGGAGCGGATCGAGGACGCGGCGCTACGGGATGCGGTACGGCGCGCCGAAAGCGGGCTGGTGGATGCCGACCTCGGCGGCGGTGTCATCAAGCAGCGCGTGGCGCGACCGGGCAAGGGCAGGTCGGGCGGCTATCGCACGCTGATCCTGTTCCGGCAGGGCGATCGCGCGATATTCGCCTTTGGTTTTGCCAAGAACGCGCAGGCGAACATATCGAAGGCGGATCTGGCGCTGCTGCGCGAGGCGGCGGCGGAGGCGCTGGAATGGAGCGGCGCGCAACTGGACCGGCTGGTAGCGTCGGAAACGCTGGTGGAGATTGAAAATGACACGGACGGCCAAAAATAAGGGCTATCGCAGCGAGATCGCCGGCGCGATCCATGAGATGATCAGCGACGCGCATGACGCGGGCGTCGTGTCGCGCACGACGTTACGCAGCTTTGACGAAGCGTGCCTTGCCCCGGTGCCGACGCTGGCGGGCGACGAAATCCGCGCGATCCGCGAGCGCGAGCATGTATCGCAGCCGGTGTTCGCGGCCTATCTCAACGTCTCGCGCAATCTGGTCTCGGACTGGGAACGCGGCGTAAAGCGGCCGGGCGGTCCCGCCCTCCGGCTGCTCTCCATCATCCAGCGCAAGGGATTGCAAGCCGTCGCATGATCGCCCCATGCGGCGTCGTTCCTCGAATTTGGGTGACGCCGCAATCCCCCGAAATGGAAAGCGCGCTGTTCATCGTCCATCTTGGAGCATAGCGGAACAAAAGTTTTTTAGTGACCGGAAATTTGGGGTTTTTTGCACTTACCGCCGTAACACCGTGAGCAATTAGTGAAAGTTACGTTGTAGACTTTTTGCCTGGCCCGCTCCGCTTTCGTGTTCCGGAAATCAAGTAATCGTAATAATCGTCGCTATCGACACGGGGGCCTTTGTTTCCGAGATTGTAGGACCAACCGCGCCACGCCTTCCCCTGCATCAATGCAAACTCTGCTTGGAATTTCCGAAGCGCATCTGACTCTCGATTAAAGCGTCGCTCATTCTTGAAGTCTTTATCCCACGGTCGGTGGCCGTACTCACTAAATCTCTCTGCTGATCCATCCTTGTACCCGACGATCATCTCGCCCCCCATATGAATATCGCGTGGTTCTGGCATTAGTAGATACCCCCGACCAAATTTGCTCCAATGGGTGCTTTCTAAAAACCGCTCCGGAAATAGCCATTCTTCTTCAGCGCTTGCCACCCACTTTAAAGCACGCATCTTGATAATGTAATTTATCTGGCGGACTTCTTCTTCGGTGAGAAACCTTCCTTGCTGGATTCTGGTAAGCATTGTCATCGTGGGATGATAGAATGTGGGATTAGGGCGGAAGTTCAATTCGTGCTGATACGGGTTCCGAACCCATGACAAGTTCGTCAAGATCAGCGCCTTGTCAAATGAGAGTGGGAAGATCGTGTGTGTAGCCGCATACCGAATGTCAGGATCCTTAAACCCACGACAATGGAGCGAACCGGGAAAACATCGGCGATTATAGACTGTAACCGGATGGTCACTTACAATAAACTTTGTAGGTGAAGCACTTGCATCGGCAATTTGCCACACGGCTTCAGACCATATTGTGCCAAATATTATCTGATGCTGTTGAAGCAGTCGCATGATTTCAAACTGCGTTCCCTTGCGAAACGCTTGCGACAAAAAGCCTAATCCCTTTGGCGTGCGAAGCTTTTGAGTGCTCATATACCGGATTAGATTTGAATGAGCGTCATGGACTCCGTCTTTGATGTCGAATTCGGAAAAGAACTCGACAGCTTCTCTCCCAGTCGTGTCGATCTCGCCAAAGAAATGCTGTTCAATATCGGTATTCTTAAGCGCACCCCACTGGACCGTGTAAAGATCATCCTTGGCGAAGCAATTCGCCGGCCCCCAACGGAGCATGTCGCTGCGTGTCCATGTTCTGCCGTTTTGCGTCCGTTTTTCCGGGTGCAGGTCATGGTAGAAGAATTTGGATTGTCCATCCGGGAGGAATCGCTTCTGATACCAGACAGGCACATAGTGATTGTGAGTAAAATGCCCCTTCATGGACGGAAAATAGACCGATAACGAATATACAGCAACACTATCCGTTCATCAATTTGGAGCGCATCAGAATTACGGTTACAGTTGCAGCAACCCACCAAATAATTTTCGAATGCGGCAACCGGAACGCAAACCTTTAGATTCCCTTTTGCACGCTCGCCGAAAACGATGCGACGGCATTCACCCCCCCATCACCTTCGCCATCATCCGTTCTTCTTTGGCAATCCACGGCGCCATGCTCGGCCGTGCCAATATCGCCTCGCTCCACGCTGCAATCTTCGGGTGCCTGCCCGCGTCGACGACCGCGCCGCAATGGCGAAAATTCATCAGCGGCGACGCGACCGCCAGATCGGCGAGCGTCAGCCGGTCGCCGACGAGGAAGCCCGACGCGGGGATCGCGCCTTCCAGATAGTCGAGCAGCCGCGGCAATTCTTCCGCCTCGGCCGCCGCGGCGGCGGCAAGGTCGCCCTCGCGGC
>JBGTUD010000141.1:0-7363 GCA_041939405.1 Sphingopyxis sp. | reverse complement strand
CGGCATTCCGGGGGCAAAGCTGGTCAAGAAAATCGGCTATATGCGCGGTGCGGTCGCGGGACTGCTGACGATGCTCGCCGGATGTCTGCTCTTCATCCCCGCGTCGCAGCAGGCGGTATACGGCCTTTTCCTGCTGGCGCTGTTCGTGCTCGCGAGCGGCGTGGTGATTGTGCAGGTCGTCGCCAATCCGCTCATCTCGCTGCTCGGAAAGCCCGAAACGGCGCACAGCCGCCTGACCTTTGCGCAGGCGTTCAATTCGCTGGGGACTACGATTTTCCCCGTGGTCGGATCGATGCTGATTCTGGGCAGTCTCGCGGCGGTCAGCGCCGATCAATTGTCGGGCGCCGAACTTGATGCCTACCGCACCGCCGAAAGCCAGGCGATTGTTCACGGCTATTTGGGCATTGCGGTCGCGCTGGCCGTGGTCGCCGGGGCCGTGTGGATGTTCCGCAACCGGCTGCAAGGCGAAAGGCACGAGGCGAGTGCGGGTCTCGCGGGCTTTGATCTGCTGAAGCGTCCGCGCTTCGGCTTCGGCGCGCTCTGCATTTTCCTCTATGTCGGCGCCGAGGTGTCGATCGGGTCGCTCATCGTCAACTATCTGATGCAGCCGGGCGTCATGGCATTGGCCGAGCAGGATGCGGGCAAGCTGATCGGCTATTATTGGGGCGGCGCGATGGTCGGGCGTTTCATCGGGTCGGGGCTGATGCGCGTCGTCAGCCCCGGCCGGCTGCTCGCCTGCGTCGCCATCGGTGCCATCGCATTGATCCTGATTTCGACCAATACGAGCGGGGCGGTATCGGGGTATAGCCTGCTCGCGATCGGCCTGATGAACGCGATCATGTTTCCGACGATTTTCAGCCTGGCGTCCGAAAAGCTGGGTAGCCGCGCGGCCGACGGATCGGGCATCATCAACGTGGCGATCTTTGGCGGCGCGGTCGTTCCGCTCGCCACCGGCGTCATTGCCGATATGACGGGCAGCCTCGCAACCGCGCTGCTGCTTCCCGCGCTCTGCTACGCCGTCATTGCCGCCTTCGGCTATTACGCGCGGCGCCCGGCGGTTTGACCGCAAGGCCGCGGGCAGCGCGCGGCCTTGCGCACTGCCCGCGGCTCCCGCCCCCTCGCGGAAAGCCCGTCATCAGGCCGGATCGGCGATGCGGATGCAGTTTCGGCCTTCGGTCTTGGCTTTGTAGAGTGCCGCGTCGGCGGCCTTGAGCGCCGCGCGCGCGTCGCCATAGCCGAACATGTCGGCGATCCCGCCCGAAAAGGTGATCCGGCCAAAGGGTTCGTCGGTCTTGCGGTTGATCAGTCTCCGGTCGGCAAGCGCCTCGCGCGCGTCGTCGAGTTTTTCGGCGGCCTCGGTCGGGGTCAGACCGCGGAACAGCATCACAAACTCTTCGCCCCCGTGGCGCGCGACATGGCATTTGTCGTTGGAGATACGTGCCAGCGTGTCGGCGATCGCCTTGATGACGCGGTCGCCAGCTTCGTGGCCGTGCGTGTCGTTGACCTTCTTGAACTCGTCGATGTCGCAAAAGGCGACGCTCAGCGGTTCGACAGCGGCGCGCGCTTCCTTGTAATGCCGGTCGAGCAGATTCTCGAACGCGCGGCGATTGGGAAGCCCCGTCAGATAGTCGAGCTCGGCATCGCGCTTGGCGCGGTCGAGGCTGCGGCGCAGCGCTTTTGCCTCGTCCTCGCTCTTGCGCATATCCTCTTCGGCCTTGCGCGTGCGTTCGAGCATGACTTTGGCGAGGTCGGCGAGGCTGGAAACGATCCGGCCGGTCTTTTGCAGCTGTTCAAGATCGGTGACATGCTGTTCGAGTTCGATTCCGTAATCGCTCGTCGCGGAGCGGGCCTCTTTCGTATTGGCGTGAAAGGCTTCAAGGTTCGCTTCGAGCCGCGTGATCAGCTTGTCGAGCTCGGCGCGGTCGGGCTGGCCGCTTTCCTGCTCCTCCAGCTCATCGAGCCATTTCTGCGTGATGCCCTGCGGACTTTGCGCCTGCGCGACGATGAGCCGCGCAAGCCGGGGAGAACGCCCCGAAAAGGCGCCGTGGGCGAGCAGAAGGTTGGCAGGCGACACTTCCAGATCATTGTCGACGAGGAACGAGGTGATCGACGCCGCCAGCTCGTATCGCGCCTCGCGCGCAAGGTCGCGCGGGCGGCCGGGGTCGGGGGGCGGATGACCACCTTCGACGGCGTCGCCGCGCGTGCGGCGCAGCCCCAACCAACCCATGAGCCGCCCGGCAGCCTCGTTCGATGTTGATGCTTTGCTGGTCATGCGAGCTTTAACGAACGCGGCAGGGCCGGTTTAAGTGGGCTTTCCTCCATTTTGCACGGATTTTTACCGGCGTGAGCGATAGCGGCGCCGAAACAAGGATTTAGAGGTCAAGCCCTTTTTATCGGCATGCCGATGGCGCCTCTCATTTTTGCGCTGGCGCGAAACCTCGACCCACGGGCCTTAATCACCGCGCGGCCACACCGTAAAATACATAAAATACGAACTGTTCGGTTGGCGGCCTGCGCGAACATTTGATGGAAGAGGAGTTAACTATCATTCTCAATATAATTGAATTTTTGTGAAAAACTTGGTATTCAGACCGCGACCTGACAGTAGTTTCGCAGTATCGACAAAGGGTTACGCCCAATGCGCTTCTGCCCCGACAAGGTAAAAGACATGAGCCCACGTCGCTTCTCCAGTCCGGCAGAGGAGCAGGATTCCGGCGCAGCGGGCGACCGCCGTGGCGGCGATCGTTATCGCACGGTATGGCGCATCGCCAAGGTCACGCGCAACGGCGATGCCGGGCTGTGGCGCGTGCGCAACATGTCCGATCGCGGGATGATGCTCGCGGCCGACGTTCCGATCACGGTGGGCGAAAAGCTCGAAATCGCACTTTCCGACACCGTGACGATATGCGGCAAGGTGGTCTGGTCCGATGGTGGACGCTGCGGCGTTTCTTTCGATGCCGAAGTCGATGTTGCCGACATACTCAAGCAGCTGGCGGCGGAACAGCGCGCGATGGGCTATCGCCAGCCGCGCCTCCCCGTGCACGGCCAGGCGCAGATCGTGGCGGAGGACGGCACGGCGTGCAACGTCGAACTCGTCGACCTGTCGCAGCATGGCGCGGGGTTCATCCACGACGGGCATTTCGAGGTCGGCAAGGAGATCGAGCTCCTGCTGGCCGGCGGGGTCAGGCGGCGCGCAATCGTCCGCTGGGTGCGCGAAGGGCGCGGCGGATTGTGGCTGACGCAGCCGCTCGACCGCGCCGACCTGGAAAGCATCCACCGCTTCGAGGGTTGATCGGTCAGATGTCCTCGACCAGCCGTGCGTAAAGCTGCGGTCGCCGGTCGCGGAAAAAGCCCATGCCAGCACGGTGCTTCGCCGCGCGATCGAGGTCGATCGTTTCCACGAGCACGCCCGTCTCGCTGGCACCGTAGGCCTGCGTCATGTCGCCCCATTCGTCGGTGATGAAGCTGTGGCCATAGAAATTGGCGTCGCCCTCCGCACCGATGCGATTGGCGGCGATCACCGGCATACAGTTGGACACGCTATGCCCCTGCATCGCGCGCCGCCACATGCGGCTGGTGTCGAGGTCGGCGTCATAGGGCTCTGATCCGATCGCCGTCGGATAAAAGAGCAATTCGGCCCCCATCAGCGCCATCGCGCGCGCGCATTCGGGATACCATTGGTCCCAGCACACCCCGACGCCGATGCGCGTGCCGAAGACGTCCCACACCTTGAACCCCGTATTGCCGGGGCGGAAATAATATTTCTCCTCATACCCCGGCCCGTCGGGAATATGGCTCTTGCGATAGGTGCCCATGATCACGCCATCGGGGCCGATCATCGCGAGCGTGTTGTAATAATGCGGCCCGTCCTTCTCGAAAAAGCTGGTCGGGACCGCAACCTTCAGCTTGGCGGCGAGCGCCTGCATCGCGACGACGCTGGGGTGCTCGGCGGTGGCTCGCGCGTTGGCGAAGAGTTCCTCCTCCTCGACCTGGCAGAAATAGGGGCCTTCGAAGAGTTCGGGCGGGAGGATGACCCGCGCGCCCTTCGCCGCCGCCTCCACGACGAGCGCGGAGACGGCCTCGATGTTGGGCTGGGCGGGGCCGGGCAGGGGGAGCTGCAGTGCGGCGACGGTGATGGTGCGGGTCATGGGGCGGATATAAGGACGGTCGCGCATCTTGCCAGCGCAAAAGCGCCAGCCCAAACCCAGGCTGAACCACGTCATCCCGGCGAAGGCCGGGATCTCACCCTATCGGCTTTAGGCTACGGCGTGATCCCGGCCTTCGCCGGGATGACGAAAAAGCCCGCGGCAGAATTCAGCCGAACACCGTTGACTAGCGCGGCAGCTGCTGGCTCGAACAATGGAAGCTGCCGCCGCCGACGATGATTCCCTGCGCGGGAACGCCCACCGCGCGCCGGTCGGGGAAGCAGGCGGCGAGTGCATCGACCGCCGCCCCGTCATTCGCCACGCCATAGGTCGGCACGACGACGACGCTGTTGCCGATGTAGAAGTTCATATAGCTCGCCGCCGCGATCTCGCCGTCCGCTTCGACGCGGCCGGGCGAGGGGAGGTCGACGATGTCAATCCCGCCGAACGCCGCCGCGCGCGCGCGCGCATCGGCGTAGATGGCAGCGTTGGGGTCGTCGTAGCCCGCGGCGACCGGCAGCGCGAGCCGCCCTTCGCCGACGAAGCGCGCAAGATTGTCGACATGGCCGTCGGTATGATCGCCGATCAGCCCCTTGCCGAGCCACAGCAGCCGCTCGATGCCGAGTGACCGGTGCAGCCGCGCTGCGATCTCCTCGCGCGTCAGCGTCGGGTTGCGATTGGGGTTGAGCAGGCATTCCTCGGTGGTGACGCACAGCCCCGTGCCGTCGACGTCGATCCCGCCGCCTTCGAGGACCCAGTCCTGATCGTCGACCGGCAGGCCGCTGGCCGCTGCCAGCGCGGCGCCGACCTCGCGATCGCCCGGCATGACGAATTTTTCGCCCCACCAGTTGAACTGGAAATTGCGCGCGCGCCGCTCCGCGCCGGTGCCGACGATGATCGGCCCGGTATCGCGCAGCCAGATGTCGCCGAGCGGTTGGACCAGAATTTTCACGCCCGGATCGACGAGCGCGGCGGCGATGTCGGCCTGCCGCGCGTCGTTGACCACCAGCCGCACCTCCTCGCCGCGGCCGCCGTCATGGACGGCATTGGCGAAGGCGGCGACGTCGCGCCGCCCCTCGTCGATCGCGCCCGCCCATTCTTCATCGAGGTGCGGGAAACCGATCCAGACGGCGTCGTGGGGTGCCCATTCGGCGGGCATGCGGAGAGTCATTGGCACTTGTCCTCTCGCTCGCCATTGCGAGGAGTGCAGCGACGCGGCAATCCAGAGCAGCGTAACCGCTCTGGATTGCTTCGCTGCACTCGCAATGACGAGGCGTTACTTTGCGGCAGCGCGCGACTTGTCGCGGGCGGCGCGGAATTCGTCGCCCTCGACCCAATTGGGCCACGCGTCGGTCATCGCGAGCATCCGGCCTGCGGCGTAATAGAGGCGCAGGTCGGACATCATGCCGTCCCAGTTGGTGATCGCATCATATTCGTCGGCAGGGGCGTGATAGCGGTTCTTTTCATAATCCTCGGCCGCTTTCTTGCCCGCTTCAATGCCGCCGTCGACCAGATCGTCGCCGCTGCCGAAGTTGAACATCGGAACGCCAAGCTTGGCGAAGCTGAAATGGTCCGACCGGTAATAAAAGCCCTTTTCGGGGGTCGGTTCGGCCTTGACGGTGCGGCCCTCCATTCTGGCGAGCTTTTCGACATAGGCGTCGAGTTCGGACTTGCCGCCGCCCACGACGACGATGTCCTTTGCCGGACCGATGGCGTTGAGCGCGTCCATGTTCACGCCGCCGACCGTCTGCGCCAAGGGGAAAACCGGGTTTTCGGCATAATATTTCGATCCGAGCAGGCCCGATCCCTCGGCCGTGACGGCGAGGAAGACGATGCTGCGGTCGGGCGCACCGGCCTTCTGGAAGGCCTGCGCAAGCGTTACGAGCCCTGCGATACCGCTCGCATTGTCGACCGCGCCGTTGCAGATGTCGTCGCCGTCGACAGGCGTGCAGCGGCCAAGATGGTCCCAGTGGCCGGTGTAGAGCACATATTCGTCGGGACGCTTCGCGCCCGGCAATACGCCGATGACGTTGCGCGACATTTTTTTGCTGATCGCATTGTCAAAGGCGAAATTGGCCTTCACGCCCGTCAGTGCGACCGGCTTGAACCCCTTTTGCTTCGCGGCTTCGCGCAGCTTGTCGAAGTCCTGCCCGGCGCTTGCGAAAAGTTCTTTCGCCTTGGGCAACTGGATCCAGCCATTGGCAAGGGTCTGGCTCGCGCCGCCGTCCTTGCTGTCGGCCAGATATTGCGTGCCGGTGTTGCTGCTTTCCACGACATTCCAGCCATAGGCAGCGGGTTCGGTATCGTGAACGATCAGCACCGCCGCGGCGCCCTGACGCGCGGCTTCTTCATATTTGTACGACCAGCGGCCGTAATAGGTCATCGCGCGGCCGTTAAAAATGCCTTCGGTTTCCTTGGTCTCCCAGTCGGGATCGTTGACCAGGACGACCACTGTTTTGCCTTTGACGTCGATCCCGGCATAGTCGTTCCAACCCTTTTCGGGCGCGTTGATGCCATAGCCCACAAAAACGACGTCGCTGTCCTTGACCACGGTTTTGGGCTGAACGCGCCAGCTGAACGCGACATAATCTTTTGCATATTGGGCCGTCACCGGCGTCTTGCCGCCGGTGAAGCTCAGCGGCGTGACGTTCTCGGCGGTGATCTCGACCAGCGGGACATCCTGGGTCCAGCTGCCGTTGTTGCCGGGTTTCAGCCCCGCTTCCTCATATTTCTTGATAATATAGGCGACGGTTTTTTCCTCGCCCGGCGTACCCGGTGCGCGGCCTTCATAGGCGTCGGACGACAATTCCTTCGTCACCTCTTGCAGCGTGGCGAGCGAAAGCTGGGGGATTTCGACATCGGGGATCGCGGCTGCCGCGGCGTTCTGCGTATCGCTGTCGCTGTTGCTGTTGCACGCAGCGAGCAGCGCGAGCGCGGCAAAGCCGGCGAGCTTCCAGGGGGCGGGAATAGGCATAAGGCTCCTCTTTGTAATAATGTTGCGACCCTGCCAGAGCGGCGGCGAAGGTGCAAGAATGGAGCGCCGCGGAACGGCAAATGGCTGAGTTCCGGTGCGGCTTCGGTGGACCGGGGCCATGCAGGCGCTGTTGGAAACAGCCGGTGTCGGGAGCATCTGTGATCGGGCACGGGCCGTCCTGCCGGATCGCCGCCGCGTGTTCACATCTATGTCATTGAAAAATGGTGGACGCACTAGGGCTCGA
>JBGTUD010000140.1:0-7385 GCA_041939405.1 Sphingopyxis sp. | reverse complement strand
GACGGGTTGAGCCCGGCAAGCCGCGCGATGTCGACCGACGCCTCGGTATGCCCGGCGCGCACGAGAACGCCGCCGTCGCGCGCGATGAGCGGAAAGATATGGCCCGGCGTGACAATGTCGTCGCGACCCTTACCCGCGTCGATCGCCACCGCCACCGTGCGTGCGCGGTCGCCCGCCGAAATGCCCGTCGTGACGCCTTCGCGCGCCTCGATCGAGGTGGTGAAGGCCGTTTCGTGCCGCGTCCCGTTCTGGCGGCTCATCAACTCCAGCCCCAGCGCATCGACGCGCGATTTGGTGAGCGTCAGGCAGATGAGACCGCGGCCGTGCGTCGCCATGAAATTGATCGCATCGGGGGTCGCCATCTGCGCGGGGATGACCAGATCGCCCTCATTCTCCCGATCCTCATCGTCGACGAGGATGAACATGCGGCCGTTGCGCGCCTCGGCAATAATTTCTTCGGGCGTCGCCATCGGCGACAGGTCGCTGCCGTTCGCGAGCCAGTTTTCGAGTTTGCGCAGCGTTTCGGCGGTCGGATTCCAGCCCGGCGAATCGAGATCGCGAAGGCTGTTGGCGTGAAGGCCCGCGGCGCGCGCAAGGCCCGACCGCGACATGGTCCCGTCGGCAACAATGGCGCGGATGCGATCGATGAGCTGGATAGACATGAAAGCCATGTCTCACATCATAATGTGATTGTCAAATCAGAAATCACATTGCCATGATCAGTTGGGGCCGAAGGTCGGTCCATATTCGCGCTTCGGCGCGTCGGCGTCGGCCTTGGTGTCGAGAATGGCGAGCAACTGGCCCGACCGATCGTCGCGCTTCGCATAGTCGCGCGCCGACAGGCCCGCGATATGATCGGCCTTGTCGGGGTTGGCGCCGCGCCGCATCAACAGACTGGCCATCGCCGCGTTCTTCGACTGCACCGCCAGGATCAACGCCGTCTCGCCGCGCCGGTTCGCCTGGTCCACGGGGGCCTTCCGCTTGAGCAATTCATCGGCACCGTCGGTATAGTTGAGCAGCGCCGCGTGCATCAGCGGCGTCATGCCGTTGCGGTCGCCGATCGCCGGATCGGCATCCTTGGCCAGCAGGAAGCGCAGCCAGTTCGTATCGCGCCGCTTGGTGACGATCATCAGCGCGGTTTCGCCCGTGTCGACATTGCGCGTGTTGATCAACGTCGGATCGTCCTGAAGCGCCGCCGTCGCCTTGGTCCCGTCGCGGTTTTCGACCGCTTGCAGGAAAGCATATCCGCCGCGGAATTGCGCCTGCGCCGGACCATGGGCCAGCCCCGCCGCGGCAAGCGGGACAAGGGTGAAAGCGGCAAGGCGAAACGCGGCGTGGCGGAACATGATGTGGCGACCCCTGGGGCAATTTGTCCGCCGCGCGCGCGACGACAATGGTTGATTTTCGCGGGCTAGCCGACCAAGGCTGGCCGCATGATGAATATCGCAAATATGGGACAAAGGATCGTGCGTGCAAGCCTGATCCTCGCTTTCGGGGCCGCGGTGTCGGGCTGCGACGGCGGCGGCAGCGCCGCTGCACCGGCCAAGCCGCCGCTCGAAGGCGCGCGGATCGGCGGGCCTTTTGCGCTCACCGACCAGAATGGCCGAACGGTCAGCGATACCGATTTCGCAGGGCAGTACCGGCTCATCTATTTCGGTTACAGCTTTTGCCCCGACATCTGCCCCGTCGACCTGCAAAAGCTGATGCGCGGCCTCGCTCAGTTCGAAAAGGCCGACGCCGCGCGCGGCGCCAAGGTCGCCCCGATCTTCATCACCGTCGATCCCGAACGCGACACGCCGGAGGCCCTGAAGCCCTTTGTCGCGCGCTACCATCCGCGCCTGCTCGGCCTGACCGGCACGGCGGAACAGGTTGCGGCCGCTGCCAAGGCCTTTGTCGTCACCTATAACAAGGTGCCGGGCTCGGCGCCTGACCGCTATCTGATGGCGCACAGCCAGCTCGCCTTCCTGATGGATCCCGAAGGCAAGCCGCTGGCGCTGCTGCCGCTCGACGACCCGACCACCGACGCCGACGAGGGCGCGCCTGCCAAGGTCGCCGCCGAACTGGCCAAGTGGGTCAAATAACGATGGCAGGGGCGATTTCGGAGCGCCCCTTCTGGGAAGCGCCGCTCGCCAGCCTCGATGCGGGGCAATGGGAGGCGCTGTGCGACGGCTGCGGCAAATGCTGCCTGCACAAATTGGAGGATGAGGACACGAGCCGCATCTATCCCACCAATGTGGCGTGCCGCCTGCTCGACCTTTCGACCGCGCGCTGCGGCGATTACAAGCATCGCCGCCGCCACGTTCCCGACTGCCTGACGTTGACCCGCGCGAAGGTCGACGACATCGAATGGCTGCCGCAAACCTGCGCCTATCGCCTGCGTGCCGCGGGCGAGCCGCTGCCCGAGTGGCACTATCTGGTGTGCGGCGATCGCGCCGCGGTCCACCGCGCGGGCGAATCGATCGTCGGCTGGACGGTGAGCGAGGATGTTGCCGGTTCGCTCGAGAATCATCTTGTCGAACGCGTCATTTGACCCCGCGGCGGACGGACCGCATATCCGCGTCGGGGACGAGGCGTGGCCGGTGCGGGTCGTCCGTCACGCGCAATCGCGCCGCTATCGGCTGATTTTCGACGGCGCCCGCGGCGAGCTCCGGCTCACCGTTCCGCGCCGCGCCAGCGAGCGGGCGGCGATCAAATGGGCGGCCGAACAGCAGGCGTGGCTCGCAGATCAGATCGGCAAGGCGATCAAGCCGCTGCTCGTCGGTCCCGGCACGACGATCCCCTTTCGCGGGATCGAGCGGCGGGTCGACTGGTCGCCGGCCGCACCGCGCGCCGTTCGTCTGGGCGAAAGCGCGATCGGCGTCGGCGGTCCGGCCGAGGGTGTCGGCCGCCGCATCGAGCGCTGGCTGAAGGGCGAGGCGCTGACGCTGATGGAGCGCGAAAGCCGCGACATCGCCGGAGCGGCAGGGCTTTCCGTCGGCCGCGTCGGCGTCGGCGACCCGCGCAGCCGCTGGGGCAGTTGCACGGCGGGCGGCGACCTGCGCTACAGCTGGCGGCTGGTGATGGCGCCCGATCATGTCCGCCGCGCCACCGTCGCGCACGAGGTCGCGCATCTTCGCCACATGGACCACGGCCCGGCCTTTCACGCGCTCGTCGAGCGGCTGCACGACGGCGACGTCGCGGCGGCGCGGGGCTGGCTGCGCCGCGAAGGGCGCGCACTGCACCGCTATCGCTTCACGCCCTGAACGGCCTCAATCGGCAGGCTCGGCGGGCGCGGGGCGCGGCGGTGCGATCCGGACCGGCGGCGGCGGCGCCTTGGGCGCCGAAATCATCTTGGGCTGGCTGCCGTTTCGCGGCGCCGCGGCGGCCCCACCCGGCGGCGGGCGGCGGCCGGTCTGCTCCTCGATCCATTGCTGGTCGAGCACCGGGCCTTCGTTGGCGGGGGGCGGCGGCGTGTCGAAATTTTCGGGCGGGCGGCTGTCGTACGGCAGCTCGATCGGCATGCCGTTTTCGTCGACGAACAGCCCGTCGTCGCCCGGCTCGCCCAGATAGGCCTCGCCCTCATCCTCGAGCTGCCATTCGGGCAGCACCACCTCGGTATCGAAAGGCTCGACCGGGCGCCGCGCGACGGCGACGCGCATATAGTCGGCAAAGGCCTTGGCGGGCGCGCGGCCGCCCTGGAGCCCGCCGACAGGTTTCGCATCGTCGCGGCCCATCCACACGCCGGGGGTGATCCCGCTCGAAAAACCAAGGAACCAGCCGTCCATGTTGCTCGACGTCGTGCCCGTCTTGCCCGCGACCGGGCGGCCGATCTGCGCCGCGCGCCCGGTGCCCGTGTTCACCGCGGTCTGGAGCAGGTCGGTGATCCCCGCCGCGACCCAATGATCGACCAACGTGCTGCCGCGTTCGGCGGGCCGTTGATAGAGCAGCTCGCCGCTCGCGGTCGTCACCTTGGTGATGCCATAGGGCTGCACCGACACGCCGCCGCGCGCGACGGCGGCAAAGGCGGCGGTCATGTCGATCACGCGCACCTCGGCGCTGCCCAGCACCATCGACGGATGGGTGTTGACCGGCGTGGTGATGCCGAACCGCCGTGCCATGTTGGCGACCGCGGAAAAGCCGATTTCGTCGCCCAGCTTGGCAGCGACGGTGTTCACCGAATAGGCGAAGGCGCTGCGCAAATCCATCGTCCCCGCAAAGCGCCCCGACGAGTTGCGGGGCGACCAGCCGTTGATCGTCACCGGCTCGTCGACCACGGGATCATCGACCTTATACCCCGCCTCGAGCGCGGCCATATAGACAAAAAGCTTCCACGCCGATCCGGGCTGGCGCAGCGCCTGCGTCGCGCGATTATAGTTCGACGTCACATAATCGCGGCCGCCGACCATCGCGCGCACAGCGCCGTCGCGATCGAGCGAGACGAGCGCGCCCTGGACGCCGCCCGGTGTGTTCGCCTGAATCGACGCAGTCGCGGCGCGCTGCATCCCAAGGTCGATCGTCGTATACACGTCGAGCGCCTCGCTCCCCTCGTCGATCAGCATGTCGAGCTGCGGCAGCGCCCAGTCGGTGAAATAGCGCGCGCTATTCTGTCCCTGTTCCTTCGCCAGCTGGACATTGGCGGGCTCGGCGGCGTCGGCCTGCGCACGGCTGATCACCCCGGCATCGACCATGACGTCGAGCACGACCCCCGCGCGGCCGAGCGCGGCCTGCGCGTCGGCGGTCGGCGAATAGCGCGACGGCGCCTTGACCAGCCCGGCGATGACCGCGGCTTCGGAGAGCGACATGTCGGTCGCGCTATGCCCGAAGAAGCTGTTCGATGCAGCGTCGATGCCATAGCTGCCGCCGCCGAAATACACTTTGTTGAGATAGAGTTCGAGGATCTGGTCCTTCGAGAATTTCCACTCGAGCGCGAGCGCGAGGATCATCTCGCGCATCTTGCGCGACCAGGTATAGCTGTTCGACAGAAAGATGTTGCGCGCCAGCTGCTGCGTGATCGTCGAGGCGCCCTGCATCCGCCGCCCGGTGCCGTAATGCTGGACGGCAAAGACGGCCGCGCGCGTCATGCCGACGGGATCGAGCCCGGGGTGATAGCGAAAGCGGCGGTCCTCCACCGCGACCATCGCGTCCTGCATCACCTGCGGTGTTTCGCCGAGCGACAGCCAGCGGCCGTAATTGGGACCGAGCGACAGAAAAACGGTGCCGTCGGCGGCGCGGACGCGGATCGTCTGCCCCGCCGGCGACTTTTTAAGCTCCTCGAAACTCGGCATGCGCTGCACGGCGATCCCGACCGCCACGGCGAGCGCAACGAGGCCGACGACGGCCAGGCCGAGGCTCCAGCGAAAGATGCGGCGCAACCACAAACGCCAGCGCGGCGGCTCGCCACCGGACGTGCGCTTGCGGGACGATGACGATTTATTCGACGAAGCTTGCTGTCTCTCGCGGCGCAAAGCCCGTATTCCTTCCCTCACTGCGCCCCTGATGCGTCAGTCCGGGAAGGGGTCAGCCTTCGCCGGTTGACGCCTCATCCGGCGAGCGCTCCGCGAAGTCAAGCGCCGCGCTGTTGATGCAGTAGCGCAGACCCGTGGGTCCGGGGCCATCGGGAAAGACATGGCCGAGGTGGCCCTCGCACGCCGCACAGCGCACTTCGGTGCGGATCATGCCGTGGCTGCTATCGCGATGCTCGCTCACGGCCGCCGCGCCTGCCGGCGCGGTGTAGCTGGGCCAGCCCGACCCGCTGTCATATTTGGTCCGGCTGTCGAACAGCGGCGCACCGCATCCCGCGCAGCGATAGATGCCGTCGCCCTTGTGGTCGGTATATTTGCCCGTAAAGGCGCGCTCGGTGCCGCCTTCGCGCAGCACATGGTGCGCCATCGGGTCGAGCGGCTTGTCGGTTTTCGGATCGGTCATCGGGGATCTCCAGCGAGCGTGTGGCCCTTGTCCGTCATAATATCGGGACGGCGCCGCGCCGCAACAAGGGGCAGGCCGTTCCAGCGCTTTACGCCGAATTAACGCCGGTTGGAGTATGGAAAGCGCGTGAAACCCTATCTTTTCCTGATCGCGGCCCTCGTGCCCGGCGCTACGCCGGCCGCCGCGCAATGCCTGCTTTGCGCGCAGGAGAACACAGCGGTTTCCACGGCGCGAAAGGGCGAAACGCCGCTGCGGATCGAGATTGAAACGCGGCTCGACATGGGCCGGATCGCCGTCGGCGCCATGGGCGGCGAGGTCGAGGTCGACCCCGTATCGGGCGCGCGGCGGCTGCGCGGCGATGTCGTCGATCTTGGCGGCTTTGCGCTGTCGGGCACCGTGAGCGTGCGCGGCGAACCCGGCGCCGAGGTACGCGTGATCCTGCCCGCCAGCGTCGACCTCGAAAGCGGCCGCGGCCGCACCGCTCGCGTCACCGGCCTCGTCACCGACCTTGGCGCGGCGCCGCGGCTGGGCCCCGACGGCCGCCTGCAATTCCGTTTCGGCGGCCGGTTGCAGGTCGCCGCGCTCGACGACGGCGACTATCGCGGACGCATTCCGGTAACGGTCGAGTATCAATAGGGCGGGGGTCGGCTTTGGGGTGGGGAGCGGACCATCCCCGTCCGTCATCCCGGCGAAGGCCGGGATCTCACCCTATCGGTTTACCGCACCGGCGAGATCCCGGCCTTCGCCGGGATGACGATGCCAATAAGGTCCGCTTTCGGTCGAAAGCGGCTCTATTCGGCCCGGCGTTGGCGGGGACCTACCCTCCCAACCGCACCGTTCCCCCCTTGATCCAGCCCCAGCGGCACGGACCCTGATATTCGCGCGCGTTCGGGACCGACTTGCCGACACCGCACATATCGGGATCGGTGCCGGGGGCTGAAAAGACGATGCCGAACCAGGCGTCATTCTCCGCCGCTTCGCACAGCGACACGCGCGCGCCGCCGGCGAGCCTCGCCTTGACCGCGCGCGTTTCACCCGGCGCCCAATAGACATCGGTGCCGCCATCCTTGACCCGGCTGATGCTCGAACAGGCGGGCAGGCTCGGCCCCTCGGTGCCGATCATCACCGCGCGCGTCGCGAGCGGTTCGCCGGCCACTTCGGGGGCATTGTCGGCGGGCGGGGCGGGTTGGCTGCACGCGGCAAGCGCGGCTGCCATGACCGCGGCGAGCGGGAAAACGAGACCTTGTTTCATGCGCCGAAACTAGCCGCCGCGGCGCGGGCGTGCAATGTTCGTCGCGACATGGCGCAGAACCGCATTTTCGCTTGGGTTCTGCGCCCTTCGACCCTATATAATCGATATGACAGACACGCCCGAAAACAGCGCGCCCGAAGGCGCCTCGAAGCAACCCAACGCCAATGCCTATGGCGCCGATTCGATCAAGGTATTGAAGGGCCTGGATGCCGTGCGCAAGCGTCCCGGC
>JBGTUD010000139.1:0-7386 GCA_041939405.1 Sphingopyxis sp. | reverse complement strand
GCGCAGCGAAGCAATCCAGCGTAGCGTAAACCGCTCTGGATTGCTTCGCTGCGCTCGCAATGACGAACATGACAAGGAGTTTTGAAATGCCCGAAGCCTATATCATCGACGCCGTCCGTACCCCGCGCGGGATCGGAAAACCCGGCAAGGGCGCGCTCTCGCACCTTCACCCCCAGCACCTCGCCGCGACGGTGCTCGCCGCGATCCGCGACCGCAACAATCTCGACACCGCGACGGTCGACGACATCGTCTGGTCGACCTCGTCGCAGAACGGCAAACAGGGCGGCGACCTTGGCCGCATGGCGGCGCTGTCGGCCGGCTATGACATCAAGGCGAGCGGCACGACGCTCGACCGTTTCTGCGGCGGCGGCATCAGCTCGGTCAACTTCGCGGCGGCGAGCGTGATGAGCGGCATGGAGGATTGCGTCATCGCCGGCGGCACCGAAATGATGAGCTACACGACCGCCTATGCCGCCGAACAGGCGAACGCGGGCCTGCCGCCGCGCCTGATGGGATCGGGCCACGAAGCGCTCGACGAACTTCACCCGCAATCGCACCAGGGGATCTGCGGCGACGCGATCGCGACGATCGAAGGGATCAGCCGCGAAGATCTCGACGCACTTGCGCTCGTCAGCCAGCAGCGCGCCGACCGCGCGATCAAGGAAGGTCGTTTTGCCAAGTCGGTGGTGCCGGTGCACAATCCCGACGGCAGCGTCGCGCTTGATCGTGAGGAGTTTCCGCGTCCCGAAACGACCGCCGAAGGCCTCGCCGCATTGAAGCCGAGCTTTGCCGGCCTCGCCGATTTCGACATGGGCGGCGGCTTCACCTTCCGCAAGCAAATCAACCGCCGCTATCCCGATCTCGAAATCCAGCATTTCCATCACGCGGGCAATTCGTCGGGCGTGGTCGACGGCGCGGCCGCGCTGCTGCTGACGTCAAAGGATTATGCCGACAAGCACGGCCTCAAACCGCGCGCGCGCGTGGTTGCCTATGCCAATATCGGCGACGATCCGACGCTGATGCTCAACGCGCCAGTGCCGGCGGCCAAGAAGGTGCTCGAAAAGGCAGGACTCACGAAAAACGACATTGACGTCTGGGAAATCAATGAAGCTTTTTCGGTCGTCGCCGAAAAGTTCATTCGCGACCTCGACCTCGACCGCGAGAAGGTGAACATCAACGGCGGCGCGATGGCACTCGGCCACCCGATCGGCGCCACCGGTTCTATTCTGATCGGCACCGCGCTGGACGAGCTCGAACGCTCGGGCGGCCGCTATGGCCTCGTCACCATGTGCGCCGCGGGCGGCATGGCACCCGCGATCATCATCGAACGGATCTGATCAAAAGGGACCGCGGATCGCGAGCGTTTTTGTCGGACTGTAAAGGTTCACGAACATGGTCTTGCCGTCGGGCGCAAAGCACACGCCCGCCGGCTCGGTCTGCACCCGGATCCGGGCAAAGGGATAAACTTCGCCAAAGGGAGTGACGCCGCGCAGATGATTGTTGACGGTATCGAGATACTGGTCCTCGCACACGATCAAATGCCCATTGGGCGCGACCGTCAGATTGTCGCCAAAGCTGTAATGAGCGGGATCGGTCGATTCGAGGAACAGTTGCAACCGGCCGGGAACCGCGCGTTCGCGGTCGGTCCCTTCGTGGAGCGAGGGACGGTATCGCATGATCTGTCCCTGCTTCGCCGCGCCGCCCGAGGTACAGGTGAAATAAAGCTCGCCCTCGCCCCAATGAATACCCTCGCCGCGCGCAAACACCGCCGCGCCCATTTTTGCGCCGCGATGCCGCAAATCGTCGGCGGGGCTTTCGACATCGTCCAGGTCGATCCACCGCGCGAAAAGCCAGCTTCCTGTGGCGATACGCCGCCCGTCCCAGTTGCGGCTGTCGGCAATCGACGTATCGTGAAAGGCGAGCGCCTGCAGCCGTCCGCCGCGTTGCAGCGAGCCCGGTACATCGGGAAGGAAGCGATAGAAGAGGCTGTCGTCGCGGTCCTCGGTCATATAGACGATGCCCGTTCGCGGGTCGACCGCCGCCGCCTCGCGGACAAAGCGTCCCATGGCTTTGAGCGGTTCCGCCTTGACCAGCCTTCCCGCATCGGCGGGGACGTCGAAAATCCAGCCGTGCGGCCGTCCGACACCCTGAGCGGGTCCGTCGACGCTTTCCTCGCAGGTCAACCAGCTGTTCCAGGGCGTGATCCCGCCCGCGCAGTTGCGGATCGTGCCGACCAGGCTGAGATACTCGCGTTCGACCGCCAGGCTGTCCGGATCGAGCACCAGCGTTGTCGTCCCGCCCGGCAGCGCGGTCCCGCCACGACTGTCGAACGCTTCGGGCGGCAACGCCGCAGCGTTGCCGAACGGGCCGTCGCCGCCGTGCCGCGGCCGAAGCTCATGGTTGCGGACCAGCGCGATCTTGCCGCCATCGAGCTGGAAGCACCCCATGCCGTCGGCGCGGTCGGGCACCCGATACGCGTCGCTCATCCGCTGTCCCAGTTCGGAAAGGACCCGATAGGAAAATCCCGGCGGAAGGTCGATGAGGCCAGCGGGATCGGGTTGCAGCGGACCATAACCGGGCGCGGTCGCCATCAAACCGCCCGCAACTGCACGGCTTTGCGCCGCGAGTCCGGCAAAGGCAATGGCCGCTCCGGCAAAGCTGCGGCGATTGAGCATATTCACATCCTTCGCATTTTTAAGAACCATGACGCACCGAGCCGCCATGGGACACATCCATGACCATTATGCGACGAACATCGTCGGCCACGAAACCGAAAAGGAGGAAATCATGCCAGGACCGCTGAACGGAATCAGGATTATCGAGTTTGCGGGCATCGGCCCCGGTCCCTTTTGCGCGATGATGCTCGCCGACCATGGGGCCGAGGTCATCCGTATCGATCGCCCCGGCGGCTTCATGGACCCGCGCGATCCGCTCAGCCGCAATCGCACCTCCATCGCGCTCGACATGAAGAACCCCGATGCGGTGGCGATCGCACGCGATCTGTGCAAGGGCGCCGACGCGATTATCGAGGGCTATCGTCCCGGCGTGATGGAGCGGCTCGGCCTTGGCCCCGATGTGCTGCTCGCCGATAATCCGCGGCTCGTCTATGGCCGGATGACCGGATGGGGCCAGTTCGGCCCCTATGCGCAGGCGGCGGGGCACGACATCAACTATATCGCGCTGTCGGGCGTGCTCCATGGTATCGGCCGGGCGGGTGAGAAGCCCGTGCCGCCGGTCAATTATGTCGGCGACTTCGGCGGCGGCGGGATGATGCTGGCGTTCGGCATGACGAGCGCGCTGCTCCACGCCGCGCGCACCGGCGAGGGCCAGGTGATCGATTGCGCGATGACCGATGGATCGGCGCTGCTCGCCGGAATGACCTGGGGGTTCAAGGCGATGGGCCGCCTGAAGGACGAGGCCGGGGTCAATATGCTCGACGGCGGCGCCCATTTCTACGACACTTATCGCTGCGCCGACGGCAAGTTCATCTCGATTGGTTCGATCGAACCGCAATTCTATGCCCTGCTGCGCGAAAAGACCGGGCTCGACGCCGACCCCGCCTTCGACGCGCAGCTCGACCCTGCGCAATGGGGGCCGCTCAAGGACAAGCTGACCGCGCTGTTTGCGACGAAAACGCGCGATGAATGGTGCGCGATCATGGAAATGACCGACATCTGCTTCGCGCCGGTGCTGTCGCTCGAAGAGGCGCCGCAGCATCCGCACAATGCGGCGCGCGAGACGTTTCTGACCGTCGGCGGGGCGATCCAGCCTGCCCCCGCGCCGCGCTATTCGGCCACCGTCACTTCGACGCCGCGCCCGGCACCGGACGTAGGCGCCGATGGCGACGCGGTGCTTGCCGGGCTGGGCTATGATCCCACGAAAATCGGGGCGCTGCGCGCGAACGGCGCGGTACGTTAGGCCTATCGGGCGAGCGCGGCTTTGCTTAGCCGCGCGCCACCGATCATGCTAAGCAAGGTGAAGGCCATGTGCCGCGAAAGGATATGCAGACGATGGGCGAATTTTTGAGTGTCGAGCGGCGGGGCAAGATCGCGATCCTGACGATGATCAAACCCGAAAGCATGAATGCGATCGGGACCCACGAGGATTGCCAGGACATTATCGAAACGCTGCGTGCCCTAGGGGAGGACCGCAGCGTCAGCGCGATCATCCTGACCGGCAGCGGCAAGGCATTCAGCGCTGGCGGGAACCTCAAAGGAATGCAGGAACGCCAGGGCATCGGTGTGCTCGACCAGCCCGATTCCACCCGCGCCAATTACCGCAAGGGCGTGCAGGCCGTGATCCGCGCCCTGATGGACTGCGAAGTGCCGATGATCGCCGCGGTCAACGGCCATGCGATCGGGCTTGGCGCCGACCTCGCCTGCACCTGCGACATCCGCATTGCGGCCGAGAGTGCCAAATTCGCGTGCAGCTTCATTAAGGTCGGGATCGTTCCGGGCGACGGCGGCGCCTGGCTGCTCCAGAAGATACTCGGCTATCCGCGCGCCGCCGAGCTGTTCCTGACCGGCGATCGCTTTGACGCCGCTCAGGCAAAGGAATATGGTCTGGTGACAGACGTGGTGCCCGATGCGGAGCTGATGGACCGGGCGATCGCGATCGCCGAGCGGATCGTTTGCAATCCGCCGCGTGCGCTGCGTCTGACGAAGCGTCTGCTGCGCGAGGCGCAGCACAGCCGGATGAGCGATATTTTGGAACTGAGCGCGGCCTATCAGGCGATCGTCCACGAAACCGCGGATAACCGCGAGGCGATCAATGCGTTCGTCGAAAAACGGTCGCCCGTGTTCACAGGAGAATGACCATGCTCGCCGAGCGCGTTCTGCCCTTGTCCGGCATCCACAATTTCCGCGATTATGGCGGCTATGCGGTCGAGGGTGGCGGGCGGCTTTGCGACGGGGTGCTGTGGCGGTCAGCGCACCATGAAGCCGCCACCGACGACGATCTGGCGGCGCTCGACCAGCTTGGACTCGAAACGGTAATCGACCTGCGCGGCGACGACGAGCGCGAGATGCACCCGTGCCGCCGGTCAGAGAATTTTTCGGCGCGCGTGCTGTTCGCGGGCGGCCTCACCGCCGGGCTTGCCCCGCACCTTCAGGCCGCGGGCGGGACAATCGATGTCGAGACCGCGCGGGCGCGGATGATCGACACCTATGCGGGGATGCCCTATCGCCCTGCGCTCGTCGCGACGCTGCGCCTCTATCTGGCCGCGCTCGCCGAATATGACGCGCCAAGCCTGGTTCATTGCGTTGCGGGCAAGGATCGCACGGGTTTCGCCGTCGCAATCGTCCACCGGCTGCTCGGCGTGCACGACGACGATCTGATGCACGATTATCTCCTCACCAACACCGCGGGCAAGATCGAGGAGCGGATCGCGCAGGGCGCGGCGCATATCCGGTCGCGCTACGGCGCCGAAATCCACGACGACGCGATCCGCGCGCTGATGTCGGTCAACCCCGCCTACCTCGACGCCGCATTGGCGACCGTGCGCCGCGACCATGGCGACATTGCAGGTTATGCCGAGGCGGTGTTGAACTTCACGCCGACGATGCGCGAGGCGATGATCGACCGACTGGTGGTTTATTGAGGCGTCCGATTTCCATCCGTCATCCCGGCGAAGGCCGGGATCTCTTCGGCGCGTCATAACGATTGGGCGAGATCCCGGCCTTCGCCGGGATGACGGCAAGGGGGAAAAGGCTACTCCCCCTTCACCAGCACCCCGCTCTTCACCACCGCATCGACGCTTTCCAGCTCGCGCACATTGGCCAGCGGGTCGCCATCGACCGCGATCAGATCGGCAAAGCGACCGACCGCAATCGCCCCCACATCCTTCTCGCGCCCCAGCGCTTCGGCGGCATTCTTCGTTGCCGCCTGAATCGCCTGCAATGGCGTCATTCCATATTCGACCATGACGCGGAACTGCTTGCCGATGTCGCCGTGCGGCATCACCCCGGCGTCCGATGCGAACACCATGCGCACCCCCGCGCGATGCGCTTTGCGGAAATTGTCGCGCTGGATCTGTGCGATTTCGCGGTCCTTGCGCAGATTATCCTCGAGCACGCCATTCTTCGCGCCCTCGGCCTGCGTATATTCGGTGTTGTAGATATCCATCGAAAACCAGACGGGGCGCTTCCGGGCGACGGCCATGCGGATGCCTTCGTCATCGACGAGGCTTGCATGTTCGATCGTGTCGATTCCAGCCGCGATGGCGGCGCGAATCCCCGCCGCGCCATGCGCATGTGCGGCGACGCGCAGCCCCCATTGATGCGCTTCTTCGGCGATCGCACGCAGCTCATTTTCGGGGACCTGCAACTGGCCGGGTTCGGTATTGCGCGAAAAAACGCCGCCCGTCGCGCACACCTTGATCACCTCCGCGCCATATTTGCGCTGGCGGCGCACCTGGTAACGCAGCTCGTCGGGCGTGTCGCCGATCCCCTCCTCCTTGCCGTCGGCTTTTTCGAGGCTGGGCGGCAGAAAGGTGCTGTCGCAATGTCCGCCCGTCGCGCCCAGCGCATAGCCCGCCGGCACGATCCGCGGCCCCACCGCATAGCCCGCGTCGATCGCCTGCTTGAGCCCGATGTCGTTGCGCTCCGACGAACCGACATTGCGCACGGTTGTGAAGCCCGCATCCAGCATGTCGCGCGCGTTCTTCACCGCGGTCATACCCCAGAAACTGTCGGTGAACTCCAGCCCGCGATAACCGCCGATGTCGGCGGGACCATCGAGGTGGACGTGCATGTCTATGAGGCCGGGAATCAGCGTCTTGGTACCCAGGTCGATGTGATGGACGTCGCTGACCCAGCGGGCAGTACGCGCGTCGGCGATGTCGATGATACGCCCGTCGGCGTCGACGAAGATCGCGGGGTGCTCGACCGTCTTGCCGGTCAGGACGTCGACATAGCGCGCGGCGGTGATGACGGTTTGCGGCCCTGCCCCCTGCGCTGCTGCGACGGTGCCCGTCACGCAGAGCAACGCTGCTCCGCCGACTCCGATTCCGCGCAGAAATCTACGCAACTTTACTCTGGATTGCATATCCCGCCGCCTCATTTTTTTGTGTCTTCAGCCTAGATGGCAAAGCGCAACCGATTAGGACAGCGGAAAATGTCGTCGGCCAAGCACCATCAGATATGCAGCACGCGCCCATAAGCGGCCAGCACGCTTTCGTGCATCGCTTCGCTGATCGTCGGGTGCGGGAAAACGCTGTGCATGAAATCTTCCTCGACCAGTTCGGCGGTCTTGCCGATGGTATAGCCCTGGATCATTTCGGTCACTTCGGCGCCGACCATATGCGCGCCGAGCAGTTCGCCGGTCTTGGCGTCGAACACGGTCTTGATGAAGCCCTCCGCCTCGCCCAGCGCGATCGCCTTGCCGTTG
>JBGTUD010000138.1:0-7392 GCA_041939405.1 Sphingopyxis sp. | reverse complement strand
ACCATCTGCGTCGCGATGCCGGCATGGTCGGTCCCGACGACCCACAACGCATCTTTGCCGCGCAGGCGTTCGTAGCGGACGAGCACGTCCTGCAGCGTATTGTCGAGCGCATGGCCGATGTGCAGCGCGCCGGTGACGTTGGGCGGCGGGTTGACGATGGTGAAGGGCTGGGCGTCGGGACGCGACGGGCGAAACAGCCCGCGGCTTTCCCAGGTCTGGGCCCATTTCGCCTCGATAGCGGCGGGATCGAATGTCTTTTCCATCGGCATAGCCGGGCGCCTTTGCCAGCCGGGGGGCGAGGCGGCAAGGGGGGATCGGTCGACAACCCATGTCCGCTCGCATCGCGCATCGATCGAATTGAAAAGCCGTGTGCTCCCGCGAAGGCGGGAGCCCATCTCCGCTCGGTGCTATTCAGAACTGGCAGGAGATGGGTCCCCGCCTTCGCGGGGACACGATCGAGTTTTACCGCAAGCCTATTTCTTGAGATATGTTCCCAGCCAGTTGAACACCGTCTGATGCCACTGAACGCTGTTCGCCCCCTTCAGCACCCAATGATTCTCGTCCGGGAAAACAAGCAGTTGCGAAGGGATGCCGCGGCGCTGGAGCGCGGTGAATGCGGCGAGCCCCTGGCTGTAGGGGATGCGGAAATCCTTTTCGCCGGTGATCACCAGCATCGGGGTCTTCCACTTGGCGACATGGTTCACCGGGTTCCATTTTTCGGGATCGCTGCGTTCCCACCACGGACCGCCATGATCCCATTCGTCGAACCACAGCTCCTCGGTTTCGAACGCCATGGCGCGAAGGTCGAAAACGCCGTCGTGCTGGACGAGGCATTTGAAGCCGTCGCTCCACTGGCCCGCGATCCAGTTCATCACATAGCCGCCATAGGATGCGCCAAGCGCGCAGGCGTTGGCGATGTCGAGCTGCGCGTCCTGCTTGCCCGCCGCGGCGAGGCCGAGTTTCAGATCCTCGAGCGGCTTGCCGCCCCAATCCTTGTTGATGCTGTCGGTAAAGGCCTGACCATAGCCCGTCGAACCGTGAAAATCGACGGTGACGACGCCGTAACCCTGCTGCGCGAAAAGGCGCGGGTTCCAGCGCGTCGACCAGCTGTTGCCGAAGCTGCCCTGCGGGCCGCCGTGAACGATGAATGCGACGGGGAGCTTCTGGACCGGGCTGACGGGCTTCAGGATCATGCCCCACACCTTATCGCCGTTCGCGCCGGCGAACTGGATGCGTTCGATTTCGACCGGGTCGAACTCGGCAAGCTGCGCGGCGTTGATCGCGGTGAGCTGGCTCACCTTGCCCTTCGCATCGCGCACGAACAGGTCGGTCGGTGCAAGCGCGCTGTTGCGCGAATAGAGAAGCGCGCCGTCCGGCAGCGGCGTGACGTCGCCGATATTGCCCGCATATTTGTCGGGCGAAGCGTTCAGCCGCTCGATCTTGCCGGTGGCCGCCTCGACGCGGAACACCGGATGTTCGAGCACATCCTGCGCGGTGACATAGAGCGACTTGCCATCGGGCGCCCAGGCGATCGAGCCGACCGAACGGTCCCACGCATCGGTAAGTTTTTTTGTCTGGCCGGTTGAAAGATCGCGGAGCATCAGCACTTGCCGGTCGGCTTCATAGCCGGGGCGCGCCATCGCCGCATAGGCGAGCCATTTGCCGTCGGGCGACGGGGTGGGGAGGGTGTCGGTCGCCTGATTGTCCGCCGTCAGATTGACCGGCATCATCCGGCTGTCGACCAGCCAGCTATAGATGTCGAGGTTGGTCGACATCGGTTCGTTCCGGTCGGCCTTGCGCAGCGTGAAAAAGACGGTGCGGCTGTCGGCTCCCCACGCAAGTTCCTCGCCGCCGCCGAAGGGTTTCGACGGCGTATCGCCGATGAGCCCCGCATCGGCCGGGCGCGCGGCGGTCGCCTTGCCGTCTTCCAGATTGAAAACAAAGGGGCGGCTATAGGTGCCGGGGGTTTCCCAATGGTCCCAGTGGCGGACGAAGCCCACGCCATCCTTATAAAGGCGGCCGGTGCCAGGGCCGACGAGCGCGCCCTTGTCCTTCGCATCGCAGCCGAAATCGGTGCATTCCCTGGGAATGTCGCCCCAGGCGAGGAGCTTTGTCGTGTCGGGCGAAATCTTGAATCCGGCGACGTCGGCCATGGTGTCGGTCACTTGCGTCGCGGCGCCGTCCGCCTTCGGATCGATCCGCCAGACCTGATCCTTGCCCGATGCGTTCGAGAGGAAATAGAGGAACCCGTCCTTGTCGAACGTGGGCGAGCTTTCATTCTTGCCAGGCGTATCGGCGATCGGCGTGGGCTTTGCGCCTTTTGCATGACGGTCGACGAGCCAGAGGCCGGTCGAACGCTTGTAGGTGCCCGTCTCGGTCTCGGTCATCTGGAAGACGACCCAGCGGCCATCGGGCGATGCAGCCGGTGCGGCAACGCGCTTCATCGTGGCAAGGTCAACCTCGGTCATCGGGCGCGCGGCGGCGGGGACGGAAAGGGCGGCGGTGAGCGCGAGCGCGCTGGTGAGAAGTTGGTTTCGCATGAAAGCGGTTTAGCCGCGCTGCATATGGGTTCAAGCCGTTAGATCGCAGCGAAGCGGACGCGGCGGCTGTTTCGGGAGAGGAGCCATCGTTCCGGTTGCTTTTAAATCCCTCCACCGGCGCCGACCTGCCAGCGTAGCCGATGGTCCTGCGCCGGATGCTTCATTTTGCCTCTCTCGCTAACTCTCTGTTAACCGGTAACGCCGACAAATGGCTATGCCCATTTATGGACATTTCCTTCCCGTCGCGCCCAATGGCGAAAAGCGTCAGGATGTGCGCCGAAAACTGAGCCTTCGTGCCAGCGGGATGCAGGATGACGGGACCGGCATCGAGGTCCAGATTCATAATATATCGGGCACGGGCCTGCTTTTCGAAAGCGATATCAAGCTGGCGGCCTGCGACAGGATCGAAATCGAACTGCCCCATGCGGGCGGCATAACCGCGGTCGTCATCTGGGCCAGCGGGCGGCTTTTCGGATGTCAGTTCGAAGGCCCCGTATCGCCGGCGACGCTCAGCGCGGTCGAGCTCAAGAGCGCGGTCGCCCCGAATCCTGAACAACCCACAGGCGTCGCGCTGGCGACTGCCCGTAAGGACGCGAGCGCTGAAGCAGCGCGAGCAGAGGAGTTTCAGGACCTGATCGACCGCAGCCGCGAAAAAATCGCGCGCGCAGCCGGGCTCAGTATCGACCGGGTGCGGATCATCGTGGAATATTAGGATGGAAGCCGCGGGCTGAGCGACGAGGCGCCGTTCGACGCTACCGGATGAGCCTGCCGCCCTTCATCACATGGTCGATCTTTTCGAGGGCGGTGATGTCGGCGAGCGGGTCGGCCCTCACCGCGACCAGATCGGCGTACCGGCCGGCGAGGATTGCGCCGACGTCGTCGCGTCCCATTTCCTCGGCGGCGCGCCCGGTGGCCGACTGGATCGCCTGCATCGGCGTCATCCCATATCGGACCATGTTGCGGAACTGCCGTGCATTCAGCCCGTGCGGATAGACGCCGGCGTCGGTGGCATAGCCGATATTGACGCCAAGCTCGACCGCGCGGCGAAAGGCGGCGCGCTGGGCGTCGGTCGTCTCGCGGTTCTTGCGCAGATATTCGGCGGGCCAACCCTCCTTCGTCCCAATCTCGTCGATATAATCACCGTTATAAACGTCCATCGCGAGCCAGGTGCCGTGCCTTTTCGCAAGCTGAAGCGCTTCCTCGTCGGCAAGGCTCGCATGTTCGATGCTGTCGACGCCAGCGCGGATCGCATTCTTGATCCCCTCGGCGCCATGGGCATGGGCGGTGACTTTTTTGCCGCGGGAATGCGCGACCTTCACCACGGCGCGGAGCTGATCGACCGTCAGTTCGGGGGCGCCAGGTTCGGTGCCGATCGCGAGCACCGCGCCGGTCGCGATCGTCTTGATGAAGTCGGCACCCTGATCGAGAAGATATGCGGTCTTTGCCGCCGCTTCGTCGGACGTCGCGGCGACGCCAAGCCGCATGTCGGGCGGCAAATCTTCATTGGGGACGACGCCGTTGAGCTCTCCGCCGCCTTTCGGAATGGTGATATAGGCGCCGGCAACCCACATCCGCGGGCCCGGCACGTCGCCGCGCTCGATCGCATTGCGGAGCGCGACGTCGGTGAGCCCGCGATAGGTGCCCACGTCGCGGACGCTGGTGAAGCCCGCTTCGAGCGTAACGCGCGCGTTGCGCGCGCCGACGAGCGCGGTTTCAGCGGGAGAGGCCTTGATCGGCGCGGCAAGGTCGGCGCTCTGGCCAAGGTCGGCGAGGTGGGTGTGCAAGTCGATCAGGCCGGGGAGCACGGTGAAGGCCGACCAGTCGAGGCGCTTTGCGCCTTCCGGCGCCGGTCCGCACGGTCCGACAGCGGCAATGCGGTCGCGCTCGACCGTGAGGCATTGGCCGGTGCGGACGTCGTTCGTCACGCCGTCGATCAGCCGTCCCGCCTCGATATAGAGGGTCTGGGCCGACGCGGGCGGCGGCGCCAGAAGAGGCGCCGCGAGCGCGGCGGTCAGATGGCGGTATTGAAGGCGTCGCACCGGCGCGGATCCCCCGTTTGCAGACCGCGGCGCAGCCAGGTCATGCGCTGTTCGCTCGTCCCGTGCGTGAAGCTTTCGGGCACGGGGCGCTGGCCCGCCGAGCGCATCAGCGTGTCGTCGCCGATTGCATTGGCGGCGCGCATCGCTTCCTCCATATCGCCCGGCTCCATCACCGGCTGGCCATCGCGCGTCTTGGCGCGTGCTGCCCAGACACCGGCGTAGCAGTCGGCCTGAAGCTCCATGCGGACCTGCAGTGCATTGCCCTCGGCCTGCGAGCTGCGGCCTTGCGCGCGCCGCACCTGATCCGAAATGCCGCTGATCGTTTGAAGGTGATGCCCGACCTCATGTGCGATCACATAGGCCTGCGCGGCGTCGCCCGCGGCGCCGAAGCGCTGGTCGAGCTCGCGGAAAAAATCGGTGTCCAGATAAACGCCCTGATCGGCAGGGCAATAAAAGGGTCCCATCGCCGAGCTTGCCGACCCGCAGCCCTGGCTGTCGACGCGATGCGAATAAAAGTTCAGCGTCGGTTTGCGGTATCCGCTGACAAGACCTTCCCACACCGTGTGCGTCGAACCGAAGACGTTGCAGGCAAAGCGTTCGGCTTCGGTATCGCAGGCGATATTGGCGCCGCTGCGGCTGTCGGCCATGGGGTCGCTGGTGCCGCCGCCCATGCTCAGCATATTGGCGCCGGGTCCGAGGACGAAAAAGGCGACTGCGCCGATCAGCAGGATCGTTCCGCACCCCATCTTGCGCCCGAGCAGCATTGGCAGGAAGCCGATCAATAGGCCGCCAAGGCCCCCGCCTCCGCCACCGCCGAAACCGCCGCCGCCCCGGCCCAGATCGCGAATATCGTCTCCGGGATCATAATCGTCGAGGCGCATGGGCTTTCTCCGGCGGCAAGGGGTCCTTGATGCCGACTGTTACAGCAGCGCCGAGCAATTGGAAGGGCATTCGCAGTCGGCAAGCCATTGCAATGGCGCGTGCTGCGGTGCACAAATCGCGCCTCCGCAACCCGAGGATCGCGAGTCCATGCCCCGCCGCGCCGCCCGTGCCGCCCTGCCGCTTCCCGACCTTGTCGTCCTTGTCCTGCAGGGCGGCGGCGCGCTCGGTGCGTTTCAGGCGGGGGTGTATGAAGCGCTGATCGAGCTCGGCATCGAGCTCGACTGGGTCGCCGGCATTTCGATCGGCGCGGTGAACGCCGCGATCATCGCGGGCAATGAGCGCGACCAGGCGGTAGGCAGGATGCGCACTTTCTGGGAACGCGTCTCGTCGGCGCTCCCATCGCTGCCGACGCCCGACAATGACTGGGCGCGCGAATGGTCGCATATCGCGGCGGCAGGACAGGTGATGGCGTTCGGCGTTCCGGGCTTTTTCACCCCGCGTTGGCCGCCGCCCGCGCTGGCCGCGCGGCAGACGCCCGAGGCTGTGAGTTTCTATGACACGGCGCCGCTCGCCGAAACGCTGGACCGGCTGGTCGACTGGGATCGTGTCAATCGGGGCAGAATTCGCCTGTCGGTCGGCGCGGTCGCGGTCGAAACGGGTAATTTCCGCTATTTCGATACGACGCGCGACACGATCGACGCGCGGCATATATTGGCGTCGGGTGCGTTGCCGCCCGGCCTGCCGCCCGTCGAGATCGACGGGACATGGTATTGGGACGGCGGGCTAGTATCGAACACCCCGCTCGAACATGTCGTCGATTCGGCGAACGAGGATATGCTGGTGTTCCAGGTCGACCTCTTTCCCGCGCGCGGTGTGCGGCCGCACGATCTGGAAGAGGCCTGGTCGCGCGAAAAGGATATTCGGTACTCCAGCCGCACGCGGCGCATCTCCGACGGGCTGGTGCGGCGGCGCAAGGAGCATCGGCTGATCGACCGGATGCTCGAAAAGCTGCCCGCCGAATATGCCGACCTTGCCGAAGTGAAGGCGGTACGGCGCATGGTCGATTGCAAGGCGCTCAACGTCGTCCAGCTGATCCACGAGCCCCCCGCGTGGCAGACCGGCGCGCGCGACTTCGAATTTTCGCGTTCGACAATGGAAGTCAACTGGGCACTCGGGCGCGCGGCGGTCGAAGCGGCGATGAAGGACGGGCATCTGCTGGCCGAAAGCATCGCCGAGGGACGGTCGGAAAGTTTTGCGGTGCAATCGAACGCGCTCCGGCCCAAGGCCGACCCCGATCCCCGATAATCTCCCCCACCCGAAAGGAATTGCACCATGTATCTTAAAGGCAAGACGGCTCTCGTCACCGGCTCGACGTCGGGCATCGGGCTTGGCATCGCCAAAGCCTTCGCCGCAGAGGGCGCGAACATCGTCATCAACGGGTTCGGCGACGCCGATGCGATCGAGACCGAACGACAGGGACTGGAAGCGATCAGCGGCGGCAGGGTCGCCTATGACGGCGCCGACCTGACCAAGCCCGACGAGATCGAGGCGATGTTCGCGCGCGCGGACAAGGATTTCGGCGGGGTCGACATTCTGGTCAACAATGCCGGTATGCAGTTCGTGTCGCCGGTCGAGGATTTCCCGCCCGAAAAATGGGATATGATCATCGCGCTCAATCTGACCGCGGCCTTCCACACGATCCGCCACGCCGTACCGGGGATGCGCGCCAAAAAATGGGGCCGGATCATCGGGACGGCGTCGGCGCATTCGCTCGTCGCCTCGCCGTTCAAATCGGCCTATGTCACCGCCAAGCACGGGCTTGCGGGGCTCACCAAGACGGTGGCGCTCGAGGTTGCCGACGCCGGCATCACGGTCAATTGCATCAGCCCCGGCTATGTCTGGACGCCGCTGGTCGAAAACCAGATTCCCGA
>JBGTUD010000137.1:0-7409 GCA_041939405.1 Sphingopyxis sp. | reverse complement strand
CTTGGCATAGCCATAGGCATTTTCGCCCTTCACCAGCATCGTCGCCGATTTGATGCCCGCCTGCTCGCCCGCCTGATATTCGATCAGTTCGACCTTCAGCCCGCGTTTTTCGGCCCAGCGCATATACATGCGCTGGAGCATCTCGGCCCAATCCTGGCTTTCGGTGCCGCCGGCGCCGGCGTGAACCTCGATATAGCAATCATTGCCGTCGGCCTCGCCCGCCAGCAACGCCTTCACCTTATCCTCTTCGGCGCGCACGGCGAGCGCGGCGAGGCTGGCGATGGCTTCGTCGACCATCGCCTCGTCGCCTTCCATCTCGGCAAGCTCGATCAGTTCGGCGGTGTCGGCCGATTCCTGCTCGATCGCGCGCGTCGCGGCGATCGCTTCGTCGAGCCGGCGGCGCTCGCGCATCACCTCCTGCGCGGCCTTGGGATTGTCCCAGAGCGTCGGATCCTCGACCTTGGCGTTGAGTTCGTCGAGGCGGCGCACCGCGCGATCCCAGTCGAGAAAGCGGCGCAGCAGCGCGGTGGCGGCGGCGATCTTGTCGATATGATCCTGCGCTTCGGCGCGCATGTCGTTGCTCCTGAAAAATGTTGACCCCGCCCTTAGGCCTTCGCGGCGCGCAAGGAAAGGCAGGGCGAAAGACGGGGTGCGGCGTCAGATGATGCCGCCGCGGTCCTCCAGAAACTCGCTGTCGCTCCGCCGTCCGGGGGTTTGCTGCACGGGCGCGTCCTGCCGCTGCGGTGTTTTCGCCGGCTTGATTTCGTCTTCGCGGATCGTCCGCCTGGGTTCGCTCTCGGGCTTGAATGCTTCCCAGATGATCCCCGCGAGCGGGTCGGACCCCGGCCAGCTGCCGTAAACACGGCGTCCCGAACGGCGGTCGATGCGCACCATCCTTACGCCCTTGGGCGCGACGAAGGGAATCGGCTGGCGATCGGCAAGCGCTTCGAGCGCGAAATCCTTGAAGATCGGCGCGGCATAGCTGCCGCCCTGCGCATAGCCGCCCATGCTGCGCGGCTGGTCGAATCCGATATACATGCCCGCGACGACGTCGGGCGTGCCGCCAACGAACCAGACGTCGTTCGGGCCGGTGGTCGTGCCCGTCTTGCCGAACAGCGGCACGCCGAGGTCGCGCAGCCGCACCGCGGTACCACGCTGGACGACGCCTTCGAGCATATGGACGACCTGATAGGCGGTGATCGGGTCCATCAGCTGCTTGCCCGACTTGGCGAAGCGCGGCATCGGCCGGCCGTCCCAATCCTTCATGTTGCAGCCTTCGCACGGTTTCCAATTCCTGGGAAAGATCACCTTGCCGCGGCGGTCCTGCGCATAATCGATCACGCGGGGCTTGAGTTCGCGGCCGTGATTGGCGAGCATGGCAAAGGCATTGGTCATCTTCTCAACTGTCGTCGATCCGGCGCCGAGCGCGGTCGACAGATAGGGTTCGTGCGTGCCGATGCCCATGGTGGCGATCGTTTCGACCACCGGTTCCATGCCAACCTGGCTCGCGGCGCGCACCGTCATCAGGTTCCGCGACTGTTCGAGGCCCCAGCGCATCGTATGTTCGCCCGCACCGCCCGCACCGCCGAAGTTGCGGAAACATTTGTTGCCGAGACGCGCGCCCTGATAGACGCAGAAAGGCCCGTCGACGATCATCGTCGCCGGGGTCATGCCATTGTCGAGCGCGGCGGCATAAACGAAGGGCTTGATCGTCGAACCCGGCTGGCGTTCGGCCTGCGTCGCGCGGTTGAAGGGGGAAAGGCGGACATCGAAACCGCCCTGCATCGCATAGATGCGGCCCGAGTGCGGGCTTTCGACGACCATGCCGCCCGACACTTCGGGAATGTTGCGCAGCGCATAATTGCTGCCGCCCGTCGACTTGACGACGATCAGGTCGCCGGGGCGCATCGCCGAAAAGGCACTGCCGCCCGTCTTGCGATAACCCATCGTCGCGGCGCTGGCGGGAAGCGTTCCCGTTTCGCCATTGGCAAAGCCGATTTGCGCGCCAACCGCTGTCTTCGACAGCACCGCTGCAACGCGCCAATTATCATAGTCGATGCCGATGAAGCTCGACGCGAGCCGGCTTTGCCACTGGTCGTCGGCCTCGATCGTCGCGATCGGCCCCGACCAACCCTTGCCGGCGTCATAGCGCTGGAGGCCCTTGCGGAGCGCGCGCGTTGCCGCCACCTGCATCTTGCCGTCATAGGGCGTACGCACCCACAGGCCGCCGGCATATACGCTGAGCGGGCCGTCCTCTGCCGTTTCGCCGAATTCGGCGATCAGCTGGCGCCGCACCTCTTCCATATAATAGCCGCCGACCTGCGCGACCGCACGGTTGCCGTTGGACGTCAGGCCGAGGGGCATGGCGCGCGCGGCGTCGCGCTGCGCTGCGGTGATCCAGCCATTGTCCTGCATGGCGCCAAGCACGAAATTGCGCCGCGCAATCGCATCGCTTTCGAACCGCGCGCGGCCATAGCGTTCGGGCGCTTTGGGCAGGATGGCGAGGAAGGCCATTTCGTGCAGCGCCAGTTCGTCGACATCCTTGTCGAAATAGGCGCGGCTCGCCGCCTGAACGCCGAAACTGCGTCGGCCAAGCGGGATTTCGTTCAGGTAAAGCTCGAGAATCTGTTCCTTGGTCAGCGCATTTTCGATCCGCATTGCAAGGATCGCCTCGCGAATCTTGCGGCGATAGCTGAGCTCGTTGGTGAGCAGCAGATTTTTCGCGACCTGCTGGGTAATCGTCGAGGCACCGACCGGGCGGCCGCTGTTGGTCAGGTTGGTGATGATCGCCGACGCGATGCCCGGATAGTCGATCCCGCCATGGCTGAAAAAGGTCTTGTCCTCCGCAGCGAGGAAAGACCGTACGAGCAGCGGCGGATATTCGCTATATTCCAGCTGGACGCGACGCTCGCGCGCATAGCTGTGCACGGGCCTGCCCTCAGCATCGCGCACCATCGTCGGCAGCGGCGGTTCATAGGTGCGCAACTGGTCGACCGAGGGCAGGTCGCGCGCAAAAATCGCCCAGATGAGCGCAATGCCCAGGAGCCCCCCGGCGGCGAGATAGCCGAGCCAGCGGAACCAGCGCCGCGTCCACATCTGGCGGACCCAGGCGATGACGGCGTTGCTGTCGCGGCGCAGGCGCAGGCGGAAATCGGTCGGACTGTCGGCGGCCATAGGCACCCGCCTCTAAAGCGTGGAACGCCGAAAGGGAAGCGTGGTTGCGGCGGAGCGCGCGCCCGCCGTCATCGCGAGCGGCCGCGCGCGCTGACCGGCCAGATATCGACCAGCGTGTCGCCCGCGACGACATGGTAATGATCGTAGAGATTCACCGTCGGATCGCAGTGCGGCACGATCAGGCTCACCGGGTCGCCCGGCGAAAGCTCCTCGCCGATGCCGGGGCGACCAGCGCGGCATGTTCGTCCCCCATGAAAGCGAAAACCGCCGTTTCGGGGGCTCCCCGCTGGACGACCGCAACGCCGCCGTCGGTCGACAGCGCCTTGAAGCCGGCGTCGATCGTCACCAGGCCGGAGTGATTCGCGCTCACCACGCGCGCGTCGACCGCCAGCGCGGCCTCGAACGGCGGCTGTTCGCCGCCCGCAAGGTCGCAGTCGAGATATTGCTTGTCCATGAAGACATAGCTGCCCGCCTGCAATTCGGTGAAAACGCCAAGCTCGATGTCGATTTGGTGGGTGCCGGTGCCCGACCCCGTGACGATACGCGGAGCAAAACCCGCTTCGGCGAGCGCCGCGATCACCTCGCGCAAATAGTCGGTGCGCTCAATGATCGTGGCGCGGCGTTCGGCGTAATTTTCGATATGCTGCTGCGACCCGCAATAATATTGCACGCCGCAGTAGGCGAGGTGCGGCAAGGCGTCGATCGTTCGGGCCAGCGCAGCCGCCGACACGGCCGATGCGACCCCGGTGCGCGCGATACCGGGGTCGATGTCGATGATCACATCGAGCCGCGCGTCCTCGGCGGCGAGCGCGGCGTTCAGGCGCTCGGCCACCGCGGGATGATCGATGACCGCCATCAGTCCCTCGGCGCGCGCCGCCAGTTTTGCGAGGCGCGCGACCGCCGCCGGCGCAGCGACGGGCGAGGTGATTAGGATGCCGGCGATGCCGCCATCCGCGAGCACCTCCGCCTCGCCGATCTTGGCGCAGCAGACGCCGACCGCACCGGCATCGAGCTGGCGCCGCGCAATGTCGACGCTCTTGTGCGTCTTGGCGTGCGGGCGGAGCGCGACCCCGGCGGCGGCGGCGCGCGCCGCCATCGTCGCGATATTGCGGTCGAGCGCATCGCGGTCGAGCACCAGCACCGGCGTATTGAGGTCGGCGCGGCTTCCCTGCCGCCCGATCAGCGCGTCGTGCAGAATGCAGTCACTCGTCATGCGAAGAGGCTTTCCAGATGGGGGTTGAGGAATTTGCCCGCAGGGTCCGCCGCCCGGCGCACGGCGATGTAGCGCGCCGTCATCGGATAGAGGGTGGCGACGTCGGCGCGGGTCAGGCTGTGGCGCTTCGCCCAATGCGGGCGGCCACCCGCGCCGCGAAAGATCGTCTCCGCTTCCTCGAACAGCGTTTGCCAGGGCATTTTTGCATATTGGTGCATCGAGATCGCGGCGACCGGCCCGGCGTTCATCGGGCTCATCCAGATGTCATCGGCGGCGACCACCCGATATTCGAAGGGAAAGGCGACCGGAAGGCGCCGTTTGCGGATCCAGCCGACGACCTCCTCCAGCGTTTCCAGCCCGGCGGCGCGCGGCATTTCATATTCCATCTCCTCGAACCGGATCGTCCGGTCGGATGGAAAGATGCTGTGCGCGGGGCCGCGGCGGCGCCCCGAAATGCCGCTTTTCATCATCAACCGCTGGAGCATCGGCGTAAGGAAAGGCAGCCGCGCCGACAGGTCGAGGATCCGGCGAAAGCGCGCCTCTTCCATATCGGTCGTGCTCGGCGGCGGATCGCAGGGATCGCACGGATCGAGCGTCTTCAAAATCACATCGTCGCTGTGCGGAAAGAACCAGAATTCGACATGGCGGTGCTGCTGCGTCAGCGCGTCATAGCTTTCGCGGATTTCGGCCCAACGGCGCTTTTCGATACGTTCGGCAAGATGAAAGGCCGGGACCACGGCGACCTCGATTTCGGTCGCCACCCCGAACAGGCCGAGCGACAGGCGCTGCGCCTGGTACAGGTCGGGATGCGTATCGGCGTCGCACCAATGCGCCTCGCCATCGGCATCGATAAAACGGAACCCGCGCGCGAGCGTTGAAAGCGAGCCAAGGTCGACCCCCGTGCCGTGCGTCCCCGTCGCCATCGCACCGGCGAGCGACTGCGGATCGACATCGCCCTGATTGGCGAGCGCAAGGCCATGCTCCCACAGCGCGCCGGTCAACTTGCGAATGCTCCAGCCTGCGGGAATGCGCGCGGTCCGGCGATCGGGCGCAACGCTGAGTTCGCCTGGGAGAGCGTCCAGGCTGACGATCAATTCGTCCGATTCGCACAGCGGCATAAAGCTGTGCCCCGCCCCGGTGACCCGCAGCCGATGCGCATCGCGGACCAGCGCGGCGAGTTCGTCCTCGCTCTGCGGGCGGGCAAGCGCGGCGCGTGCAGTAACGCTGCCCGACCAGTTGTTCCACGCCATGCTGTCCTCCTCACCCGCCGCGAACAGGCTGGCGTCTCGCGCACGCCAGTCAAGACTATTGTTACCGAGGCTATACCGCGGGCGAAGGCGCGGCGCACATGATCGTCAGCCGGGCCTGATCCTAACGCCCCGGCGCGGCGATGCGCCGCGCGAAATGGATCTGCACCGCCTCGCGGACGCCGCGCGCGACCTTTTTGCGCCCCGCGGCCGAGGCGAGGAAGGCCGCGTCGTCCTTGTTCGAAAGGAATCCCGTTTCGAACAGGACCGAAGGCGTGTCGGGCGCCTTCAGCACGACGAAGGAGGCAAAGCGGTGCGCGGTAGTACGGAATTTCACCTCGTCCGACGCTTCGCGCTGGAGCAGGCGGGCAAATTCGGCCGACGCATTCATCGTTTCGCGCTGCGTGAGGTCGATCAATATCGACGAAATATCGTCACCATGCGCGCCCAGATCCACGCCGTTGATGATATTCGCCTTATTCTCGCGCGCCGCGAGCCGCGCCGCTTCGCGGTCGGAGGCGACTTCGGACAAGGTATAGACCGACGCGCCGCTCGCCTCCCGATTTTCCGCCGCATCGGCATGGATCGAAATGAACAGATCGGCCTTCAGCCGCCGTGCGATGCCAAAGCGTTCTTCGAGTATCAGAAACCGGTCGTCGGCGCGGGTCAGCGCGACACGAACGCGGCGCGAGGCGACGAGTTCGTCGCGGATCGCGCGCGCGATCGCGAGCGTCACATCCTTTTCGCGGCGGCCGTTGTGCGGCGAGATCGCGCCCGGATCGTGCCCGCCATGCCCCGCGTCGATCACGACGAGCGGCAGGCGATCGTCGGCCGGGCCCTCGATCGGCGGCAGCGGCACCGCAGGCTTCGGCTTACCGATCGGGACGGTGACGCTATAGCGCTTCGTCGGCCGCTGCGCGCGAAAGGCAAGTGCTTCCCGCGGTTCGGCCCACAGGCTATCGGCCGCTGCCCCGGTTGCGGGCGGCATTGCCATCAGGCCAAGCAGGACGAGCAGGCTCATGGCGCGTCTATGCCGCCCGCCCCGCCCCCTGGTCCAGCGCTTATTCTCAAAAAAATGGGGCGGCTTTCGGCGCCGGACGAGGGTGAATCGCCCCTTAGCAACCGCATGACCCCGCACCCGCCGCCGGCCTTTGCGCGCACAGGCCGATGCGAACGCTCCATGACATTCTTGCAACAGTCGGCCGCGATCCCCATTTTGACAGCGGTTGTGGTTGCCGTTGGCTCGCGCCGATGCTAGCACCCTTTCACTGACGGCGTCCTTTCCGGTGCCGTCCGGCCTTTTGAGGGGAAGGCCTGGTCCGCGAAATTCGCGGAACATGGCCGCCTTGGCGCCGGACATGCGGGGAAGGGCACGCCTGCCGTCAATCCACCCGGTTGACCGGACAGTCGGGGTGATCGCGAGACGCCCGCCCTGCCCGCCCGCTCACCCCGCTAACCAGGTTGATGCCGCATGAGGCTTGCCATGTCCTCTTCTTATCCCGACACGGGCGCGTTCGCCCCGGTCGCGGGACGGGAAGACCGCATGCGCGTCCACGACCGGACGCAAGCCGCCTTCGGCAATAACGATTTTTTTCATTTCACCCTTATCCGCCGCGGCCTTCTTTCGGGAAGGTCAGCGGGATTTTTTGATGGCGCGCCACGGCGCGCTTGGAGTGTTACCAATGACCACGCGCATGTTGATCGACGCGCGGCACCGGGAAGAAACCCGGGTCGCCGTCACCAAGGGAAACCGCATCGAGGAGTTTGATTTCGAG